>JAQZBG010000111.1 GCA_029239165.1 Microbacterium sp. | reverse complement strand
AGGAGACGCAGCTGGCCCCGAACCTCAGTGTCGCCGAGAACGTCATGCTCGGCCGTGAGCGCCGGGGGTACTTCGGCATCGACTGGAAGCGGACGCGAGAGGATGCCGCCGGTGCCCTGGTGCGACTGGGGCTCGACGACCTCGACCCGAAGACGCCGCTGTCGATGCTCACGCCGGCGCAGAAGCAGCTCGTCGCCCTCGCCCGCGCCGTCGTGGACGACCCGAGGGTGCTGGTGCTCGACGAGCCGACGTCGAGTCTCGACCAGACGGAGGTCGCCACGCTCATGCGGGTGATCCGCGGTCTGCGAGAGCGCGGGGTGGCCATCCTCTTCATCACGCACTTCCTCGAGCAGGCCTTCGCGATCAGCGACCGGATGACGGTGCTGCGCGGCGGTCGGCGGATCGGCGAGTACGCCACGCGGGATCTCGAGCGCGCCGACCTGATCTCGAAGATGCTCGGGAAGGACCTCGACGGCCTGCGGGCGCTGGGCTCGGAACGCAAGGCGCATCACTACGCGTCGGACGGCGAACCCGCGATGCGCGCCACCGATGTCGGGCGTCGAGGCGAATTCGAACGGACCGACTTCGAGGTGCAGCGGGGCGAGATCGTGGGGCTGGCGGGCCTGCGCGGATCCGGGCGCTCGGAGCTCGCGTCGTTGCTCAGCGGCACGACGCGGACCGACAGCGGCGAGCTGTGGGTGGACGGCGAACGTGTGGAACTGCGCAACCCGTCGGCCGCGCTGCGCCATCGCATCGCATTGTCGGCCGAGAGCAGACGCACGCAGGGCATCATCGGCGATCTGACCGCCCGGGAGAACATGATCCTGTCGCTGCAGGCTTTGCGCGGTTGGGCGCGCCCGCTGTCGACGGCCGAGGAGGCGGCGATCGTCGACACGTATGTCGAGGCGCTGCATCTGTCTCCCGCCGACCTCGATCGACCCGTCAAGCTGCTCTCCGGCGGGACGCAGCAGAAGGTGCTGCTGGCGCGCGCGCTCGCCGTTCGTCCGCACGTGCTCATCCTCGACGAGCCGACGCGGGGGATCGACATCGCGGCGAAGCTCGACGTGCAGCGCCGCATCAGCCAGCTCGCCGGCGACGGGGTAGCTGTGGTCTTCATCTCCTCGGAACTGGAGGAGGTCGTCCGCCTGAGCGACCGCATCATCGTCCTCAAGGACCGCGAGAAGATCGGCGAACTCAGCAACGGGCCCGGCGTCACGGTCGACACGGTCGTGGAGATGATCGCCGCGGATCCGGGTCCTGACGCGGAACTGTGAGCGGTAACAAGAACCGGCTCCTGGAACATTCCTGATTCTTGGAACAATCCTTGTGTTCCAGAAATTGTTCCCGGTAACATCGCCGCAGGATAGGCAGTGCTGCTGTCCTGCACTCACGAAAGGGACCACGTCAGGTCCACCATTGCCGGGCTGACTACCGGCGTCTCAAGGAGGAGAACATGTCCGCGAAGAAGCGCACCCGTATCGCGCTCGGTCTGGTCGCAGCCGGCGCACTCACCATCGGCCTTGCCGCCTGCTCGTCCGGAGGCACCGACGGCGACGCCGGTGGAGACGGCGCATCCGACGAGCTGACCACGGTCGGTTTCGTCGCCGTCGGCCCCGAGGGCGCATGGCGCGAGGCCAACGAGCAGAACATCCAGGACACCTTCACGGAGGAAGCCGGATACGAGCTCAAGTACGCACCCGCCACCAACCTCGACCAGAAGTCGCAGATCGACGCGTTCACGTCGTTCGTCGACGAGGGCGTCGACGTGATCCTGCTGTCGGCGACCGAGGCCTCCGGCTGGGAGGACTCCCTGAAGCGCGCTCAGGAGGCCGAGATCCCGGTGATCCTGCTCGACCGCGGCATCGAGCCCGACGACGACAGCCTCTACGTCACCCGCATCGCCCCCGACAACGTCGAGGTCGCGAAGGAGGTCGGCACGTGGGCGGCCGCCACCTTCCCCGAGGGCGGCAACTACGTCGTCCTCGAAGGGCCGGCCGGCGTCGGTGTCGTGAACGAGCGCAACGAGGGCTTCGACGAAGGCCTCGGCGACGCCGCGCTGACGAAGCTCGACGCGCAGACCGCCAATTGGTCGGCGGAAGAGGGCAAGAGCGTCTTCGAGACCATGCTCAAGTCGGCGGACAACGACATCCAGCTCGTGTTCGCGCAGAACGACGAGATGGGCCTCGGCGCCGCGCAGGCCGCGGAGGAAGCGGGCCTCGTCGTCGGGGAGGACGTGAAGATCGCCACGATCGACGGCACCAAGAACGCCATGCAGGCGCTCGCCGACGGTCAGCTCAGCTACGTCCACGAATACAACCCGCTGTTCGGCGAGACCGCCATGGAGGTCGTCGAGAAGGCGCTCGCCGGCGACGAGGTCGAGTCGTACATCGTCGTCCCGAGCGAGGCGTTCGACTCCGCCGAAGCCGCGAAGGCCGTCCTGGCGGACCGCAAGTACTGACCTGGCGGACCGCAAGTACTGAACCAGACGCCGGAGTGATCCGGCACCCTGCCCGGGTGGCGCCCGCCAGCGCCACCCGGGCACCCGGACGGAGAGACAGCGATGAACGAAGAACTCCCCATCGTCGAGATGCGCGGGATATCGATCGGATTCCCCGGCGTCAAAGCGCTCGACGGGGTCGACTTCCGCCTGTTCCCTGGCGAGGTGCACGCGCTCATGGGAGAGAACGGCGCCGGCAAGTCGACGCTGATCAAGGCCCTCACCGGCGTCTACCGGATCGACTCCGGATCGATCGTGGTGACCGGCCTGGAGCGCAGCTTCACGGGAGCCGGAGACGCCCAGGACGCCGGCATCTCGACCGTCTACCAAGAGGTCAACCTGGCGCCGAACCTCTCCATCGGAGAGAACGTCATGCTCGGGCACGAGCGCCGAGGCCCGTTCGGCATCAACTGGTCGGCCACCCATCGCGCGGCCACCGAGGCCCTGAGCCGACTCGGGCTCGGACACCTCGACACCCGCCGTCCGCTCTCCACGCTCTCGATCGCGCTGCAGCAGCTCGTCGCGATCAGCCGGGCCATGGCGATCAAGGCCAAGGTCCTCATCCTCGACGAGCCCACATCGAGCCTGGACGCCGCCGAGGTCGACGGCCTCTTCACGGTGATCCGCTCGCTGCGCGACCAGGGCGCTCATCTCGACCATGATCGGCAAGGACCTCGACGCGCTGAAGTCGCTCGGCGGCAACCGTCGACGTGCCCCCCGTGACGCCGAGGAGAAGCCGCTGCTGTCGGCATCCGGCATCACGCGTCGCGGTGCGGTCGAGCCCACCGATCTCGACATCCGCCCCGGCGAGGTGATCGGCGTCGCCGGCCTGCTCGGATCCGGACGCACCGAGCTCGCCCGGCTGCTCTACGGAGCGGACCGCACCGACGGCGGGACGATCGAACTGCACGGCCGCCGCGTCGAGTTGAAGTCGCCCGCCGAGGCGCTCGCACTGCGCATCGCGTTCTCGACCGAGAACCGCCGCGACGAGGGCATCGTCGGAGACCTGACCGTGCGCGAGAACATCATCCTCGCGGTGCAGGCCGAGCGCGGGTGGGCGCGACCCATGCCCCGCAAGGAGCAGGACGCGATCGTCGAGAAGTACATCGCGCAGCTGAACGTGCGCCCTGCCGACCCCGACCGGATGATCAAGAACCTCTCCGGCGGAAACCAGCAGAAGGTGCTGCTCGGACGCTGGCTGGCGACGCGCCCCGAACTCCTCATCCTCGATGAGCCGACCCGCGGCATCGACGTGGGCGCCAAGGCCGAGATCCAGGAGGCGGTCGCCGAACTCGCCGAGGAGGGCGTCGCGGTGGTCTTCATCTCATCGGAGCTCGAGGAGGTGGTCCGGCTGTCCGAGCGGATCGTCGTGCTGAAGGATCACCGCAAGATCGGTGAACTCCAGAACGGACCCGACGTCACCGCCCAGGTGGTCGTCGACGTGATCGCCGCGCACGGCGTGGAAGCGGCCGCGGAGACCCTCGACGAAGCCGACGGCGCGCTGCCGGATAGCATCGCTCACACCACTGACAAGGAGGCAGCGCGATGACCGCCGCAACCGGCTCGACCATCTGGCGCGACCTGATCCGCAAGCCCTTCTTCTGGGGGATCGTCGCCATCGCCGCGCTGCTCGCCCTGAACGTGCTCAAGGATCCGACGTACCTCGCCGTGTCCATCAACCCGAACAACGGCAACCTCGTCGGCAACGTCATCGACATCCTGCGCCAGGCGGCGCCCATCATGATGATCGCGATGGGGATGTCACTCGTGATCGCCACCGGTGGCATCGACCTCTCGGTCGGGTCGCTCATGGCCGTCGCGGGGGCCGTGTCGATGGAGTTCCTCAGTGCGGCCGACCCGTCGGCCGGGGTGGGCGGGGCGCTCGGCGCCATCGGGCTCGCGCTGCTGATCACCGGCATCCTCGGGGCGGTCAACGGCGTCCTCGTCGCCTACGTCGGGCTGCAGCCGTTCATCGCGACCCTCGTGCTGATGCTCGCCGGGCGCGGCATCGCGAAGGTCATCACCGGCGGCCAGAACACCACCGCGTCCAACGAGGCGTTCCGCTGGATCTCGAACGGCTTCGTGCTCGGCATCCCGGTCGTGTTCATCCTCGCGGTGCTGCTGGTGCTCGCGGTCGGCTGGGTCGTGCGCCGCAGCGCCCTCGGCCTCATGATCGAGGCCATCGGCATCAACCCGCGGGCGAGTCGGATGGCCGGCATCAAGCCGAAGGGGCTGCTGCTGACGACGTACATCCTCAGCGGGATCCTGGCCGGTGTCGCCGGCATCATGTCGGTCGGCAGCGTCATGACCGTCGACATCTCCCGCACCGGCTACCAGCTGGAGCTCGATGCGATCCTCGCCGTCGTCATCGGCGGGGCCTCGCTCGCCGGAGGCAAGTTCTCGCTGAGCGGGGCGTTCGTCGGGGCGCTGCTCATCGCGACCCTGGACAAGACCGTCCTCTACCTCGGCATCTCGTCGTCGGCGACGCCGGCGTTCAAGGCCATCGTGATCGTCGCGCTGTGCCTGCTCCAGTCCGAACGCGTGCGCAGCTGGTTCCGCAGGAGACGCCGCTCCGCACCGGTCGAACCGGCCGCACGGAAAGAGGAGGTGTCCGCATGAGCGTGGCAACCGCGACCCCCGCCCCGAACGAGACGGAGACGCCCCTCGACAGGATCCGACGCGTGATCACCGCTAACCCGTCGGTGCTCCCCACCATCGCCTCGGTGGTCATCTTCGTGGGCATGGTCGTGTTCGGCGAGATCGCCTACGGACGCATCGTGCAGGCCAACACGCTGTCGAACCTGCTCATCAACAACGCGCACCTGATCGTGCTCGCCGTCGCGCTGACCTTCGTCATCCTCACCGGCGGCATCGACCTGTCGGTCGGATCGATCATCGCGTTGTCCTCGGTCGCCGGGGTGATGCTCTCGAACGCCGGCTGGAACGCGCTCGCCGTGATCGTCGCCATGATCGGGATCGGCGCGCTGTTCGGTGTGGTGTCCGGCATCCTGATCCGGTACTTCGACGTGCAGCCGTTCATCGCGACGCTGGCGATGATGTTCCTCGGGCGGGGGCTCGCCTCGCTGCTGAGCACCAAGCCGGAGCGACTCGGCGAGGAGTCGCCCATCCGCTGGATCGGCGTGCAGCTCAAGGTGGTCGACGGGCCGAAGGTCAACGACCTGGTGATCACCCCGGCGGTGCTCATCGCCGTGATCGTCGTCGCAGTGGCGTTCTTCGTGCTGCACCGCACCCGCACCGGCCGCACGGTGTACGCGATCGGCGGGTCCGAGAGCTCGGCGCTCCTGATGGGGTTGCCGGTGCACCGGACCAAGGTGCTGGTCTACGTGATCAGCGGTTCGCTCGCCGGCCTCGCCGCCGTGCTCTACACGGCGCGCCTCGGCACCGCCCAGAACATCACCGGCATCGGCTGGGAGCTCGACGCGATCGCGGCAGCCGTGATCGGCGGCACCGTGCTGACCGGGGCCTACGGGTACGTGCTCGGCTCGGTCGTCGGTGCGCTGGTGCTCGGGCTGATGAACGTGCTGATCACCCGGGACGGCGGCATCCCTCCGGAGATGACGACCATCATCACCGGCGGCATCCTGCTCGTGTTCGTGCTGCTGCAGCGGGCGGTCACTCGGAAACGGGAGTAGCCCCCGGAAGCGGGGGTCAGGTCGTCGGGATCCAGACGCGCATGGTCGACGGACCGCGCTGAGCCCAGTCGTGGTACGGAACGAGCAGGGCGTCCGCGACTTCCCCGGAGGCACGGTTCCGCACCGGCAGCCGCACCTGCCCACCGGAGACGACGGGCTCGCCGGCGACCACCGCGTCGACCACATCCGCGCCGAAGTCCAGAGATTCCAGCGCCAGCACCTCGGGGCCGCGCTCGATCACGACGGAGCCGCGCACGGCATCCACGCGAGGATCGGCGCTCGTCGCTCGGGCGACGAGGGGCAGCGTCAGCTCGACCACATCGCCGGCGCGGAAGGCCCGGCGCACCGCGACCGCGCCCGGGGCTGCCGGATACCGTCCGCTCTCGCCGCCGGCGTCGACCCGCACGGTCGCGCCCTCCGCCCAGGCCGGTACGCGCAGGGTGAGCGTGAACTCGGCATCCGCTGCGATCGTCACCCGGACGCGGCCGTCGACGGGGTAGCCCGTCACCACGTCGAAGTCGACCCGCCGGCCGTCGGGCAAAGTCGTGCGCACCGTCGACGGCGCGTACTGATGCAGCTGCACGCCCTCGTCGTCGGCGGTCGCGACGTAGGCCGCGAGGCTCGCGAAGGTCCGCGCCACGTTGGGCGGGCAGCACGAGACCTCGAACCACGGCGCGCGCAGCGACGAGGAGGCGCGCTTGGACGTCCCCTCCGGATCGGCCGGTGCTCCCGGAACCCGCTGGTGCAGCGTATTCGCGTAGTAGAACGCCCGCCCGTCCGGCGCGGGAGACGTCGCCACCACGTTGAAGAGTGTCCGCTCGATGAGGTCGGCGTGCCGGGTGTCCCCGGTCGCGAGCAGCAGCCGCCACGAGAACATGACCGATCCGACGCCTGCACACGTCTCGGAGTAGGCGCGATCGGACGGCAGCTCCCAGTCGGCGCCGAACGCCTCGTCCTGGTGGTGCGACCCCTGGCCGCCGGTGACATAGGTCCGGCGCTCGAGCGTGCGGTCCCACTGTCCGCGAAGGGCCTCGAGCAGGCCGTCGTCGGCGAGCTCGATCGCGACGTCGGTGGCGCCCGAGGCCAGGTAGTTCGCGCGCACGGCGTGCCCGCGCAGGGCTTCCGCTGCACGCACGGGCACGTCGTCCTGGAAGTACTCCTGTCCCCACTCGATCTCACCCAGCGAGCCACGACCGTGCCGTTCGACGAACAGTGCCGCCAGATCGATGTAGCGCTGCTCGCCGAGCGCGCGACCCAGTTCGGCGCGTCGGGCGACCGCGACGAGTCCGTCGTCGGCATCCGGCCTCGTGCGGTGCCGGGCGACCGCGGCCTGGAAGAGGTGTCCGAGGCAGTACAGCTCATGTCCCCATTCCAGATCCGACCAGCGCTCGCCCTGGCCGGGGCGTCCGAACATCGTGTTCAGGTAGCCGTCCGGCTCCTGCGCGGCGGCCACCCGCGAGACGACGTCGCGGAAACGCTGCTCCAGGGAAGAGCCGGCTGCGGCATCCGTCCGTCTGATCTCCCACGCCAGCGCCTCGAGGTACTTGTAGATCTCGGAATCCGCGAACTCGCGTCCGCGGCGGCCCTCGGGCAGCGTGCCGGCGGCGGCGAGGTCGAAGTTGGGCAGCCAGCCCTCCGACTCCAGGCGCGATTCGATGTGGTCGAGCGTCGCGTTGCCGTTGACGACCTGGCGATCCCCCCAGAACCCGCCCGTGATGCGCACGGCGTCAAGGCCGAGGGGGCGCAGGCGCCCGCGTGTGGGTACGACCGGAGCTGCCGGTGCAGTGGTGTCGAACATCGTCATCCCTTGAAGGCGCCGGACATGAAGCCGCGCACGTAGTGTCGTTGGAGGATCAGGAACAGCACGATGCAGGGGAGCGCCAGCACGACGACGCCTGCTTCGGTGGCGCCGTAGTCCACGACGCCCTGCACCTGTCCACGGAGGTTCGCGACCGCGAGCGGCAGCGTCATGCGGTTCGAGTCGTTGATGAGGATCAGCGGAGCCATGAAGTCGTTCCATGCGGTGAGGAACGCGAACAGTCCCACGGTGACCAGGCCCGGCTTGACCGCCGGGAGCAGCACGCGCCACAGGGCACCCCAGCTGGAGCATCCGTCGACCATCGCGGCTTCGTCCATCTCGCGAGGGATCGATTCGAAGGAGATGCGCATCATGAACATCGAGAACGGCAGCTGGAACATCGTGATCACGAGCGCGACACCGACGAGCGAGTTCTGCAGGCCGACCGCGTTGAGGATCACGTACAGCGGGATGAGCAGGGTCGCGTACGGCACCATCAGGATCGCGAGGGTCAGCAGGAACAGCGCGTTCTTGCCGGGGAACGAGAACCGGGCGAACGCGTAGCCCCCCAGCAGCGAGATGAAGAGCGTGAGCGCGACCGTGAGAACCGAGACGAACAGCGAATTGCCGAGGTAGACCCAGATGCCCGCCTGGTACTCGCCCAGGGCGGCGTAGTTGCCGAAGCCCCAGCCGTCGGTCTGGCTCGTGCCCGCCATGGGGCTGACCGACGAGACGCCGGTCCAGATGAGCGGGTAGAGGAAGATCACCGCGAGAGCCGTCGTGAACACCCAGTACGGGATCCCGTAGACGATGCGGGCTGCTTTCGAGCGGTACCGGGGCGCGGTCGGCTGATGATCCGGCGCGACGATGGTGCGGGTCAGTGTCTGAGACATGCGGGTCAGCTCTCGTCCGGACGCCGGAAGGCGCGCAACTGGAAGACGTTGATGACGATGAGCGCGAGGAGCACGATCACCGAGAGGGCACCGGCGATGCCGAGGCTGTTCTGCCCTTGGAAGGCCACGTTGTAGATCAGCTGCACGACGGTCATCGTGCTGTTGTCCGGGCCTCCCTTGGTGAGGATGTAGAACTGCTCGAACGCGAGCAGCGATCCGGTCACGCACATCACCGTGGTGAGCGCGAACGTCGGCTTCAGCAGCGGCACCGTGATGTGGCGGAAGGTCTGCCACGCGCTCGAGCCGTCGATGCGCGCCGCCTCGTAGATGTCGTCGGGGATCCCCTGCAGACCGACGAGCATCAGCAGCATGTAGAAGCCGGCGAACCGCCACACGATGAGGAAGATCGTCGACCACAGTGCGCCGTCGGGGGTGCCGAGGAACGTGATGCCCCACGACTTCATGAGTCCCGCGAAGGGCCCGGCGATGGGGGAGTACAGCACGTAGAAGAGCAGCGAGGCGGATGCCAGGCCCAGAGCGCTCGGGATCAGGAATGCCGTGCGCAGGAGGCCCTTCCAACGGGTCGACTCCTGCACGAGCAGCGCGAGTCCGAGACCGAGGCCGATCAGCAGCACGGTGGTGATGACCGTGTACAGCAGGGTGAAGCGGATGCTGTCCCAGAAGAGGCGGTGATCGACGGCATCCACGTAGTTCTCGGGGAAGTTGAGGCCCTGGTTGCCGCTGAGGAGCGGCCAGTCGGATGCCGACATCTGCAGCACCAGGATCAGCGGGACCACGAAGAGCAGCGCCACGAAGATCGCGGTGGGAGCGGCGTACAGCCAGCCCTGCACGGGGCCGCCGAATCCGGTGCGCGCGCGTCGGCGGCGCAGCGGGGGTGCGGTCGAGGTCATCGGGTTCTCTTTCGTCGATGCTGTCGCTGCGGTCGAGGGAGCGGCGGGCGGCGCGTCATGGTGCGCCGCCCGCCGGGAGGATCACTGCCCGAGGATGGCGGTGATCTCTTCGTTGTCGGCGTCGACGGAGTCCTCGCCGTTCAGAACCCGGTTGCGCACGAGCGTGAGCCACGGGCTGCCAGGGGCGTTGAAAGCCTGCTGGAAGTTCAGCGCCACGGGCGTGCTGCCCTGCGCTGCGACCTCGTTGATCGTGACCAGGCGGGGGTCGGCCGCCGCGTACTCGTTGTCGGCGAGGTCACCGCGAGACACCGCGTTGCCGTCCTTCGCGAGCACCTCGACCTGTGCCTCCTCGGACATCATCCAGTCGAGGAAGTTCCAGGCCTGCGCGGACTGCTTCGAGTCCTTCGAGATGCCGATGCCGTCGCCGCCGACGAAGGTCGAGACGCCGCCGTCGACTCCCGGGATGCCGGCTACGCCCGCATCGAACTCCAGCGAGGGGAGCAGCGTCGCCGGGAACGGCATCACGCCGACCTTGCCCTCGCTGAACGCCGCTGTCCACGTCGGGCCGGTCTCGTCGGTGGAGCTCGGAAGCACCGCGCCGGCCTCCTCCAGCTCGGCCCACGTGTCGTACACGGCCTGAGCCGCGTCACCGTTCAGCAGCGACTCGGCGCCGTCGTCGCTCATGACCTCTTCGCCGGAGGCCCAGACCGAGGGGAACCACGTGAAGACCAGGCAGCCGCCGCAGTTCAGGCCCGTCGCGGTGCCGTAGGTGTCGGGCTTGTCCAGCGCCTGCACCGCCTGTGCGGCCTCGGAGAACTCTTCCAGCGTGGCCGGCGCCTTCTCGGGGTCGAGCCCGGCCTCGGCGAACAGCTCCTTGTTCCAGAACAGCATCGAGAGGTCGAGCGCGAACGGCAGCACGTACTCCTTGTCGTCGACGGTGCCGGCGTCGAGGTGGCCCTGGTTGATGTCGTCCTTGAAGTCGAGACCGTCGATCTGCGCGGACAGATCGGCGAAGAGTCCCTGCTGCGCCCAGTTCGGTACGTAGACGATGTCGGCGGCGAAGAGGTCGGGGAGTCCCCCGGAACCGGCGGCCGCGCCGACCTTGGCGACGTAGTCGTCGTTCGGGACGACCGTGAGCTCGACCTGGTTCTCGTGCGAGTCGTTGTACGCATCGACGAGCAGCTTGGCCTGGCGCTCGATGGGAGCGCGTGTCCAGAGCGTCAGCGTCGAACCGTCGTCGACGCCTTCCGCGGGGATCTCCTCGCTCGGGCCGGCGGGGTCGTCGCCTGCTGCGCAGCCCGCCAGCGGGACGGCGAGCAGGCCGGTGACGGCGAGGATGGTGGCGGTGCGGCGGAGCGCCCGTCGTCGGGGGGTGTTCATGGGATTGCCTCCAGGACTCTTCGGTGAGTGGATGCGGTCGGCGAGCGACGGCAGTGTCGAGCTGAGGTGTGATTTCGAAAACTCCGAAACCGCTTTCGAAAAGGTATATCGTGAATGGAGCGCGGTGGTCAAGCATCGCTCCGATAACCTTTCAGAAACGTTCAGGGGGCGAGATGGTCGGCAGCGGCGACATGGCGGGCAAGGCGGCGACGCTCAGTGACGTGGCACGGCATGCCGGCGTCTCGATCGCCACGGCCTCGAAGGCGCTCAATGACCGCGGGGATGTCGCGGCGGCGACGAAGGCCCGCGTCGTGGCCGCCGCCGAAGAGCTCGCGTTCACTCCGAATGCGATGGCCCGAGGGCTGCTCGCCGGTCGCACCGGCACGGTGGGCCTGCTCACCAGCGACCTCGAAGGCCGATTCATGATCCCGATCCTGATGGGGGCGGAGGACGCCTTCGGTGCCGGGCGCATCAATGTGTTCCTCTGCGATGCCCGCGGCGACGCGATCCGCGAGCAGCACCATCTGAAGGAGCTGCTGAGCCGCCGCGTCGACGGCATCATCGTCGTCGGTCGGCAGACCGACCCGCGTCCTTCGCTCGGACAGGACATCCCGGTTCCGGTCGTGTACGCATATGCGCCGTCGGACGATCCGCGCGACCTGTCCCTCACGCCGGACAACTACGCGGGAGGACGGCTCGCGATCGAGCATCTGCTCTCGTGCGGGCGGCGACGCATCGCGCACATCTCCGGGGAGCCCTCCTACGCCGCGGCGCAGGACCGTCTCGCGGGCGCCAGGTCGGCGCTCGCCGAAGCCGGGCTCGAGTTCGTCGGCGACCCGATGCTGTCGGAGTGGACCGAGCACTGGGGTCGGGACGCCGGCGCGCTGCTGCTGCAGCGGCATCCCGACATCGATGCGGTGTTCTGCGGCTCCGACCAGATCGCACGCGGTGTGCTCGATTCGGCGCGGGATCTCGGCCGCTCGGTCCCCGACGATCTCGCCGTCATCGGCTACGACAACTGGGAGGTGCTGGCGACCAACGCCCGCCCGGAGCTGACCAGCATCGACGCGAACCTGCAGCAGCTCGGACGTCAGGCGGCGCAGCGCGTGTTCGATGCGATCGACGGCGTCGACATCGGCGAGGGCTCGCACCATCTGCCCGTGCGCCTGGTCATCCGCGGGTCGACCATCGCCCGGCGTTGACCTGCCGACCCCCGAGCGTCCCTGGTCCCTGAGGCCGCCGAAGGCCCGGCGTCAGACGTGGTCGCGCCACGAGTGCTGCGGGTCGTAGCCGAGGACGCGGCGCGCCCGGTCGATCGACAGCAGCGTCTCGTTCGGGCCGAACTCGCGGCGCCGCGGGACCTCGGGGAAGACCTCGGCGAGCAGTTCGTCGTTGGGCCGCGACATCACGGTGTCGGCTGCCGCGATGATGAACCTGTCGAATCCGGGGGCTGCGACCTCCAGCGCCCGCTGCACCGCCTGGGCGCCGTCGCGGGCGTCGATGTAGCCCCACAGGTTCCACTTGCGCCCGAGGGCATCGGCGTCGAACGAGGGGAACTCGGCGTAGTCCTCCGGCACCATCACATTCGAGAACCGCAGTGCCGTGATCGACAGGTCGGGATGCCAGCGCACGAGCTCGGTCGCGAGCTGCTCTTCGAGCGTCTTCACGAGCGAGTACACGGACTCGGGGCGCGCCGGATAGTCCTCGTCGACCGGCACATACGGCGGCGGCACGTCGAACGGCAGGCCCAGCACCGTCTCGCTCGACGCGTACACGATGCGTCCGATGCCGAGGCGCACAGCCGCCCAGAACACGTTGAACGTGGCCGGCATGTTGTTGTGGAAGGTCGCGACGTCGGTGCGGATACCGGGCGCCGGGATCGCCCCGAGGTGCACCACCGCGTCGATGCCGTCGTGCCTGTCGCCGACGGCCGTGAACGCGTCGACGACCTGGCCGTAGTCGGTCAGGTCGACCTGCACGAAGTCGGGGCCGCGGGTGCCGGTGAGGTCCATGCCGATGACCTCGTAGCCGTTCGCACGGAGTTCCCGCGCGACGACGCGGCCGAGCTTGCCGGAAGAGCCGGTGAGAGCGATGCGCATGTCACCAGAGTGCCACGGCGGCGGGCCGATGGCATCGGTCGTCGTACACTCGTCGGCGTGAGTGACACGAGCAGCGGCCGCAGCCGATCCATCGGCGTCCGCGACGTCGCCGCCCGCGCCGGGGTGTCCCGGCAGACCGTGTCGCGGGTGCTGAACGACCACCCCGACGTCGCCACCGACACCAAGGAGCGCGTGCTCGCCGCGATGGCCGAGCTCGGCTACCGGATGAACAACGCCGCCCGCGCGCTCGGCACCCGGCGCTCGCGGACACTCGGCGTGCTGGCCTCGGACGCACTGCAGTACGGGCCGTCGCGGAGCCTCGCAGCGCTCGAAGCCTCGGCGCGCGAGGCCGGGTACTGGGTGAGCGCGGCGTTCGCGGATGCCGCGGATGTCGGAGCCGTCGTGGCGGCGGTCGACCACCTCGTGGTGCAGGGGGTGGAGGGCATCGTCGTCGTCGCCCCGCACGCCCAGACGCTGGAGGCGCTCGCCGCGCTGCGCATCGATGTGCCGGTCGTGACCCTGCACTCCGCCGGCCTCGGTACGACCGGACTGTCGGTGGACCAGGCGGCGGGTGCGCGGTTGGCGGTGGGGGCGCTCGCCGACGCCGGGCACACCCGCATCGCACACCTCGCGGGACCGGCCGACTGGCTCGAGGCGGAGTCGCGCGCCGAGGGGTTCGCCGCGGAACTCGCGGCCCGCGGGCTGACTCCTGGCCCGGTCATCGCCGGGGACTGGTCGGCCGGATCGGGGTACGCGGCCGTGGAGGCGGTTCGCCGTTCCGGGGTCACGGCGGTGTTCGCGGCGAACGACCAGATGGCGCTCGGGCTGCTGAGCGCCCTGCACGAGGCGGGGCTCACGGTTCCGGGTGACGTCAGCGTGGTCGGGTTCGACGACGCTCCGGATGCCGCGTACTACTGGCCGCCGCTCACGACCGTGCGGCAGGACTTCGAGGAGCTCGCGCGTCGGGCGGTCGCCGCGGCGATCGGCGGAACGGCTGCCGCCGCATCCGCCCTCGCCCCCATCCCTCCGGTGCTCGTCGCCCGAGCCTCCGTCGCTCCGCCTCGCTGATACCCGAGCCTTGACGGCCGCCAGGCTCCCGTGACACACTTCTGTGACCGGTCACAGTGGCCGGATGCGACCCTGAGGCAGCTGTGAGCGACGACGCCCCCATCTTCGAACCCGACATCGAGCACGCGATCGCGGCCGTCCGTGCGGATGTCGCCCGCCTGCACGGCGAACTGGTCCGCTACGGCCTGGTCGTCTGGACCGGCGGCAACATCTCGGGCCGCGTGCCGGGTGCCGACCTCTTCGTGATCAAGCCGAGCGGCGTGAGCTACGACGACCTCACGCCCGAGAACATGATCCTGTGCGACCTCGACGGGAACGTCGTCCCCGGCACGCCCGGCAGCGACCGCTCCCCGTCGAGCGACACCGCAGCGCACGCCTACGTCTACCGGCACATGCCGGCCGTCGGCGGGGTCGTGCACACGCACTCGACCTACGCCGTCGCGTGGGCGGCCCGCGGCGAGGAGATCCCCTGCGTGATCACCGCGATGGCCGACGAGTTCGGTGGCCCCGTCCCGATCGGACCCTTCGCGATCATCGGCGACGACTCGATCGGCCGCGGCATCGTCGAGACCCTGAGCGGTCACCGCTCGCGCGCCGTGCTCATGCAGAACCACGGCCCGTTCACGATCGGCGCGGATGCGGAGGATGCCGTGAAGGCCGCTGTCATGGTCGAGGACGTCGCCCGCACCGTGCACCTCGCCCGTGAGGCCGGACCGCTCATCCCGATCCCCCAGGCCGCGATCGACAGCCTGTTCGACCGCTATCAGAATGTGTACGGCCAGACGGAGGACACCCGCCGATGACCGCGCTCGACGACATCCGTGAGGGGCGCACGAGCCTCGGCATCGAGCTCGGCTCGACCCGCATCAAGGCCTGCCTGATCGGCTCCGACGCGACCGAGGTCCTCGCGACCGGGTCGTTCTCGTGGGAGAACCGTCTCGAGGCCGGCCGCTGGACCTACGCGATCGGCGAGGTGTGGAGTGGCCTCCAGGCGGCATACGCCGCGCTGATCGACGATGCCGAGGAGCGCCACGGCATCCGTCCCGACACGTTCGGCGCCATCGGGGTCTCGGCGATGATGCACGGCTACCTGGCGTTCGACGAGTCCGGTGAGCTGCTCGTGCCGTTCCGCACCTGGCGCAACACGAGCACGGGTGCGGCGTCCGCCGAGCTCGGGGAGCTGTTCGGGGTCAACATCCCGCTGCGCTGGTCGATCGCGCACCTGCACCAGGCCGTGCTCGATGCCGAGCCGCATCTCGCCCGGATCGCGAGCGTGAACACCCTCGCCGGCTACGTGCACCACCGCCTCACGGGCGAACGCGTGCTCGGGGTCGGCGACGCGTCGGGTATGTTCCCGATCGACGCCGCGACCGGTGACTACGACGCGCGGATGCTGCACGACTACGACACCCTCGTCGGCGGGCGACTGCCCGCCCCTGTCGCCCAGCTCCTGCCTGCCGTGCTCCCCGCCGGAGCCGCAGCCGGCACCCTCACCG
>JAQZBG010000110.1 GCA_029239165.1 Microbacterium sp. | reverse complement strand
GTGGAACGTGCTGGCGGTGGTGACCTCGAACGGGTTGCTGCAGTTGACGATGATCTCGGCGCAGGTGACGTCGTCGGCGCACGACGCCGGTGTCTACGCCGCCGCCTTCACCCTGGCGACGCCGGCGTCGATGCTCGGGCAGGCGTTGGGGCAGGTGCTCGTCCCGGCGTTCGCGCACCGGACCGATGGTGGGTCGCTGCGCTCCCGCGGAGCGCTGCTGCTCGTCGTCGGGTTCGCTGCGGCATCCGCCGTCGTGTTCGGCCTGGTCGCCCTGCTCGCCGGGTGGTTCCTGCCGATCGTCTACCCCGCCGAGGGCACTGCTGCCGTCGCCGACCTGCGGTACCTGATGGTCGCGGTGTGGGTGTTCACCGTCGGACTCGTGCCGGCGGCGTTGCTGCTCGCCGCTGGGCGCTCACGCCAGGTCGCCCTTGCCTCGGTCGCCGGGTTCGTCGTCGGGGCTGGGCTCATGGCGGTGCTCGGGCCCATCGCTGGAGTCGCGGGTGGCACCACGGGATTCCTGGTGGGGAGTGCGGTGAACCTGGTTGCGGTGGTGGGAGTCGGGGTGCGGCGGCGCTGACGCGACGCGCATGGGGAGCGTCAGTGCGCTGTGACCTTTAGCGTCCCCTCAATGAGAATCATTGCGGACCAGCTACTCGAGAATTCCTTGGTCAGGAGGTGAGGGACGGCAGGGGAACCAGACCACCCTGGGAGGAGGTCGCGGCGGACGACCGGCTAACGGACGCACGAAGTGAGCTGCCGGCGCAGCTACAAGCACCCGTGCAATTCGGCCGTCTCGAGTCCGCGTCAGCTCGAACGCGTTGCCGTCGCGCCCAGTTGAGCTTGGGCATCCCACGCAGATTGATGCGTGAGCGACACATCAACGCCTCACATCCTGTAAGGCAGGGAGTCTCGAGTTCGCGATGTCAGACGCGTGCACAAGACTGGCCGAGTGATTGACGCTCAGGCTCGGGTGACATTTTGGGTACCGCAACTGTGGGTAGGTATGGACACAATCGGTGCAACGTTCGAATACATATTCGGCGGAGAACGCGTAACGCTGAGCCTGCCGACGGATGGCGACTCGTTCTCAAGATTGCCCGAACGCTTTCCGCATCCACCCGTTCCGTCGCTCGTGCAGGCCGGACCCGTCTTCCAGGAGGAGGGCCGGGATCCCGCAACTGCCGCACTCGTGCTCTTCCAAGTTGCGATCGAAACCAAATTGGAGTTCCCGGCTCAAAAGCCTGACGATCTCGACGAGGGACAACGGCAGGGGGTGGAGACCTGTCTCCGCGAGGCAATTGACCGTGCGTCCGAAGTGGCGGGTCGGTTTGTGCGTCACGCGCGGGCAGCCGCCCCGGCGCAGTCATGGCTAGGTTTGTCCAGCCATCCGCCGAAGCAGTATGGCGTGGCTTCGCTGGAGTACCAGGACACTGGTGAGTTCATCTTCGGCCTCGGCGAGGAACAATCGGTCACCGTCCGCTCATCCCGGCTCCGACTCGACAGGGCAGACCTGGATCGCATAAGTGTGAACGTTGCTTCCGAGACAGAGCCCCCAGTCGCTGAATCACTTTTGGCCGACGCCTGGCATCTCGAAGACGCCACGGCGGCGAACGATCAGGATCGCGCGGTTCTCGTCGCCGCTGTCGCTTCCGAAGTGAAAAGCAAGCAAGCGATCCGGCGGTCGGTAGGCACGGACCGGCTCGCCCTTGCAGAAATGATCCTCAAACGGCGCTCAAATCTCCCCGAGCTCCTCGATGAGGTATTGGAGGCCTGTTGCGACATATCGCTTAGGCGAGCCGATCCGGAGCTCTATCAGCGCGTCAAGGCCCTCTCTCACCAGCGCAACGCGATCGTGCACAGCGGTAGGCGTGACGAGGGCGGGCCAGCAATGGCAACGCCAGCGGCCACCGCGTCCAGCATCTTCGAGTGGATCGATAAGTTCGTCCCTCCCGCCGACCACCCGGATGTCGGTTAGGGTTTCACCTCCGTTCCGCTTCAACCGTCCGTTAGCCGATTGTCTGTCGGACGCCGCGGCTCTGATCTGGGGAACCCCTTGCGGAACGGTTCAGTTCGCGAGGAACTGCTCGGAGGCGGTCAGAGCCGGTCTGCGTTCTCCGGGCTGAGGGCGTACAGCGCAAGGGTGTTGACCAGGGCCGCTGGGTCCATCAGACGTTCGTCGACGACGGACGCTTCCGTGTTCTCGTTTAGGTACCGACCCCCGATGCCCTCGAGCAGTGGAGACACGGCGGCGAAGACCGTGGTCGGTGCTCCCTGCTGAACGGTCTTCTGCAGGTACGCGGGGGTGGCGAGCGTGCCGCCGACATAGCGCTGCAGGTCGGTGAGGATCGCGCCCCCGTCCCCGCCCTCCACGATGTTTGCCGAGCTGATCGGCTCCCCACATCGCTACGCCGCTGTCACGATCGCATGCGGCGTTCTCCGCGATCCTTTGAGGCGTTATCGCGCCGATCATCTGCACAGCACTTGTGTCGGCCTTCACCGGCACCTTCTATCCGATCGCCGGTTACATGATGCTCATTGCCGACATCGCCCTAGTGCAGACAATCCGACTCCCCGAGACCCGAGACCGCGACCTGGTCGCAGAAACTGACGCCATCTGAGAACCGTGCACGAGCAACGCACACGGACCCCTAGGGCCCCTCCCACCGGGCGCGCCTGACGTAGCGTGGTCGGCACCGCGTTTCGTCCGCGCGCCCCTGTCAGCTTCGAACCCTCGTCCGACGGGTGGTGCGATCAGCCGGTCAGGGGCCGCGGCACGGCGCTATCCCAGTTATCGGCTCCGCTCGGGCCCCCACAACAGGGTGTGCAGGCGCGGCGTAAAGTTGTACCCGCGGGACAGCGCGGCATCGGCGATCGCCGCCTGCAACTGCGTCTGCTCAGCCGCAGTGGCACCTTCCGGCATCAACCACACGCGGCCGCTGCTGAAGCCTGCCAGGTCGCGGATCTCGTCGACCTGCTCCAGCTCCGACGGATCCTGCAGCACGAACTTCAGGACGGACCGCGGATGGTCCGCGAAACGGCGTAAGACTGATGGGCGAATGCGGCGATGTTCCGGGAGATTGCTGTTCGCGAGCTTGGGTGACACAACGAACCGGTGCACCTGCGCACTCAGATCGGCGGCGGCGGCGATGGTGCCATTGGTCTCGAACTCGGCACGCATTGTCGGCGCCGATCGCGTCAAATCTTGGAGGAGCATCGTGAGGGCGCGCTGCTGAAGGAGCGGCTCACCGCCGGTGATGACCAGTAACCGTGGCTGCGGCACGGTCCTCGTGATGCGATCAGCGACGTCCTCCACGGTGGTGGGGACCGACTCGATTCGTTCGTCGTACGCCTCCCAGTCCCAGGAGTAGCGCGTATCACACCATGAACAGGCGAGGTTGCAGCGAGCGAGCCTGAGGAACATCGCGTGTTCACCAAGGCTCGGTCCTTCGCCCTGCAGCGATAGGAACATTTCATTGACGATGAGCGCCTGCGGTTCCGCGTTCATGGAGTCACTTCAACGAAGGAGGTTGCAGTCTCCCAGAGCCGTACCCCGGAAATGAGGGCGAGTTCGTCGTGAAGCGTTGTCAGGATCCAGGCTGCAACCTTCTCGACGGTCGGGTTGTCGAAGCGGTCATTGAGCATCGTGTGGTCCAACGCTGTGATGATCCGGTCTTCGACGAGATCGCGGAGATCGCTGAAGTCGAGCACGATGCCATTGTCGTCGAGCGGGCCGGCCACGCTGACTTCCAAGCGGTAGCTGTGTCCGTGCAGCCGGGCGCACTTGCCGCTGTGCCACGGAAGGATGTGCGCGGCCTGGAACGCGAACGCTCGGGTCAATGTGAAGTTCACGATGTACCTCCGAACAGGGCGATTGCGCCGGTGTCAACAAAGTTGGGGAAAGGATCGGAGAGGTCAAGCACTGCGCCGATGGTCCCGAGGATGCACGAGCCGAGTCCAAGGTCCGTCGCGGCCAGGTGCACGGTCTGAGCTAGCGCGCCGGCTTCCCGCCAAAGCATCGATGTCCCGGACGGGTACCGATGCAGGAGACGTTCGGGGCGCGCGATCGTCCAGACGATCGCGTCGGGCTGGATTCCGCGCAGTTGCGCGTGCACTTGTGTGGCACCGCGCCGGGTCGCGTGCTCTAGTCGTGCCGCTGGACGCAGCCGCGCCCACGCGGAGTCGAAAACCCACGAGCCGTTCAGACCGCTCACACCCTGACATCGCAGGACCAGCGTGTGCGGATGTGTCGCTCCGGGCGACGGATACGGGCGTCGGATGCCCAGACTCCTGGTGGTCCGATCGAGTGCCGCACGGCTGAGGGTGGCGAGTACTTGTTCCCGAGCTGGTGCCGGCCCGCCGCGGCTACTGTGTCTTCTGCGGAGGACGTCCATTAGTGGGGCGCTTGGCAGCGTGTCGTCGTCAAGCGTGATGTCGTTGATGCTGCGCGGACCGTCGCTGAGGACATCCGCGTCGTTTCCCATCGCGCGACCGCGACTCGCGAGGCCCTGCGCAGCCCTGGCGCGTTCAGTCTGCATCGCCGCGCGCAGCGCGTTGAGGGCACGAGTGGACTCATCCATACATTGCCGGGAAGACGCTATGGAGCACGCGATCCCGTTTCCAGCAGCCCGGGCAGTCGTCGCACGGCCGCGAGGATCTGTGACACGACACGCTCCAACCGAGCACCGCCTCGTCGAGGCCGCTCGCGCGAAGAAGATCTTCCGTGGACAGGCCGAGTGCGGGGGCGTGGACGTGTATGCCGCCTTCCTGCATGGCGGTCACGGCGTCGACCGCGTCGTAAAACCCGGCGCTCCCGTCGACGTGCCGATCGCCGTCGCCCAGCACGGATCCGACGAGCACCTCGGACGCATCATGCTGTACCGCGACCGCAGCACCTGCGGTCGCGAGGAACTGGTTTCGGAAGGGCCACCATTCCGGGCTGGGAGCTGCGGTTGCTGCAGTTGCGTCATCGAGCAGCAGGCCGCTTCCGAAGTCTGTCAGTGGCAGCCGCGTCGTCAAGAGGCGCAACCCGAGTGCCCCCGCGATGCGTTCAGCGGCGGCCTTCTCTCCTGCTGCTGGGCGCTGACCGTAATCCACGTATAGGCAAATTCGTGGACGCGTGATTGCCGCTAACGCGGTGCTGTCGAGTCCTCCGGAGAACAGCAGGACGCTATTCGGCGCTTGGGCGATCATGCGTACCGTCCGGCGTGCACGGGAGCGCCGTTGCCAATCCAGATTGCCCTGTAGATCGCGGAGGCGACATGACGGTGAATCTCAGCTCCCGAACCGACAAGCATCTTGTCTTCCTCGCTCGCAGTCGTGCTGAGGAGGCCGACAACCGGGATGTTGTGTCGGTGCGCCCAGCCAGCTTCGTAGATGGTCCCGGGATCCCACCCGTCGAGAAGCGCCAGTACGGCGTCGCTGCCGCGCAGTCCGTCCAGATCCGCAGCAGCAACCTCGTCACCGCCCGTGCCGACATCGTGCAAGGGGCTGAATACCCGCGCACCCATCGCGATGAGTTGTCCACGAACGAATTCGACCAGCCATCGCTGTCCGAGGGTGAAGAACGGTGCGGCCAAGTAGATAATTGGTTGCCTCTCCTGCGGCGTCGTCGCGGCGTCGATGTCGTCACGGACGAGAGCCGTGCCAGTGAGCACTTCCAAGGGGATCGCGGCGATGCCTGCTCCGCTCCCGAGCGCTGCTGCGGCGCTCCCAATCCGCGCCGCTTCGACGACGTCTGCACCCAGGGACATCGCCCCGACGACCCCCGCTGAGAACAGATCACCGGACCCGATCGGCCACACAGTTCGCGTTGGGTAAGCGCCGATAACGACGCGGCGCTCGCGCGTGTGCACGACCGCGCCAAGCGGGCCATTCTTGACGATAACGCCGATAACCTTTGGGTCGTCGAGAAGTTTCGCGGCAGCGGTCAGTTCATTGGCGCTGCCGGTCAACTTCGCCGCTTCAGCTCGGTTGACGCTGAGCACAACTTGTCGCGCCTCCGGAGCGAGCAGGGGTTCGAGCGTCGGATGACGCGGGTTCTGTACATCGATGACCTGGGTCTCAGCTCGCGGTACCGGAAGCTGATCCCGCTCGATCATGCCAAAGGTCAACGCGAAAGCGGCTTCGCTGGCCGTACCCGCAGTGTCGACTACGGCGTTGCCGCCCGTGATCTCGGGGCGGTGCAGCGGCGTGAAGTAGTTGAAACGCACAGCTCGGTCACGATGCGCGATCTGAGTCCTGCCCGGGAACATCTCTTCGAGGTCAGCCGTGGACTGAGTGTCGGCCGCAGTCACGAGTACCGGGTCCAGAAACGTCAACGCTTGCGCCGCGCGAACCCCGCTCCCGCCCAGTGGGTCGTAGCGGTTCGGCCATGACACTCCAACTGCGTAGGTACCCCCATGGACGATCACAGGTCGGCAACGATGAGCAGCGACACCGCGCCGCCACTGATGTCGGTCACAGTCGCCTTGAACGGGATGCCCTGTCGGAGGCATTCACGCAGCTCCGTTGCGGCGGTGACAGTTCCCGCGAACTTCCCGGCGGAGACAACAATGACGGCTTCCGGCGGACCGGGATCCAGTTGCACCGCGAGGACACTGCCGATGCTGAGCGTACCGACCACAGTGGGATCCGGGCCAGCGAGTACACGAGTCAATCGCGTTCCGGCGCAGTCACTTCCCCCGCCCCCTCCGACGCCTACGCTCGGCCCGTCCGATCCCGACATTGGTCCTCCTTTAACCGTTCACAGCGACAATATCGGAAGACGTGGGAGAACCTCGGGTTATTGGTGACTTCGTGATCGATGTGTCGTCCGCGCCTGCCTGGCCTGGGCCCGCCAGATCACCGCGTCCAGATCCGCGACACGGACCCCTCCGATGTGCGCCCAATCGATGAACGCCTGCTCGATGATGCGGTAATGCCGTAGCGCCGTCCACGTCGGGTCGAACACGCCCGCTGTCTGCCCGGCGCGGAGCACGTGAATGTCCAAGATCGCGACCGCATCAGAGTCGAGCCAGTTCCGAGTCACCCATGATGCGGTCTTCAGCCCGATGCCCGGGCACTGAGCGAGCCAATCCCGGAAACTTCGATGGTCAGGGTCGGGCTGCGCCGGCGCGCTGCGAAGGTAGTGAAGTGCTGCCCGCAGTCGTGACGCACGCTGCACTGGGAATCTGTAACGCCGAGTGCCTCCGGCGACGGAGAGGGGCCGCTGGAGCACGTCACGGATGGCATCCACGTCGGCGTCCGGATGAAGTAGGCCAGCCCGTTGCAGCGAAGCGAAGGCGGCAAGTCCGGTTTCGTAGGGCATTCCCCAGCCTCCCAGAATGCACAACGCGACCTCATGATCGAGCCGGGTGGTCAGGCGATGGGTGTGCTGCTCCCCGGCGTGACGCTCGCGGAAGGCCTGCGCCTCGGCAACCCAATGAGCGGCCGTGTCGAACTGCCACGGCATGCCCCACGAGACGGATCGCTCCCAGGTGGTATTCCCGAGGAGGTGGTGGATCGGCCCGGGATCGCGCAGCATCTCGATGGTTGGATTTGTCATCTCCGCGACACTCACGAGGGGAGACTACGGGAAGGCTACTGATTCCTCTGTGCCGCGGATCGCCGAGCCGCGCCTTAGGTTTCACGTTTCCGAGCGTCAGTCGCGGAAGAACTTCTCAGCCAGGGAGCACGTAGTGCGCCCTCGTCGTTCGCCGACGAGCTGTAGTCACCCGCCCTGCACGAGCCGACGGAGCAGGGCACACGTGTCGCGGACGTCCAGATTTCACAGCTCCGCGACCTGTCCGCGCGTGATTCGGCTGTGTTCCTGAACCGCGTCAAGAACGATCCGCACTTGCTCGTCCGATTCCCCGCGAGGGAGCCTCGTTGTCCTCGAGGCCGCTGGACACACCGTGCACCTCGAAGCCACCGCCGCCCTATCCACACCCCTCGACCTGTAGACGATCCCTGACTGGGCGGTGTGGTGCGGGAGCATGAGGTGGCGGATCCGCCCTCACACTCCCGGCGAGGTTTATCAAACCGCGAAGGAACTCGGCACTCCACCCGAGGGCGTCGCGAAGGACAACCGTATGAGCCCTAAGAGAATCGGGCCTTTTACGGCGCCTCGACGGCAGGTGGGGCGCGAGCCGAGGTTGGGTTCTCTGTATGGCGGATTCGGACGACTTGGGATCAGCGCGAAGTGGGCGGCGGCCCCGTCGTGTCCCCCACCCGCAACTCCGACGTGAACGACGCCGGTTGCGGCTCCGCCCCCTCGAGCATGGCCAGGGCGGCACGTGCTGCGGCTTGGCCCTTCTGCACGAAGGGCTGCACCAGGGTGGTCAGGTGCCGGATCGGGGTGCGGTGGAGCAGGCTGTCGTCCACCGTGATGCCGTCGAAGCCGACG
>JAQZBG010000109.1 GCA_029239165.1 Microbacterium sp. | reverse complement strand
AGGAGGCCCCATGAGTGACCAGACGCACGCCGATCAGAACGGCGAGATCGACTACATCGCCGTCGAGCAGTCTCCACGGTTCCAATCCTTGAAACGGACCCAGAGATCGTTCATCTTCCCGCTCGCCGTCTTCTTCCTGCTGTGGTATTTCGCCTACGTGCTTCTTGCCGCATTCGCCCCCGAGTTCATGGGGCAGCGGGTGTGGGGTGATATCACCATCGGGCTCATCCTCGGTCTCGCGCAGTTCGTCACGACGTTCGGCATAACCATGGCGTACGTCTCTTTCGCCAATCGGAAACTCGATCCATTGGCAACCGAGATCCGTGAAGAACTCGAGAAGGCGCAGGGGCACGCATGAACGCGATCCGCGCGGCGGTCGATCCGGTCGCTCTCGATATCAACCCGGTCTTCAACATCTCGATCTTCCTGGCTTTCGTCGCGGTGACGCTTTTCATCGTGATTCGGGCCAGTCGCAACAACAAGACGGCCGCCGACTACTACGCGGCCGGCCGTTCGTTCACGGGACCGCAGAACGGCTTCGCCATCGCGGGTGACTATCTGTCCGCAGCGTCCTTCCTCGGCATCTGCGGAGCCATCGCGATCAATGGCTACGACGGCTTCCTCTACTCGATCGGCTTCCTGGTCGCCTGGCTCGTCGCACTGCTGCTGGTGGCGGAACTGATGCGCAACACCGGGAAGTTCACGATGGCTGACGTGCTCTCGTTCCGTCTGAAGCAGCGGCCGGTTCGTATGGCCGCCGCGATCACGACGCTCGCCGTGTGCTTCTTCTATCTGCTGGCGCAGATGGCCGGCGCCGGTGGGCTGGTGTCGTTGCTGCTCGGCATCGACGGAAGGCTCGGGCAATCGATTGTGATCGCCGTCGTCGGTCTCCTGATGATCGTGTACGTCCTGATCGGCGGCATGAAGGGCACCACCTGGGTGCAGATCGTCAAGGCGGTCCTCCTGATCGGCGGCGCCGTCGGCATGACGATCTGGGTGCTGGCCATCAACGGGTTCAGCCTGAACACCCTTCTCGAAGCCGCCGTGGCGAACTCGGACAAGGGCGATGCGATCCTGGCCCCGGGTCTGCAGTACGGCGCGAACCCGTGGGACTTCCTCTCCCTCGGCATGGCCCTCGTGCTCGGGACTGCGGGCCTGCCGCACGTGCTCATGCGCTTCTACACCGTGCCGACGGCCAAGGAGGCCCGCCGATCGGTCGTCTGGGCGATCTGGCTCATCGGCGGGTTCTATCTGCTGACCCTCGTGCTCGGATACGGTGCCGGCGCACTGGTCGGTGCGGATGTGATCGCCGCGGCTCCCGGAGGCGTGAATTCCGCAGCACCGCTGCTCGCGCTCCGGCTCGGGGGACCTGTCCTGCTGGGCTTCATCTCCGCCGTGGCCTTCGCGACGATCCTCGCAGTGGTCGCGGGACTCACGATCACGGCCGCCGCATCGTTCGCGCACGACATCTATGCCAACGTCATCCAAAAGGGGCGTAAGGATTCAGCAGGCAACCCGGTCGCAGCCGACCCCAACGGCGAGGTGCGAGTGGCCCGTCGCACGGTGATCGTGATCGGCATCCTGGCGATCCTCGGTGGGATCGGAGCGCAGGGGCAGAACATCGCATTCCTCGTCGCGCTCGCGTTCGCCGTCGCCGCCTCCGCCAACCTGCCGACCATCCTCTACTCCCTCTTCTGGCGGCGGTTCACGACCCGCGGCGCTGTGTGGAGCATGTACGGCGGCCTCGGGTCGGCGATCCTGCTCATCATGTTGTCGCCGGTGTTCTCGGGGACTCCGACATCCATGATCCCGGGGATCGACATCGCCGTGTGGCCCCTGAACAATCCGGGGATCGTGTCTATCCCGCTGGGCTTCCTTCTCGGCTGGCTCGGAACGGTGACGAGCAGTCGGAAGGAGTCGCCGCAGCTCGCGGCCGAGATGGAGGTGCGCTCCCTCACGGGGTTCGGCGCGGAAAAGGCGGTCGAGCACTGATCGAGGACCTTCGCGCGGGAGTGAACCCCGGGCAAGACGTGGACCCGGCGGCCTACTCGCCGGGTCCACGTCTGCGTCCGCTCCGCTCAACCGGCCTCGAGATCGAGCAGGAATCGCTTGCGCTCAGGGTGAGCGCCGTACTGGCCCACGGTTCCGTCGGAGCGCACGACGCGGTGCACCGGCACGATGATGGAGAACGGCGTGAGCCGGCACGCCGTACCGACGGCGCGGGCTGCGCCGGGGTGCCCGGCGAGGACGGCGACCTCCCCGTAGCTCATTGTCTCGCCCCACTCGATGGTGCAGATCGTCTGAAGGGCGGTGAGGGGGAACCCGTCCACCAGCCGCCAGTCGAGCCGGAGGTGCTGATGGAAGCGGATCGGATCGCCTTCGAAGTAGTCGGCGAGAAGGTGAGCGAGTTCGTCGGCGGCTCCGGGGTCGGGCTCCGGGGCGACGCCCAGCTGTCGGGTGACGCCTTCGAGGAGCCACGGCACGGAAGGGTTCTCGGATTCGGAGAGGTCGAATCGCACGATGCCCTCGTCCGAGAAAACCGCGAGGGCATCTCCGAACGGAGTCGGAGCGAAGTCATAGCGGAAGGTCATGCAACCATCCTGACCGGCATCGTCGTCCGCGGAGCACCCGCTTCCCGGACGGAGTGGAGAACCAGGCGGCGACCGACGCAGGGCAGGAGAAGTGCGGATCGGCACTCGGGGCGGAGATTCGGCGGAAACCCGCCTGGGATACTCCAGCTAGCCGGGTGTCGCGCCTAGGGTGTCATTGTGTGGCGACGTGAAGACAAGACTGCGGAGAACACAGCTGCTGACGCTGCTGTGTCGATCGGCGGTACGCACGAAACCACGACCGGCGTCGACATCGCCCATGCCGCTGAGGCCGAGCGCACGCGGCTGAGGGCTGAGGCGGCCGATCTCGGCGGGCCTTCTCCGCTGGTCAGCTTCCGTGACCGCCCGGAGTCGGGCATCGACATCTCCAAAGCCCATCCCGGCAGCCTTCCCCAGTTCATCACGGGGAAGTCGACCCTCCTGTCCAACCTCTTCCGCGACGAGGTGGGTCTTCGCACGGCGCGGCTCGCCGCCGAGCGCATCACCGCGAAGAACACCGAGCTGCGCACGGTCCGTGGAATCGAGGCCGTGCACCTGGCCGTCGGAGTCGCCAGGTGGCGTATCGGCGGCGCAGGATTCGCCGCACCGGTGCTGCTGAGGCCCTTGGCGATCCGTCGGCACCACTCCGACTTCGAACTCAAGCTCCAGGGAGCGTTCGAGGTCAACCCCGAACTCGTCCGCATCGCCCGCGATCATTTCGGCCTGTCGATCGATGCCGTCGCCCTCGCAGCGCTCGCGTACGACGGCGGGATCTTCAAGCCGCAACCCGTGATCGACAACCTGCGCGTGATGACCCGCTCGATCGACACCTTCTCAGTCGAGCCCCGCCTGGTGGTGTCGACCTTCGCCGACGTCTCCGGGGCGATGTCCCGCGACGCCGGCAGCCTCGATCACGTGCTCCTCAACGCACTGGGTGGCCACGTGGGCGACCGCGAGCGTGTGACAGCGCCGCGGGCCACGCCGCACCACACCGGACCCGACGATCGGGCTCCCGCGTCGGACAATCTTCTTCTGGACGCGGACGCCGAGCAAGAGGCCGTGCTCGCACGGATCGCCGCCGGACACTCGCTCACCGTGGCGACGCTCCCTGGCACGGGTGGAACGCAGACGGTGATCAACGCACTCGGGGAACTCGTCCGCGGTGGCAAGCGCGTGCTGGTCGTATCGGCACGCCGTTCGACGCTCGACGGCGTTCGTCATCGGCTCGCGGGCATCGGGCTCGACAGCCTCGCGATCTCGCCGGCCAGTGTGCGTCGCGACCTGGTCAGAGCGATCGGCCGCAACGAGAAGGCGACGGCACCCAAGGTCAGCGAGGTCGACGATGCGCTGGTGCGCCTGCGGACGGTCCTTCGCGACTATCGCCAGGCTCTCACGGCTCCCATCGTCGGGGTGGACGCCTCGGTGCTCGAGGCGACACGTCAGTTGACCAGGCTCGCTTCGCTGCCGGTGCCGCCGTCGACCACGGCCAGGCTCGGCCCCGACGCGCTTCGTCGGCTCGCGGCAGACCGCAGCGAGGCGGCACAAGCGCTCGCGCAGGCCGCGCGTCTCGGTGAATTCCGCTTCGGTCCGAATGATTCGCCGTGGTATGGCGTCACCTTCGCCAGCACCGAAGCAGCGAGGGCTGCGCACGAGCTTGCCGGTCGACTGCACTCGAACAGCGTCCCCGCTCTTCTCGAGCGTGGTTACGAGTTGATCGCCCAGACCCACATGCGACCGTTCGCGACGATCGACGAGCTCGGGGAGTACCTGCGCCTGCTGCAGGGCATCCGTGATTCGCTCGACCGCTTCAGCCCGACGGTCTTCGAGCGGCCACTGGGCGAGCTCATCCAGGCGCACGGTTCCCGTCGCGACGCTCCTGGTCTCTCCGGGGCGAACCGGCGACGGCTGCGGCGTCTGGCGAAGGAGTATGTCCGCCCGGGAGTGCACGTCACGGAGATGCACGAGGCGCTGCTGCGGATCCAGACTCAGCGCACACAGTGGCAGCGGTACGTCGAGGCGGGTGTCGCGCCGGAGATCCCGCTCGGCCTCGCCGACGTGTACGCCGCCTGGCAGCGGGTCGAGGCGGAACTCGCAGAACTGGACACCGCGCTGGGCCGCCGGGAGCCGCTGGCGTCGCTCCCGGTCGCACGACTCGTCCGCACCCTCGCCGGGCTCGCCGCCAAGTCGGACGTGTTCGAAAATCTCGTGGAACGCGCGCAGCTGCGCGATCGGCTCGCGCTCCTCGGGCTCGAGCCTCTGCTCGCGGATCTCTCCGTGCGCCACGTGGCCGAGTCGCAGGTGGGGGAGGAGCTCGAGTTCGCCTGGTGGCAGTCGCTCCTCGAGCGTGCGCT
This sequence comes from Microbacterium sp., assembly GCA_029239165.1. Classification (GTDB taxonomy): domain Bacteria; phylum Actinomycetota; class Actinomycetes; order Actinomycetales; family Microbacteriaceae; genus Microbacterium. Next base: position 6,141 of record JAQZBG010000109.1, on the reverse strand, counting down.
GCAGGACAATCGTGCCCTCCTCGGTGCGAACACCGCCGTCGTGGACCGTCTCGAACGCGACTTCCGGCTGGTCGATGAGGCGCACGCCGCGATGGCGGGCCCGCTGCTCGCATGGCAGCTCGCCAACCAGTGGCGTATCGCGATCGTCGACGAGCCCCAGCAGTCGCAGCATCTCCGGCGTGCGCTGACCCAGCCCGCCGCGACAACCGCACAGGTCGTCAGCGCGGCGCCGACCCTGGTCGATGTCCTGGCACCGGTCTGGATCTCTTCGCCGTATCTCGTTCCCGAGATCCCGGATTCCGTCGAGTTCGACACCGTGCTGCTGGTCGATGCCGCGGCGATCAATCTGGCCGAGGCCGCACCGGCGATCTGTCGAGCACGCCAGGTGGTCGCGTTCGGCGATCCGGTCACGCAGCGCCCCACTCCTTTCCATATCGCCGTCGACCCGGAGGACACGTGGGAGGCCGAGGTGCCGTTCGACGATGTCTCGGTGTTCGAGCGTCTGTCCGAACTGCTGCCCGTGATGACCCTGACGCGCAGCTATCGCGCGGGTGGCGAAGACCTCGCAGAGCTCATCAACGACGCCTTCTACGGCGGTGAGATCGTGTCCCTGCCGTGGGCGGGCTCGTATCTCGGTCGCGGCAGCCTCACGGTCGACTACGTCGAGGGCGGCACGGGAACGCCTGACCCGGTGTCCGGTGCGGTCGAGAGCCCCGATGCCGAGGTCGCGCGCGTGGTGACCCTCGTGGTCGAGCACGCCGTGCATCGACCTTCAGAATCCCTCATGGTGGTCACCGCGAGTGCCCGTCATGCCGAGCGTGTGCGGGCCGCGGTCACCTCGGCATTCGCCGGGCGCTCCGATGTGGCTGACTTCGTCGGCCGCGACACCGCAGAGCCCTTCGCTGTTTTGACTCTGGAAGAGTCCGTGGCAGAGAGCCGGGATCGGGTGATCTTCTCGCTCGGCTTCGGACTCACCAAGCACGGTCGAGTCCTGAGCGACTTCGGCGACCTCTCCACACCCGACGGTGAGCGCCTGCTCACGGTCGGGATGACGCGAGCCCGCCGTTCGATGGTGCTCGTCTCGTCGATCCGCCCGTCTTCCTTCGACGACGGGCGGCTCGAGCACGGAGCCGCCACGCTCATGTCGATCCTCGGCGGTCTTGCCGCCCGCGGTAGGGATGCGCGGCTCGAGGACCTGGCCGACCCTCTCACGCTCGCGCTCGCGAGAGAACTGCGGCGGCTCGGAGCCTCCGTCGATGTCGACTATCGCGGACTCCTGCCGCTGGTCGCGCAGCACGGAGGCAAGGCGGTCGTGATCGAACCCGACCCCGAGTCGCGGGGGGAGTCCCTGCGTGAGACGCTGCGACTGCGTCCGCACGTGCTCCGTCGTCTCGGCTGGCATTACGTGCGCGTGCATGCGTTCGATCTCTACAGCGATCCGGCGACGGTCGCGACGCGCATCGCTGCCGTGCTCGGCATCTCCGACACCGTGCCGCGCGCCGAGAACGACACGCAGCCGCTCGACATCTCCGACACCCCGAATGACTGAAGAGTCCGATCCCGGAAACCCGCGTCAACGTGTGGTGCGGGTGGCTGGATCACGTCGTGCCCGATTGACGCCAGTGCCCGGGAGCGATCCGGCGCCGGAGACAGGGACCGGTCAACCGGCCCCGCCGCCAGCCCGGCCGAGGGGTGCGAAGGGTCCGAACGACGATCAGCTCATCCAGGACGTGCCGCCGCACTACTGATCGTTCGCGACGAGCCCGCGCGAAGAAGGACGCACGATCCCTCCGAAGAGGGACCGTGCGTCTCGTCTCTGAGCGGAGGTCGTCAGGCGCCGCGCTGAGCCTTGAGCAGGTCGCGGATCTCGACCAGGAGTTCGGCCTCGGTCGCTGCAGCCGGCTCCTCCTCGGGCTCTTCGGCCGGCGTGCCCTTGCGGGCCTCGACGTGCGCCTTGAAGGTGTTCATCGGCAGCACGAAGACGAAGTAGACGACGACGGCGACGGCGAGGAAGCTGATGATCGCCGAGATCAGATCACCGATGGGGAACGTCACCTTGTCGCCGTAGATGTTCGGGATCTGCGGGCCGAAACCGCCCATCGAGTCGGCTTTGAAGAAGAGCGAGATGAGCGGCGTGATGATGCTGGACACGACCGCGTTGACGATCGAGGTGAATGCCGCGCCGATGACGACCGCGACCGCCAGGTCGATGACGTTGCCGCGCAGGATGAAGTCTTTGAACCCCTTGAGCATGGGAACCCCCAGTAGATCAGGGCCTCACGAAGAGGCCGGCGTCGACGCAGCCGCCGGTTTGGCGCTCGTCGTCGATTCCGTCTTCGATGATGTCGAAGCATCCGAGGATCCACCGGATTTGGCGCGCGAGTCCGTGCGATAGAAGCCGGATCCGTTGAAGGTGACGCCGATCGAGCCGTACTGCTTCCGCAGCTGGCCGCCGCACTCGGGGCACACCGTCAGTGCGTCGTCGGCGAAGCTCTGCACGGCATCGAACTTGTGTCCGCAGGACGTGCAGGCATAGGCGTAGGTGGGCATGGGGATCCTTGTAGTTCAGCGTCGCCGAGGCGACAGGGTGAGAGTCTGCGACGGCGTCACGATCCCGTTCACGGGCTGGTCATGCACCTCTCGCGGAAGTTCGTCGAGTACCTCGGAATCATAGATGACCGCGTAGACGGGCGGGCACTGCTCCATGGAGCCGATCGTCTTGTCGAAGTAGCCGCGGCCCCAGCCCATCCGCATCCCGGTGCGGTCGACGGCGGCGGCCGGGATGATCATCAGGTCCACGTCGTTGACGGCGATCGGGCCGAGGACCTCTCCGGTCGGCTCCGGCAGGCCGTGGAGCCCTTCGGCCACCGCGTCGTCATCCGTGGCGACGGCCCAGTCCAACAGTCCGTCGGCGCGGGTCACCGGGAGGAGCACCCGGATGCCGCGGCGCACCGCCCTCGTCACGAAGTCGCGGGTGCCCGGTTCGGTGGTGGTGGAGAGGAAGCACGAGATGGACTGCGCGCCGATCTGGTCGACCAGGGCGTCGAGACGCTCGCCGATCGCGGTGGCCGCGGCCTCGCGCTGCTGATCGGAGAGGAGCTGACGTCTTTCGCGCAGGTCGGCACGGAGTGCGCGCTTGGCGTGTTCGACGTCATTCGACATGGCTCCGAGTCTACGGCGACGCTCACCGCTAGGCTGGGAGGATGGCCATCCTCGTCATCATCGGCCGCAACAAGAACGCGATCTCCAACCACTTCGACTCGGTTCCCGAGCTCGAGGTGAAGCTGATGGAGAAGGGCGACACGGGCCGACTCGAGCGCGTGATGAAGTCCAGCGACCTGGCCGACATCCACTTCGTCCGGCAGGGCGAGCCGAAGGGTCTCGGACACGCGGTTCTGCGCGCACGCACCCACGTCGGCGACAGCTCTTTCGCGGTGCTGCTCGGTGACGACCTCATCGATGAGCGCGATCCGCTCCTGACCGACATGATCGCCGAGCACGAGCGCACCGGCGCTGCCGTGATCGCGCTGATGGAGGTCGACCCGTCGAACATCCACATGTACGGGGCGGCCGAGGTCGAGCCGATCGAGGGCTCGGATGCCGTCCGTGTGAAGGGCCTCGTCGAGAAGCCCGCACCGGAAGACGCTCCCTCGAACCTCGCCATCATCGGCCGCTATGTGCTTCCGCCTTCGGTGTTCGAGATTCTCGAGCGCACCGAGCCCGGCAAGGGTGGCGAGATCCAGCTCACGGATGCGCTGCAGGAGCTCGCGACCGACCCTGACGGCCCCGGCGTCGTCGGCGTCGTCTTCGGCGGACGCCGCTACGACACGGGCGACCGCGTCGACTACATCAAGGCCATCGTTCAGCTCGCGTCGGATCGGGAAGACCTCGGCCCCGAGCTGCGGCCCTGGCTCAAAGAGTTCGCGGAACGCCTCTAGGCGATCCGGCGAGGGTCGGTGCGGCATGGATCTGGCGACGGGAATGCGACACGGACCGATCGAGCTGCGGCTCGTGCGTGCGAAGGATGCCCGTCCGTTGCAGCAGGAGCTGCTCGCGAACCGATCGTGGCTCCAGCCCTGGGAAGCGACCGTCCCATACGGCTCGGTCTCCTTCGACATGAGGCTCAGCATCCGTCGGCTGCTCCAGCAGTATCGGGACGGCTCGGGCTATCCGTTCGTGATGGAGTACGACGGCGAAGTGGCCGGGCAGCTCAACGTGTGGGGAGTCTCCCGCGGCTCCCTCTGCTCGGCGACGATCGGCTACTGGGTGAGCGAGCGGTTCGCGGGGCGAGGCATCACTCCCACCGCCGTGGCTCTGGCCACTGATGCCTGCTTCACGGAGTACGGGCTTCACCGGATGGAGATCTGCATCCGACCGGAGAATGCGGCGAGTCTTCGTATCGTTCAGAAGCTCGGATTCCGATACGAAGGTCTGCGCCGCAGATACATCCACATCGACGGCGACTGGCGCGATCACTACGCGTTCGCGTTGACGCGCGAGGACGTCCCTCAGGGAGTGCTCGCACGCTGGCTCAGCGGCCAGGTGCCGCCCGACGCGGCGACGGTGCCGCCGGCTGACCGCATCGCTCTTTGAGCGAGTGTTCACGGGGCGATCCTGACGGACTCGCCGCGACACGCGCCCTTCTGTACGGGCTCAGTCCGCTCCGAGCCCGTACCGTTGTCGATATGGACGGGCCGGTGCTGAGCGGAGGAGTGATCGTGCTCGTCGCCGTGCTCCTCTGGATGCTCTATCTGCTCCCTTCGTGGAGAGGTCGTTTCCAGTACAACGCTGCGGAACGGAACGCTGTTCGACTGAACCAGGCGCTTCGCATCCTCGCCGAGACCAGTGAGACGCCGGGCGAGGTGCGCGTCGAGTTGAACGCGCGCACCGCTCTGGCCCAGCAGAAGCTCGCCAAACGGGTGCAGTCAGAACGCGAGGCAGCGGAGTTGGAGTCGCTTCGCCAGGAACTGGCGGCGACGAGGGCCGACCCGGTGATCCGGCGTGCTCGTGCACGTCGCAGAGTGCGCATGGTCGCGACCTCCGCGCTCCTGCTCGGCCTTGCCGCGGCCGGCGTCGGCATCTGGCAGCTCCTGGCTGGCGGATCGTCGGTGCTGCTGTGGCTCGGTGGTGCGATGGTCCTGCCCGCCGGCGTTGCGTTGCAGAGGATGGCTGCGGTCGCGAACCGTGCGGCGCGCGCGACCCATGAGGTGAAGGCGCCCGTCATGGAGCGCGCGGCGCCCGTGCTGCACGACCAGGGGCCGGCGACATGGACGCCGAGGCCGCTTCCCGAGCCGCTGGTGACGGTGTCCGGTTCCCGCGCCCAGGCCGCACACGCACAGATCGAAGCACAGGAGCAGCGCCGTAAGGCTGCCAGAGTCGCCGCGCTGCGTGAGCGCGCCGAGCAGATGGCGCCCGCTGCACCCGTGCAGCTTCCCGCGGCGTCCTCCCCCTACGCGAAGATGGGATTCGTCGACGATGCGGAGATCGAGGCGCATGTGCGGGAGCTGCTCTCGCGTCGCGCCGCGGGGTGACCGTCGCAGACGCGAGCAGCGCTTTCGTCGTGATAGCGTAGATCTCGTTCACGGGCCTATGGCGCAGTTGGTAGCGCGCCTCGTTCGCATCGAGGAGGTCAGGGGTTCGAATCCCCTTAGGTCCACAGAACACGAAAGCCCCCGGTGAGAACCGGGGGCTTTCTTCGTATCCGGATGTCGTCCTGCCGAAGCGCGGACGACTGGGGGAGTACGAGGGGTCGCCTTCGTATAGGCATGCTTCCGCATGCCTCCCTCGTTACGCGGAAACCACGGCGCAGCCGGAATCTCAGGCGACACGCCCGGCGGTCGGCCCTGATTTGCCCGATCCCCGGGATCCGCGTAACTTATTACTTGTTCGCCCCAAACGGTTGAGCGGAGGTCCTCGGACCGGCTCCCGTCAAGCATCGAACACCTCCCGATTCCCAGACACTCACTGAGTGAACAGGATGAAGGTGCTGATCCGTTCCCACGGTCAGGCCGAAGAAACTCGGACTTGACAACGGAAACGAGATCGGTAAGATAGAGAAGTTGCCCTGCGGGCCTGGCTGTGATGGCTGGGTCGTGGGAGCATCCGATCCTTGAGAACTCAACAGCGTGCACTTGTCAAATG
>JAQZBG010000491.1 GCA_029239165.1 Microbacterium sp. | reverse complement strand
GACGACGGCATCCACGACCATGGAGCCGTCCGTCGGTCCGACGATCGCGATCGCCGAGGTCTCCGTGGCCTCGGCCGGGGCGACCGGAAGCCGTCCGAGCTCGCGGTGCGCCCGCACATAGGCCGGGACCAGCAGCACGATCGCGCCGATCCACGCGAGCGGGTTGCTCAGCGCCACACCGTCGAACCCGATCCACGCGCCGAGCACGATGGCCGCGCCCACGCGCATCACCAGCTCGATCACCCCGGTCACGGTCGGCACGAGCGTGTGGCCGAGTCCCTGCAGGGCACCGCGCAGCACGAACAGCATGCCGAGCGCCCAGTAGCCGCAGCCGTTGATGATGAGCATCCGGTGGGCCATGTCGACGACATCGTCGGAGCCTGCGCCGATGAACAGGCGCACCATCGGCGCGCCGAAGGCGATCAGCAGGCCGCCGAGCACGACGCCGGCGGCGACCGCCATCCACGTGGCCTCGACCACGCCGCGACGAATGCGGTCCGGGCGGCGACCGCCGTGGTTCTGCGCCGCGTACATGGAGACCGCCAGGCCGAGAGACGACAGCAGCGCCACCGCGAGGCTGTCGACACGGGACCCGGTCGTGTAGGCGGCCACCGCGTCCGCGCCGAGCGTGTTCAGCGCCACCTGCACCGTGAGCGTGCCGATCGCGATGATCGACGCCTGGAAGCCCATGGGCAGGCCGAGGCGCAGGTGCTCGGCGATGTCGTCCCCGGTGATCCGCCAGTCGGCGCGACGCAGGTGCAGCATCGGCAGGCGCCGGCGGACGAACTCGAGACACAGCGCGACCGAGACGGCCTGTGCGACGACCGTCGCCAACGCTGCTCCGCCCACGCCCCACTCGAGCGGGCCCACCATCAGCACGACGAGCCCGACGTTCAGGGCGCACGACACGGTGAGGAACACCAGCGGGGTCTGGGAGTCGCCGATCGCACGGATGATCGCCGACAGGTAGTTGAAGAACATCGTCGCGCCGGCGCCGAGGAAGCTGATCTGGGTGAAGACCGTGGCCTCGCCGAAGGCCTGCGCGATGGGGATCGCGAATCCACTCGTCAGACCCCAGGCGAAGCCGAGCAGCAGGAACAGCAGGCTGCCGGTCGCGCCCACCGCCGCCAGCGACGTGACGCCGAGGTGCCGTCCGACGACGATGGCGTCGGCGAACTGGTACAGCTGCTGCACCACGTTGCCGAGGAGCAGCGGGATGGAGAAGGCGAGGATGACGCGCCACGGGCGGCCCGTGGTGAGGGAGGTGGCCATGAAGGAGCGGCTCGCAGAACTGAGGGGATGGATCGGGGCTCGGGCAATTCTATCGAATCGATTCGGCGGAGCGGTATCCCCGATCCCGATTCTGTCGGTCGAGGGAGGGAAAGGTACCGTCGGAGCGACACCGTCGACGTAGACCGGAGGACGAGAGTGACGAAGCAGTACACAGGGGGAAGCGAACAGGCGCGCGACGCGGCCGCCGACGGGGAGGAGCAGCATCTGCGGCGAGCGCTGAGCAACCGCCACATCCAGCTGCTCGCGATCGGCGGAGCGATCGGAACCGGCCTGTTCATGGGCAGCGGAAAGACCATCTCGGTGGCAGGGCCATCGGTGATCTTCGTCTACATGATCATCGGCTTCATGCTGTTCTTCGTCATGCGGGCGATGGGCGAGCTGCTGCTGTCGAACCTGAAGTACAAGTCGTTCAGCGACTTCGCGAGCGATCTGCTCGGGCCGTGGGCGGGGTTCTTCACCGGCTGGACCTACTGGTTCTGCTGGGTGGTCACCGGGGTCGCCGACGTGATCGCGATCGCCGGTTACACGGATGCGCTCATCCCCGGCATCCCGCTGTGGATCCCCGGCGTCCTCGTGATCGTGATCCTGCTCGCCCTGAACCTGCCCACCGTCGCCGCATTCGGCGAGATGGAGTTCTGGTTCGCGCTCATCAAGATCGTCGCGATCGTGGCGCTCATCGTCACCGGACTCGTGATGATCTTCACCGGCTTCCAGCACGACGCCGGCACCGCGAGCTTCTCGAACCTGTGGGACCACGGCGGCATGTTCCCGCACGGCTTCATGGGCTTCGTCGCCGGCTTCCAGATCGCGGTGTTCGCCTTCGTCGGCGTCGAGCTCGTCGGCACCGCCGCCGCAGAGACCAAGGATCCGAGGCGCAACCTGCCGAAGGCCATCAACGCGATCCCGATCCGCATCCTGCTGTTCTACGTGGGCGCCCTCATCGTGCTGATGGCCGTGACCCCGTGGACCGAGTACGTCGCCGGGGAGAGCCCGTTCATCGCGATGTTCGCCCTCGCCGGGCTCGGCATCGCGGCGACGGTCGTGAACCTGGTGGTGCTGACCTCGGCCATGTCGAGCGCCAACTCCGGGATCTACTCGACCTCGCGCATGGTGTTCGGCCTCGCGCAGGACGGCGACGCGCCGCGCCTCTTCGGCCGGCTCTCGCGCCGGCGGGTGCCGCAGAACGCCCTGTTCCTCTCGTGCATCCTGCTGCTCTCCGGCGTGGTGCTGCTGTACGCGGGCAAGGACATCGGCACGGCCTTCGACATGGTCACGACGGTTTCGGCGCTGTGCTTCATGTTCGTGTGGACGATCTTCCTCTGCAGCTACCTCGTGTACCGGCGCACCCGCAAGGACAAGGTCGCCGCATCGACGTTCCGGATGCCTGGCGGGGTGTTCATGGTCTACGTGGTGCTCGCGTTCTTCGTCTTCGTGCTGTGGGCGCTGACGACGCAGCCGGACACGCTGACCGCCCTGCTCGTGACGCCCATCTGGTTCGTGCTGCTGTTCGTGGCGTGGATGTTCGTGCGGAAGTCGCCGAACCATCTGGCCCGGCACGCCGCGCACATCGCGCATCTGCGCGACGACTCGGTCGAGGCGGACACGGACTGAGCTCCGACGGTCTCGGCTCACCACTCCTCAAGAACCGGCTTCGCGACTCG
>JAQZBG010000108.1 GCA_029239165.1 Microbacterium sp. | reverse complement strand
CCGTAGATGGTCGCCTCCGACACCGTGAGCCCGGCGACCGCGACCCCGGCCGATGCAGCGGCACGCAGCTCGCCCTCGAGAAGGGCTCTGGCGATGCCGCGGCGCCGATGGGTGGCAGCGACCGTGACGACGCTGATCGCCCACATGCCGATCTCCCCGCCCCCGGGAAGCGTGAGCGGGGTCACCCAGGCGTTTGTGGTCGCCACCGGGAGCGCCGCTTCGGGTGCGGACTGTTCGAACACGCCGATGTTGCGGCGTGCGGCGAAGGTCTTCGTGACCTGGGCGAGCATGTCGTCGCTCGGCTCGGCTCCGAGGAACCCGCGGTCGACCGCACGCTGGAAGGCCGCGGCGCTCGCCTCGTCAGCGAGATCGACGACGCGATATTCGAGGCCTGCGTCAGCCAGCCGTTCCGTCGAAGTGTTGTCGGCCGGCACGTCACGCGCATCGATGAGGGTCATCATTCCACCCTACCGACGGCCTCGGACGGTGGGTCAGTGCTGGGCGGCCTGCACTTCGCGCAGTCGGGCGAACACCTGGTCTCGCAGCTGTTCGGGAGCCGTCTCCTTGCACGCACGGGCGATGACGTCGGTGAGAGTCGTCGCCACGAGCGCCTCGTCGCGGCACGACGGGCAGTGCTCGAGATGCTCTCGGATCTCGGTGTGCTCTGTCTTGCACACCTCGTTGCGGAGGTACTCCTCCAGATCCTGACGCGCTTTGTCGCAGCCGCAGTCGCTCATTTCTTGCTCCTCGTCTCAGCCGCGGCGATGCCCCGCTCGGCGGCGTAATCTGCCAACAGCTCCCGCAGCATCCGCCTGCCACGATGCAGGCGGCTCATCACGGTGCCGATGGGGGTCTTCATGATGTCGGCGATCTCCTGGTACGCGAAGCCCTCGACGTCGGCGAGGTACACCGCGAGCCGGAAATCCTCCGGCACGGCCTGGAGCGCGTCCTTGACGACAGAAGCGGGCATCCGGTCGATGGCCTCCGCCTCGGCCGAACGACTGTGCGACGCCGTGGTCGACTCCGCTCCGCCCAGCTGCCAGTCCTCGAGTTCATCGATCGTGCCCTGGAACGGCTCACGCTGGCGCTTGCGATAGATGTTGATGTACGTGTTCGTGAGAATCCGGTACAACCACGCCTTGAGGTTCGTGCCCTGCGAGAACGTCGCCCAAGACCCGTAGGCCTTGACGAAGGTCTCCTGCACGAGATCGGCGGCGTCGGCCGGGTTGCGCGTCATGCGCATCGCGGCGGCGTAGAGCTGATCCATGAAAGGGATCGCCTGCTCCTCGAACTCGCGCCGAGGGTCGCCGACGGTGTCTGCGGTTGCGGTGTCATCCATCACCGGCCAGTCTAGGCCGCTGAGGTCGATCACCTCGCGCTCCAACGTCGCCGTCATGCTCTCTCCTTCGGGTCGGGAGGCCTGTCTTTCACGACGAAGCTCCCTGCGTTTACTAAGGTGAGAACCGATGAGCGCCAACAGGTATTCCCCCTCCCGTGTGCAGGGCGCCTATCCCGCGCCCACGACCGACGTGCCCGTGCACGCCGAGCTCACGATCCCCGGCTCGAAATCGCTGACGAACCGTGAGCTGATGATCGCCGCGATCGCCGACGGCCCCGGCCGACTGATCGCCCCGCTGCACTCGGACGACTCCGCCCGTATGGTCGACGCGCTCCGCGCGCTAGGGGTGGGCATCGAGGAGGTGGAGGCCGGGCATGAGTTCGGCCCCGACCTCGTGGTCACGCCGGCGAAGCTCAGCGGCGGCACGACGATCGACTGCGGTCAGGCGGGCACCGTGATGCGCTTCATCGCCCCGCTGGCAGGCCTCGCCGAGCATGACGTGCATCTCACGGCGCACGAGACCGCGCTCCATCGCCCCATGGGCGGACTGATCAGCGCTCTGCGGGACCTCGGCGTCGACATCGACGACGAGGGCACCTGGGCGCTCCCCTTCACCATCCGCGGTCACGGTCGCATCCGCGGCGGACGAGTCGAGATCGACGCGTCGGCATCGAGCCAGTTCGTCTCCGGGCTCCTGCTCGCGGCTCCTCGATTCGACGTGGGGCTCCATCTCGTCCACGTCGGCGAGCACCTGCCGAGCCTCCCCCACATCGACATGACCATCGAGGCGCTGAGCCGCCGCGGCATCCGCATCGAACGCCCGGCCGTCGGCGAGTGGCTCGTCGAGGCCGGCGTGCCGCGGGCGAAGGAGATCGCGATCGAGCCGGATCTCTCCAATGCCGCACCGTTCCTCGCCGCTGCCCTCGTGGCCGGAGGCTCCGTCTCCGTCACCGGCTGGCCGGCGCATTCCACACAGCCTGGCGCGCTGCTGCCGGACATCCTGCAGGCCACCGGGGCGCACGTGGGCCGACACGGCGGCACGCTCACGGTGCGCGCCGGCTCCGGCATCCGCGGTCTCGACCTCGACCTCTCGGCGGCGAGCGAGCTGACTCCGACACTGGTCGGCCTCGCCGCGTTCGCGGAATCCCCGACCACGATCCGCGGCATCGGCCACATCCGGCTCCACGAGACGGACCGGATCGCCGCTCTCATCGGCAACCTGCGCGCCCTCGGCGGCGAGGCCGAGGAACTACCGGACGGGCTTCGCATCATCCCCCGTCCGTTGCACGGTGGCACATGGGCCGCGCACCACGACCACCGCATGGCCACGACCGGCGCGCTGATCGGTCTGCGCGTGCCGGGGGTCGAGATCGACGACATCGGCACCACGGCCAAGACCCTCCCGGAGTTCACGATGCTCTGGGAGCGGATGCTGCGAGGCTGACGGTGAGCTGGCTCGACGACACCGACGACCTCGAGGACGATTTCGAGGATTTTGACGAGAGCAGCATCAGGACGCGCCCGAACCCCAAGGCGAACCGCCCGCGCACCAAACGCCGTCCGGCGCATGACGACGCCCAGGTGGGCCGAGTGCTCGGAGTCGACCGCGGCCGCTACTCGGTGCTCCTCGGTGAGAACACGGCCGAAGAACGCATGATCACGACCACGAGGGCCCGGGAACTGCGACGTATGCCGATCGTCACGGGCGATCAGGCGCGTGTGGTCGGTGACACCTCGGGCGACGAAGGAACGCTCGCGCGCATCGTCGGGATCGTCGATCGCACCTCGCTCCTTCGTCGCAGCGCCGACGACACCGACCAGGTCGAACGCGTGATCGTCGCGAACGCCGATCAGATGCTCGTCGTCGTCGCCGCGGCCGATCCGGAACCGCGCGCCCGCCTCGTCGACCGGTACCTCGTCGCAGCACTGGACGCGGGCATCCGTCCTCTCCTGGTCGTCACGAAGACCGACATCGCGGATCCGACGGAGTTCCTCACCCACTTCGACGGCCTCGACCTGCGCGTGTTCACCAGCGCGCAGGACGAGATGCCCGTGGAGGAGATCGGCGAAGCCCTCGTCGGGCACTCCACGGTGTTCGTCGGCCATTCGGGCGTCGGCAAGTCCACCCTCGTCAACGCCCTCGTCCCGACGGCTCTGCGCGCCACCGGACACGTCAACCAGGTCACCGGGCGCGGCCGCCACACCTCCTCCTCGACCGTGTCGCTGCGCTACGAAGAGGCAGGGGGCACCGGGTGGGTGATCGACACCCCCGGCGTCCGCTCGTTCGGTCTCGGTCACGTCGACCCCGCCAACATCCTGGCCGCATTCACGGAGCTCGCCGTCATCGCTCAGGACTGTCCCCGCGGGTGCACGCACCTGGCGGACGCCCCGGACTGCGCGCTGATCGAAGCCGCAGAACGGGGAGAGCTGGGCGAGACGGGCCGTGCGCGGCTCGACTCCTTGCAGCGACTGCTCCAGACGTTCGCGGACAAGGCGGATCAGGCCCCCGGCCGTTAGGCTGGAGACGTGACTCAGCGCCTGGAACCCGGAACCGCCGCCCCTGACTTCTCTCTCCTCGACCAGGACGGGAAGGCCGTAGGTCTCGACGATCTCCGCGGCCAGAAGACGGTGCTGTACTTCTACCCCGCCGCGATGACGCCCGGCTGCACGACGGAGGCCTGTGACTTCCGCGACAGCATCTCGTCGCTACAGGGCGCCGGCTACCGCGTCATCGGCATCTCGCGCGATGAGCCGGCCACGCTCACGAAGTTCCGCGAACGCGACGGACTCACGTTCCCGCTGCTCAGCGACCCCGACCATGCCGTCCACACCGCGTACGGCGCGTGGGGCGAGAAGATGAACTACGGCAAGCTCGTCGAAGGTGTCATCCGCTCCACCTTCGTCCTCGACGAGGACGGGACGATCACGCTCGCGCAGTACAACGTGAAGGCCACCGGTCACGTGGCGCGGCTGCGCAAGCAGCTCGGCATCGACGGCTGATACTCCGGCCCAGGGGTCAGCAGTCCGCGGCGGTCATTCCGCTGCGCGCTGCTCACCCTCTCGGCGCGCGCTCGAGATCAGCAGCACGAACCCCACGAGCCCGGGGAGCCCCACGCCGAGAGTGAAGACCCACGACACCGGCTGCAACGTGAGCGAAGCCAGCGCGAGGGCGACAGCCAGCACCTGGAAGACCACTCCCCCCGACCGCGCCCACGACCTGCCGGCTCGAGTGCCGATGGCGAAGGCTGCGAGTGCCGCCGCTCCGACGAGGGTGAGCGCGATCAGTGCTATCGCGGTCGGCAGCGATGCCGCGTCGCCGGCGCCCAGCCCGACCAGTTCGATCACCGCGAAGACGAGGAGTGCCCCCGCTTCTGCGGCGAGCACGGCCGCTGCCGCGAGAGCGATTCCGGGTGCGCGCACAGCATCTCCCAAGCTTTGAAAGAGAAGAAAACCCTTGATTTCGCGGTTTTCATGTAACAGAATAGAGAAAGTCATGTGCTCCCACAGCGGCGTGGGGCGAGCATTCACGCTCGCATCACAAATCGCGGGCATTCCGTCCGCACATCACCAGGGTAGCCGAACCCGAACTGCTGCCCGAATCCGAGAGGTCGCATCGCGACATCTCTTGAAATCCACACCGAGGAGCCCCCATGGACTGGCGCGATAAGGCCGCCTGCCTGACTGTCGACCCCGAGCTGTTCTTCCCCGTGGGGAACACCGGCCCGGCCGTCGATCAGATCGAGAAGGCGAAGACCGTCTGCGCCACCTGCACAGTCACGGAGATCTGTCTGCAGTATGCGCTGGAGACCAGTCAGGACTCCGGCGTGTGGGGCGGCCTCTCCGAAGATGAGCGCCGCGCTCTGAAGCGCCGCGCCGCCCGCGCACGCCGCGCTTCCTGAACCTGCACGAAAGCGGTCTGAGACGAGGTCTCAGACCGCTTTCGTCTGCCCTGCCCGCTCGGCGTCAGCGGTCGAGCCAGCGCAAGGGGATGTCGATGACCACCTCTGTGCCCTCGCCATCGCTTCCATGCCACTCGATGGTGCCGCCCAGCTCCCCCTGGATGAGGGTGCGGATGATCTGAGTACCGAGTCCCTGACCGATCCGCCCCTCCGGAAGGCCGAGTCCGGTGTCGCGAACGGTCACGCGGAGGTTCTCCTCGGTCCGTTCGGCGTCGATGGTCACGATGCCCTCCTGTCCGGCGAGGCCGTGTTCGACCGCGTTCGTGACCACCTCGGTGAGTGCGAGAGCGAGAGGCGTCGCGTACTCGCTCGGGAGCACCCCGAACCGCCCGGTCGACTGCGTGCGCGCGCGAGTGTTCGGCGCCGAAGCCACCTCGGCCACGAGCTTGAGCACCCGATGGAAGACCTCGTCGAAATCGACCTTCTGCGTCAGCCCCTGAGCCAGGGTGTCGTGCACGACCGCGATCGCGTCGACCCGGCGCATGGCCTGCGTGAGTGCGTCGCGCGCCTCGTCCGAGTGGGTGCGGCGAGCCTGGATCCGCAGGAGCGACGCCACGGTCTGGAGGTTGTTCTTCACACGGTGATGGATCTCGCGAATCGTCGCGTCCTTGGTGATGAGCTCCTGTTCCTGATGGCGCAGTTCCGAGACGTCACGGCAGAGGACGATCGCGCCGATCCGTGTCCCATGGTCCTTCAGCGGGATCGCCCGCAATGACACCGTGACGCCCCGCGCCTCGATGTCGGTCCGCCACGGAGCGCGACCGGTCACGACGACAGGCAGGGACTCATCGACCTGCCTCGAGGGCGGGACGAGTCGAGTGGTGACCTCGGCGAGGGACTCCCCCTCGAGCTCATCATCGAACCCCATGCGGTTGAACGCCGAGAGCGCGTTCGGGCTGGCGAAAGTGCTGATGCCGTCGACATCGATCCGGATGAGGCCGTCCGACGCGCGCGGAGCCCCCCGACGCGGCGCCGTCGGCGCGGCGAGATCGGGGAAGCTCCCGTCCGCGATCATCCGGAAGAGGTCGTTCGCGCATTCGTCGAAAGTGATCTGCTGGCGGGACGGCGTGCGCAACTCGCCGAGATTGGTGTGCCTGGTGACCACACCGATCACGGTGGGGCCTGCATCTGCGCCGCGTCGCTCGCTCACGATGGGCACGGCGCGCACCCTGGTCGGGGTCTCTTCGAACCAATCCGGCGACGAGGAGTCGACGATCTCCGCCGATTCGAAGGCTCCTTGGACCTGCGTACGCCACTGCGGGCGCACCCGCTCACCGACGATGTCGCGGTAGAACAAGGTCGCCGCGCCGCTCGGTCGCGCATGAGCGACCGCGATGAAGGAACCGTCTTCCGTCTGGATCCAGATGACGATGTCCGCCGATGCGAGATCGGCGAGGAGCTGCCCATCACCGGCGAGCCGATGCAGCCACTCGACGTCGCTGTCGGTCAGAAGGCCCTGGGCATGGGCGAGATCGCTGAGGGTTGACACCACTCCAGCCTACGGTCAGATCCGTCAGAGGACGGCCAAGGACGTCGCGCGCCAACGCCGATCGATCCCGTCCAGTCGCACGGCTACCGCGCGTGTGCGCCCGGGCCCCGCCACCACGACGACGGCCTCGATCACACCGTCGGTCGGCTCGGACACCCGCAGCGATCTGATCGCGAACGTGGGTCGCGCGGGAGCGACGCCCCGCGCGCTCCGAGCCCTCGCCGAGAGGTTCGCACGCGTGACCAGGCTCCGATAGGCATCCTCGCTGAACCACCGGGCGAGCTGATCGACCTCCCTGACCCCGGCGAGAGCCTCGAGGACGCCGGTGGTGAGACTGCGCAGGAGCGGCGCGGGGTCGGGAAGCTCGCTGGTCGACGTGGGCTGGGCGGCGAAGTACTCGTGAGGCATCATGTCGAACTCTCGGTCGGGGAGGTCTGAAGTCCGTCAGTTCAGCACCGCATGACCCGCCGCGGGGCTCGAATCGAGCAAGTATGTGGATAACTCGTACACGGGCTCTCGACGTCGCCTACGCTCTGTCGGGTGCACTGGGACCGTCTGTTCGAAGACCTCGAAGGCCAGCTGGCCTCCGACTGGGAGGCAGAGCGAGCGGTGCTCGACGCCGAATCCGAGCGGCTGCGCATCGCGAGGCTCGACCTGCGCGTCCGCCTCAGGACGATGTGCAGCGCCGGCACCGACGTGACGCTCGACCTCGTGAACGGACGCCGGCTGCCCGTCACGCTCCAGGCGCTCGGAGCGGACTGGCTCGCCGTCGCGTCGCGCGATACCGGCGGCGCCTCCCGCACGACGGGTGCGGGGGCATCGGCACTGCTCATCCCCCTGAACGCAGTCGCTGGCATCGCGACAGACCACGGAACGATCCTGGCGAGCCTCGATGACTCGGCGTGCGATGCGCATCCACTCCGGGAGCGGATGACCCTCGGCTTCGTTCTGCGGGATCTCGCTCGGCGGCGGGTTCCGGTGCACGTAAGCCTGCACACCGGCGACGACGCCCACGGCACGATCGACCGCGCGGCGGCGGACCACCTCGATCTTGCGCTGCACGACCCGGGTCAGGCACGTCTCGCCGGCGCAGTTCAGGGCTTCCGCATCATCCCGTTCGCCACGCTCACCGCCGTGCGGACCCCGGGAGATCAGCTGCCGTGAGCCGAGGAGGTACCCCAGACCTCGGGAAAACTCGCGACTTGCGACTGCCTCCACAGTGCCATGCGGCGGGCGTTCTCAGATTCTTCCGCCAGATAGCCCTCGAGGCTCGACTCCTCCACCCGCCAGCGCGGCGGCGACCCGAGTTGCGCACCACGGAGTCTTCCTTCATGGAGGAGGTCGATCACCTCATCCACACCGATACTCAGCAGTTCGGCGACCTGCGCGGGGGCGAGGAATCGCGACGCGGGCCGGGTCGGGGGTGCCATCGTCCCATTCTCCACGACGGGGTCGCAGGGAGCCGACGCTCGGCGGTCCTGTGGATAACCGACGGAGCACATCGGGGATTTCTGTGACGATATCGCCATGGCTTCCCTCTCTCGCCCTCGACGTGCGTTCTGGGGCGACACCCGATTCCTCATCGGCATCGCCCTCGTGGTGCTCTCCATCACCGCGGTCTGGCTCATCATCACCGG
>JAQZBG010000107.1 GCA_029239165.1 Microbacterium sp. | reverse complement strand
GCATCGGTCAGCGCATCGGCATCCACCTGATTTACTGTACTCATGTCCGTCCCGATCGACGTATCCGACGAGGTGCTCTCCGGCGAGGCCGTCGCGATCGATGTGCAACCGGTCGGTTTCCTCCTTCGGGCTCTGGGCGCCGCGATCGACATGCTCCTGGGCTACGCGGTGTTCATCCTCTGGCTGTTCCTGCGCATCTGGTTGCTCGATGTCGGCGTGCTCAACGACGCCACCGACCGCATCGCCACGGTCGCGGCGATCGTCGTGAGCTTCGTGGTGCTGCCCATCACGATGGAGGTCGCCCTGAAGGGCCGCAGCCTCGGCAAACTCGCCGTCGGAGGACGGATCGTCCGCGTGGACGGCGGCGCAGCCGGGTTCCGACACGCGTTCATCCGGGCGCTTCTCGGCGTCCTGGAGATCTACATCACCTTCGGCGGCATCGCGGTGCTCACCGGCGCCTTCACCTCACGGTCACAGCGTCTGGGTGATCTGGTCGCCGGCACCTACAGCCAGCGCGTGCGCACACCTGCGCTCCCCTCGCACGTCCCGATACTGCCCCCGACCCTGACCGGCTGGGCGCAGATCGCCGACGTGGCGCGCATGCCCGACCGGCTCGCGCGCCGGATCTCGCAGTTCCTCGTGAGCGCACCCCGGATGGTCCCCGCCGCACGAGCGCGAGTGGCGCACGAGCTGCTCACCGAGGCGACGCCCTTCGTCTCCCCGATGCCGCCGCTGCCGCCGGAGCAGGTGCTCGTCGGCATCACGGTGCTGCGCAGGGAGCGGGAACGACGAGCGCTGGAGAACGCCGATCGCCGAGCAGAGCGGCTCACCGGTCGGCGTGTCGGAGTGTAAGGCCGCGACAGCGCAGAGTCCCGTGGCCGAAGCGCTCAGTAGCGGTAATGCTCGAGCTTGTACGGTCCGTCCACCGGGACGCCGATGTAGGCCGCCTGCTCGTCGCTGAGGGTTGTCAGCTGCACACCCAGCGCATCCAGATGGAGGCGTGCGACCTTCTCGTCGAGAGCCTTCGGCAGGACGTAGACGCCCGTGGGATAGGCAGCGATGTTCGTGTACAGCTCCAGTTGCGCGAGCACCTGGTTGGTGAACGAGGCGCTCATGACAAACGACGGATGCCCCGTGGCATTGCCCAGGTTCATCAGGCGACCTTCGCTGAGCACCAGGACGCTGCGGCCATTCGGCAGACGCCACTCGTGGACCTGCGGCTTGATCTCGACCTTCTCGACGCCCGCGATGCCTTCCAGCCCCGCCATGTCGATCTCGTTGTCGAAGTGGCCGACGTTGGCGACGATCGCGAGGTGCTTCAGCGCCTGCAGGTGCTCGGTCGTGACGACATCGCGATTGCCGGTGCCGGTCACCACGATGTCGACCTCGTCTGCGACGTCGATCAGGCGTGCCACCTGGAAGCCGTCCATCGCCGCCTGCAGAGCGCAGATCGGATCGACCTCGCTGACGATCACCCTGGCGCCCTGACCGCGGAGCGCCTCGGCTGCGCCCTTGCCCACGTCACCGTACCCGCACACGAACGCGACCTTGCCGCCGATGAGCACGTCGGTCGCGCGGTTCAGCCCGTCCGGGAGGGAGTGGCGGATGCCGTACTTGTTGTCGAACTTGCTCTTGGTGACCGAGTCGTTGACGTTGATGGCCGGGAACAGCAGCTCCCCTGCGGCGGCGAGCTCGTAGAGCCGGTGCACGCCGGTGGTGGTCTCCTCCGTCACGCCGATGAGTCCTGCGGCGAGCTTCGTCCAGCGATCGGTCGACGACGCGAGCGACCTGCGCAGAACGTCGAGGATGACCGAGTACTCGTTGGAGTCCGAGTCCGCCGCGGCGGGGACGGCACCCGTTTTCTCGAACTCGACACCCTTGTGCACGAGCAGCGTGGCATCGCCTCCATCATCGAGAATGAGGTTCGGACCGTCGAATCCGGACGATGACCAGTCGAAGATGCGGTCGGTGCACGCCCAGTACTCCTCCAGCGTCTCCCCCTTCCAGGCGAAGACCGGAACTCCCGCGGGGGCGTCGATCGTGCCGCTGGGGCCGACCACGACGGCGGCGGCCGCTTCGTCCTGCGTGGAGAAAATGTTGCAGCTCGCCCAGCGCACCTCCGCACCGAGTGCCACGAGAGTCTCGATGAGCACGGCCGTCTGCACCGTCATGTGCAGAGAGCCGGCGATCCTCGCGCCTTTCAGCGGCTGCGCGGCACCGAACTCCTCCCGGAGAGCCATCAGCCCCGGCATCTCGTTCTCGGCGAGGCGCAGCTGGTGACGGCCGGCTTCGGCGAGGGACAGGTCCGCGACACGGTACTCGAGCTCAGGCATCTTCACATTCTTCCACCCGTCGATGCCGACCCCCGATGTATGTCAGAAGCGGATCGCGTCGATCACCTTCACCCGCAGCGCCACCAGTGCGGGGATGAACCCCGACACCGCCCCGACGATCACCGAGGCGACGAGTCCGATGAGCGCGGCGCGCATCGGGAACGGCGGGACATCCTGGATGCCGTAGAACAGCGACGTGACGACCCAGTCGGAGCGCAGCACCGCGACGACGATCGCGATGCCGATCACACCGGCGACCGTCGTTGCGACGAGGCTCTCCAGGAACACGGCGAAGAACACCCGCCCGGAGCTGGCGCCGAAGGCGCGTCGGACCCCGATCTCCCGCACGCGCTGGCGCATCGCGACCAGCTGGATGTTGATCAGGCTCAGTGCGCCGAGTGCCAGGATCAGCGCGGCGATCCCGCCCGTGATCATCTCGAACGTGGCCTGAGCATCCATGGCGCCCGGTTGAGCGGCCCAGTCGGTGCGGCTCACCGAAACCGTCTGCCCTTCGGGTAGCCCTGCGCGCAGATCCATCGCCAGCACCGGTCCGATCTCATCGGCGTGCTGAGCACCCACCCAGACCTCGTATTGTGTCATCGCCTCGGGCGGCAGCGCGTCCACGCGAGCTCGATACGCGTCGTAGAGCAGATCGACCCGCAACTCCTCATCTCCGATTCCCTGCCGAGGGACGATGCCGATGACCTGATAAGTGCCGCCGGCCGGGCCGTCGAACACGACCGTCGGGTGCTGCGCCAGCGGCACGCGGCCGAGACGCTCCCACAGTGCTTCCGTGATGACCACCGGCGGGGCCATGGCCTTCAGGTCGGAGTCGAGGAACCAGCGCCCCTCGAGGAGCTGCTCTCGGTGGATCTCAGAGAAGGCGCGATCCACGACGCGCGCGGGAACCGGAGTGACCCCCTCGGGCAGTTGCGCATTCAGCATGATCCCCTGGACGATGCGCGCCGTGTGACTGAAGTCGAACCGCTCCGAGACGCGGCTGAAACGCTCATCGAAGTCGTCGGCATCCACCGGCGTGCCGTCCGCCGTGCTCGCAGCGACGACGATGGTCGCCGCCCGCCCTCCCCAGCGGTCGGACTGCTCCGCCTGGAACTGGCGCTGATACTCCGAGATCGCGACGACCGCGGTGAGCGCGCCGACCGAGACGGCGATGCCGATAAGGCTGAGCAGCACCCGAAGCTTGTGGACGCGGATCTCGGCCCACGCGTCGGAGAGCGCTCCGAGGAACCCGGTCATGCGCCGACCTCGGTTGCGGGGGCCGGGGGCGCCGGCGGAGGCAGTGTGGCGACCGGCGGCGACGGCGTGGCAGCCGCGGTCGTCGCCGAAGCGGAAGGCACGGAGGCCGCGAGCGTCGAAGCCTCGAATGCGCGACTGAGATCCGCAGTGTCCAGACGCCCGGCGTCGAGGCGGTAGTGCCGGCGTGCGCGGGCTGCGACATGCAGGTCGTGGGTGATGGTGACCAGCGCGGCATCCGTCTCGGTGGCGACTTCGTCGAGGAGGGACATGACGGAGGCACCGGTGTCGATGTCGAGCGCTCCGGTCGGCTCATCGGCGAGGATCAGGACGGGTCTGCGCACCAACGCCCTGGCGATGGCGACACGCTGCTGCTCGCCGCCGGAGAGCTTGTCGGCGATCTGGCCGACCCGATGGCCGAGACCCACCCGCTCGAGCATGTCCGCGGCGATCTGCCGGCGGTTCCAGAAAGTCTTGCCCTTCGCGTGGCCGAGGGGCATCATCACGTTGTCGAGGGCGGTGCGTCCCGGCAGCAGGTTGAACTGCTGGAAGACGAAGCCGACGTTGTCCCCGCGCAGACGATCCAGACGCCCCGATCGCATGCGACGCACTTCCCGCCCCTCGAACGAGACGGAGCCCGATGTCGGCGAATCCAGCATCCCGAGGATGTTCAGCAGCGTCGACTTGCCGGAGCCCGACCGGCCGACGATGGAGACGTGATCACCGGCGCCGACCTCGAGGGTGATGCCACGGAGGATCTCGAGTCGTGAGTCGTCGGCGAGGAGGACGCTCTTGGTGACGTCCTCCAGAGCGACCAGCGTCACCAGCTCATCCCGCTGTCGCACTGCTCGACGCCCGGGGAGACCTCGTAGCAGAACTCCTCGACCGGGGCGACGAAGCCCGGCACGAACTGGCGGATGCTCTCGCCCTCTTCGAGCCCCTCCGTGACCTCGACGATCGTGCCGTCATTGACGCCGAGCTTCACGGCGCGCTCCTCGGGTTCTGCACCGTCGGCCGCATCGACCCATACGTTTCCGGAGCCCGCGCCGCCCTGGACGGCGGTGACCGGGATGACGAGCGCATCCTCGACCTGGCCGAGCGCCAGGTCCATGGTCGCGGGGAGGCCGGCGAAGACGGTCTGCTTCGGGGGGATGGCGCAGCGGACGTTTGCGGTGCCCTCCGCCGTCACCTGTACGCGGACGCCGGTGCAGGGGAACGGTGCAGGGCCTCCCGTGATGGTGACCGTGGCCTCGGCCGGCGCGTCGACGAGGCGATACAGCTGCACAGGGTCGACGGTCGCGAGGAGGTGATAGCGGGCGGGTGTGAGGCTGAAGATCTCGGTGCCCACCGAGGTCGGCTGTCCCTTCACGAGCGCGACGTCGGAGACGTCACCGGCCTCCGAGGCCACCACGTCGATCTCCTTGCGGGGGTCTTCCTGGCGAATGGTGAACAGCTTCTGGCCGGCGGACACTGCGGCCCCCTCGCGCACGTGGACGGCTGTGACCGTGCCGTCGACCTCGCTGCGGACCGGGAAGATCTCGTCTCGCGCGACGTTGCCGGTCAGGCTCAGCGCGTTCACGACGGATCCGCGCTCCACCGCCACGACCGGATCCGTGATCGTCGCTTCCGGAACGACCATGCTCTCAGCCCGGTCAGGGAAGAAAGCGATCTTGACGAGTGCCGCGGCGCACAAGCCGATGACCACGACGAGAAGCAGGGGGAAGATCCAGCGACGCCAGACGATCACGAGTGCCTTTCCGGCAGCGCCGCCCTGGCACGCCTGGAGTCAGCGTACCCAAAAAATACTTTCCGGGTATAGCCACCGCGAGCGCGTGTCGGGACGATCCTCAGGCTCGGAGGGCCTCGTGCCTCACCACGAGCCAGCCCGCAGGCACGGAGAGCCGGTCCGCATGCGGGGAGCAGAGGTCATGCGCCTGCGGGTCGTTCGCGGCGCCCAGCGGACCGAGCGCCGCCATCTTGTCCCCATAGTCGTAGGTGAGGGTGGCCACGGCTTCTCGCGCGCAGCCGATCTTCGAGCACAGTCGTCCGTCCATCTCCGCCAGCGTACGGCTCGTGCGTCCCCGAGCCGGGGAAGCCGCGCCGCACACGTCGGCACCGCCTAGACTTTCGACATGCCCCGTCGCCGCGCCGCTCACGCTCCTACCGCACCTCGGCGCGGTGCGCGGCACGGCCGCCATGGCCGTCTGGGCCGCAGCGAGGTCGTGCGTCCGCCTCTCGCCCCTCTCGACGGCCGCCTGGATCGCTTCGATCTGACAGTCGGTACCGCGGTCGAATTCCTGCGCGGGACGTGGCCGGAATTGCAGGACGTCCGTTTCGAGATCGGGGCGATCCCGGGATTCGACGCGACCGATGCAGTTCCTCGCTGGTACCTCGACCGGAAGAACCGGCGCATCGTGCTGTTCCGCCTGCCCATCGAGCGCCTCCTGCCGCCTGGGCACGACGACGCAGCACACCGCCGCATGGCCATCGAGAGCGCGGTGTTCCGAGCCGCGGCGGAGTACGTCGGCCGTGAACCGTGGGATCTCGGCCACGAGCACTGACCCCCCGGGTACGTCATCCCGGGGAACGATCAGGGGTAGACCGTGATCGCCTTCTCGACACCGGCGCTCGCCTGCACCGGCAACACGGCGAGCTCGCCCGGAGCGCTGAGCGCGACCGCCGCGCGCACCGCACCCGTCGCCCGCATCCGGTAAGTCGTGCTGGTCTCGACATCGATCCCGGCCGTCGCGCCCGCAGCGACGAGGATGTCGTGAGACGGCCCGCCGTCGATCGGTTCGATCGTCACGGTGGCATCCTCGTCCGAAGAATTCGCCAACTGGAGGCGGCCCGAGGGCCCCGATGGCACCGCGAAAACCACTTCGCCGTCGATCTCCGGCGCAGGCGTCACCCAGGCGAAGTCGGAATCACGGCCGAAACCGTCCTGCTGCCGCAGCGCCGCCACGACCGGGGCGTCCGAGTCCACCTCCACCGTGTAGCGGCCGGGTTCGAGACCACCGAGCGAGACCTGAGCGGGAAGATCGGGCTCCAGCGGAACCGCGAACTCGTCCGCTGCGGAATCGGATCCTTCCGGGACGATCCGGACCTGCACGCGTGCGTCCGCGCCGGGCGAGAGCAGGCGCAGAACAGCCATCTCGTCGTCGTCGCCGTCTGACGCGAACACCTCCACTCCCGTGAGCGACAGCTGCTGCTGTGCCCCGGGAACCGCGTCCTGCAGATCCATGCCGGCCGGGTCGAGCACCTGAGTGAAGGACGACTGCAGCACCGCACGGACGGGAGCGCCGGTCGCGTCGACGCGGACGACGGGTGCCGTGTCACCGGCAGCTATCGCCGTGAGAGGCAGAGCGGTCTGCGTGCGCGCGGGCACGACGACCGTGCGGGCACTTCTGGCCTCGCCGTAGACCGTCAGCGTCACCGTGGAGGGGACCTCCGCCGCATTGGTCAGGATCACGATGTCCTCGGTGCCGGTGGCGGTGCTCCCCCCGACGAGCCAGGAGTTCAGCCGCGGAACGCCGCAGGGAGCGGCGGCGTACCCGGCGAGATCATCCGTCCTGAGAGCGATCGATTCGGCGCCGGCGATCAACGGCGCCGAGCGTCCTTCGACCGCACCCGTGAGCACGCGCACCTCGTCCGCACCCGCGAGATCCTGCACGGCAAGAGCGGTCGAGGACGGTTCCCCCGACGTGCCGTCTGCCGTGAGGGTCGGCGAACCCGCCGAGCTCAATGCAAGCGGATCGGAAGCATCGCGTCCGAGTGCGCGCAGGTCGCCGTTGCAGACCAGGACACTGTCTCCGGGGAGGGGCGTGACCTCGACGTGAGCGGCACCGTGTCGGATGACCGGCCATGGCGCATGCACGGCCGCAACGATGCCGACGACACAGGCGCCGATCACGGCGGCTCCGGTTGCGAGGCGGGCACCCGTCGCGACGACCTTGAATGCGCGCGAACCGCTCATCGGTCCCCCTCCACTGTCGTCTCCGGTCTCTCCTCGTCGTCGACGGACCGCGCGTCGACGGATTCGGAAGGCTCCTCGTCGCTCGGCTCGGGCTCGGCGATCGGCATGAGCGCCTCGTCATTCAGAGCGGCTTCATCCTGCGGCTCTTCGATCGCGCCGACCGGAGCCGGCTCCTCGAGCGGCGATTGGTCCTCCGCGTGCCGCGGCAGCACGATCGGCTCCTCCGGTGCGCGTCCGACGATGCGCGATTGGGCTCGTGCCGCGCGACGCGAAGCCCGGGTCGGGATCGACAGCAGCAGTGCCACGAAGACCGCCAGCAGCTGGATCGTCAGCACGAGACGAGCCCGGCCCTCGTCAGCGGACGTCATTGTCGGCGGCGCGGCGATTTCTGCCTCCAGACGCCAGAGCACTCCGCGATCGCTCTCCCCCGCGTGGACGAGGCCGGCGCGCTGATCGATCGAGGCGATGGCCGCGGTGCGAAGCGTGCGGGCCTTGTCCCCCTCGCTCCCCGGCAGATCGGAGAGCAGCACGTAACTGATGCCCTTCGCGGCCAGTTCACCCGGGGCATCGAAGTCGCGGGCGGAGAGGAGGTCGACGGCGAGCGTCGCGATGTCCTCCCCCTGCGGCTCCATCGCAGTCGAGACCATCGTCGTCTGCGATCCGAGCGTCTCGCTCGCGCCCCACACGACCTCGACCGCGAGACCGCCGTCATTCTGCGGTGTCATCACGAGCGTCGCGAGCGGACGGTCCCCTGCCGCCTGCGCGGCGACATAGGCGGGCAGAGTCGATTCGGGGCCGTTGGTGAGCACGGACCGATTCGCGTGGAAGGCAGTGAGAGCCGGGACGGCGCAGATCCCCAGCGCAACGCCGGCAGCGACGGCGGACAGGACCCGCAGCCTCGGAAGCGTGATGGCGGTGTCCAGAGTGACGAGCGCCGCCCCCACCACACCGACCCACGCCAGGCTGAGCCCTGCGCC
>JAQZBG010000490.1 GCA_029239165.1 Microbacterium sp. | reverse complement strand
CTCGACGCGACCGCCTTCGACGCACAGAAGTTCACCACGCGCATCGCGAGCGGCGACGTGCCCGACGTCGTGCAGATGGACCGGCGCTACGTGACCCAGTACGCCGCTCAGGACCTCATCATCCCGCTGGACGCGTGCTTCGAAGCGCACGACGTCTCGCCCGACGACTACTGGTATCCGTTCGTCGTCGACGATGTGCGCTACGACGACGGGGTCTGGGCGGTGCCGCAGTTCTACCAGCCGCCGGCGATCATCCTGAACAAACGCGTCATGGACCAGGCGGGCGTGACCTCGGAAGAGATCGACACGTCCAACCCCGAGGCGCTGCTGGGCGCGATCGGCAAGATGTACCAGGAGTCCGGCGGGGTGCCGACACGCCTCGGCTTCGACCCGGTCTCGACCGGTCAGGGCGCGCTGTGGATCCTCGGCATGGGCGGCCAGCTCATCGACGACGACGGCGCACCCACGCTCGACGATCCGAGCAACATCGCCGGCATCGACATGCTCAAGCAGATCAACGACGCGCAAGGCGGCTACGCCTCGGTGAAGAGCTTCACCGACTCGTTCGACACGTTCGGCGAGAACAACCAGTTCGTCGCCGACCAGGTGGGGGCGCAGGTCAACGCCCAGTGGTACCCGAACGTCCTGTCGCCGTACGTGGACCAGGTCCAGATCGAGGCGGTGCCGTTCAAGAACAGCGAGGGCGAGCCCTTCTCCGTCGCGGGCGGCACGGCGTTCGTGATCCCGGCCGGAGCGGAGAATCCCTCCGCAGCCTGCGCGTGGATGATCAATCTGACCAGCGAGGACGCGTGGAACGCGGCCGGTGAGGCCCGCGCCGCGACGCGGGAGGAGGACGGCGGCATCAACACCGGCCTGTTCACCGGTTCGCCGGGACCGGACCAGTCGATTCGCGAGCAGTTCGTCGTCGAGAGCGGCAACGCCGGGTTCGACCAGACCATCTCGACCTACTACGACGTGCTGGATTACGGCCAGTCGTTCGGCTCCTCGCCGGCGGGGCAAGACATCCAGAACGAGTTGAACAACGCCATCACCGCGGCCTTGCTCGGCGACAAGACGCCCGACGAGGCGCTCGCCGACGCGCAGGAGGCGGCGATGCGCGCGTACGAGAACGCGACCGCCGGCTGACCGGTTTCGCGCAGCTCCTTGGGGGGACGGGGCGGGTCGACTGGGGTCGGCCCGCCCTTCCTCGTGCGCTGCGGCGGGGCGCACGTGGAGGCGGACGACCGCTTAGCGAATCCGGGCCGCCGGTCGCAACCCCCGTGCACGGTGCGACGGGGACTGCCTAGGCTCGCGGCATCCGGAAAGGAGATCGTATGTCTCAGACCACGCTCGAATCCCCCGCCGACCTGCTGCGCTTCCAGCTGCGCGTTGCGATGACGATGGAGGAGGACTCCCTCGCGGCACTCGGCGAGCTGGAGCAGGCGGCCAGCTCGGCGGACGTCAAGAAGATGTTCCGCCACCACGCCGATGAGACCAAGGAGCAGATCGAGAACCTCCGCAAGGTGTTCCAGGTGCTCGAACTGCCCGAGTCCACGGCGGCGTCGCCGAGCACCAAGGGGATCGCGAAGCAGGCCGAGTCGCTCATCCAGCGCTCCGCGCCCGCGCTGCGCGACCAGGTCACGCTGTCAGCCGCCCTCGGGAACGAGCACTACGAGATCTCGGCATACCAATCGCTCATCGTCGCCACCCGCGCCCAGGGAGCGGTCGACGCGGTCACCCTGCTGACCGACAATCTCGACCAGGAGACGCACACGCGGTCAGAGCCAGTGGCGTCTGCGGAAGACCCAGTACAGCGTGAGGCTGGTCGCCGCCATCAGGGCGAGCGCCATCGGGTAGCCGAGGGGCCATTCCAATTCCGGCATGTAGGTGAAGTTCATGCCGTAGATCGTGCCGACGAGCGTGGGTCCGAAGAGGATCGCGGCCCACCCCGAGATCTTCTTCACCTGCTCGTTCTGCAGCAGCGCGGTGTCGGTCTGGCGCTGGGTCACGATCGTCGCGTTCACGGTGAGCGTGTTGTCGAGGATGGACCGGAACGCGGAGGCCTTGTCGATGATCCGCAGCGTGTGGTCGTGCACGTCGCGCAGCGCGCGCTGCAGCTCGAGGTCGACTTCGTACTTGGGCGCGCCGCGCTGGAGCGCGTCGAGCATCTCGGCGAGGGGCGCCACCGCACGCTGCAGGGCGATCACCTCGCGCGACAGGTCGTAGATGCGCTTCGAGAGGGTGACCCCGCCGTTCTCGAACAGGGCGTCCTCGATCTCGTCGATGTCGTTCTCGACGCCATCGATCACCGGGGTGTATTCGTCGACCACCTCGTCGAGGATCGCGTACAGCACGGCCTCCGGTCCGCGTGCGAGCAGTTCGGGATCGCCCTCCATGCGGTGGCGCACCCGGCTCAGGTCGGGCGACTCGGCATGGCGGATCGTCACGATGAAGTCGGGGCCGACGAACACGTGCAGCTCACCGAACTCCACTGTCTCGGTCTCGTCGATGTACCGGGCGGGGCGGAGCACCACGAACAGGATGTCGCCGTAGCGCTCCAGCTTCGAGCGCTGGTGGCCGGTCAGGGCGTCCTCGACCGCGAGCGGGTGCAGCGAGAACTCGTCGGCGACCTGGGCGATCTCCTCCGGAGTCGGGCGGAACATCCCGATCCAGGCCATTCCGTGGTGCGCGCGCGTGTACTCGAACGTCTCGGCGAGGCTCGTCGGGTTCTGGATCCGCTTTCCGGCGACGTACACGCCGTTGTCGACGATGGGCATCCGGCAATCCTCCCTCGCCGGCGGGTGACCCGGCAACGCTCCTCACAGTATCCAGACGAGCGGATGCCGCACCCCGCGCCACGTCGGCGGCGTTGGGTACTCTGCCCTCATGGCCACGCCTCGACCCCTGCTCGACTGGCTGCTCGACTCCGACCCGGCGTTGCGATGGCAGGTCGAGCGCGATCTTCTCGGTGCCCCGCCCACTGTGTGGGAGGCCACACGCGCACGCGTCGCGACGGAGGGCTTCGGCGCTCAGCTGCTGGCGGAGCAGGACGCCGACGGCCAATGGGCCGGGGGTGCCTTCTTTCCCGCCGGCTTCTTCGGCAGCGCCGAGGCGGAGGCGCCGGGGCAGCCGTGGGTCGCGACGACCTGGGCTCTGAAAGACCTGCGCGAGTGGGGCGTGGATGCCGCTG
>JAQZBG010000106.1 GCA_029239165.1 Microbacterium sp. | reverse complement strand
CGCGATGACGACCCCCGAGCAGCCCGCCGCCTTCTTCAATCCGTATGCGATGCCGATCGACACCGAGGTCGCGATCGCGCTGCTCGCGGACCTGCAGATCCGTCGGGCCATCGAGCGCGGCGAGTTCGACGATCTTCCCGGCAGCGGCCAGCCGATAGATCTCTCCGACAGCGGCGACCCGGACTGGTGGTTCAAGCGCCTCATGCGGCGGGAGGGGTTCGTCGTGCTGCCGTCATCGATTCAACTGCGCAAGGACGACGCGGCACTCGACGCGCTCCTCGACGGATGCTCCAGCGAGAACGAGGTCCGCCGTGAGCTCGATGACTTCAACCGCCGAGTGATCCGCGCGCGATACGACCTTTCCGGGGGACCTCCACTGGTCACGATGCCGCGCGACGTGGACGCGGCTGTGCGGGCGTGGGCCGACCGTCGGGCGGCGCGCGCCGCGGCCGCACGCGAACGGCGGCTCGCGCACGAAGCCGGGCACGAGCCGCATCCCCGCCGGTGGTGGCGGCAGCACCGCTGACCTCCACGAACGCAGGCGATGTCCACGCGTCGCTGCCGGCGAGGGGGTGCAGACGGGATCTCGCCGCGGCTATACGGGGGTGATGTCCCCGAGCTTCCAGCTGCGATCGAAGTACGGTTCGAGCGGCCCGTAGAGACGGAAGTAGGAGAACCAATGCTTGCCCGGGATGGTCTGCACCCAGTTCGACTCCCCCGCGGGCGGCGCCGAGGGACCGAAGTACACGTCGACGGAGCCGTCGTCGTTGGTGATGAGCTCGGCATCACGCGAACCCCGATCGCCTCGCTGCTGGCTGTTGTCGATGAGGCATCGGGTCGCGACGTCGTACACGGTCGCCGACCAGAACAGCTTTGCGGGCACCCCCGCGGGCACGTGGAGGGTGTAGTCACGGCCTCCGTCGAGCCAATCCCCGTTGCCGTCCGTGTACGAGCCGAGGTACGCCTGCCCGACGCCAGGCGTCTGGCTCTTCATGGCTTCGGAGAAGCTGACTGCTTCGTAGAACCACGAGGCGCGCTCGAGCAGTTCGTCGTAACCGTTCCCGCGTTGGGCTGAGTTGTCGAGCACGATGGCCTGCTCCCAGGCGCGGTCGGGCCAGTAGGTCCCCTGCTCGAATCTCTTGGCGAAGGTGTTGGCTTGGGCCATCAGCTCCCCCGCCGCTGCGCCCTGCTCGAGGATGCCGATGAGCCGCTCGTCCGGCTCGAAGGGCTTGCCCTTCTCGATGCCGAGCTGCTTGAGCATCGCGAGGTGGAACCGATCGCGTTCGTCCACGACCTCGGTCTGATAGATCGCGTGGAGCATCCGCCAGTAGTCCAGGCCGCGCGGCTGATCCCCCGTCCAGGGTCGACCGTCAGGGGACACGATGCGCGTGGGCGCGGGATTCTCACGATCGGCGTACGGATAGATCTTCACGCCGTGCACGAGCGCATCGGCGCGGGCGGGATCGGGGTCGAGCGTGCGGAAACCGAACATGATGTTGACTCCCGAGGAGCGGAGAACCCGGTAGTCCGCACCCAGGCCGGCGGGCTCGTCGGCATCGGGAGCGAGGACGAGGTACTTGCCCCCTTCACCACGGTCCGGCCCCATCTCGCCCATCGCTCCGACCTCGCGCTGCCAGAAGTCGGAGACGCCACCCGCTGTGGGGCCGGCGGGCAACTCGATGACGAGCGCGCCGCTCGCGGAGAGGTCGAAGAAGTTCAGGATGTAGGGAGTTGTCGCGTTGGCCGTGATGAGGCCGAGGCGGTCGCGGTAGCTGAGGTAGCGCACCAGGTCGCTTCCGGTCGCCCCGAAGACCTCATAGTGCTGGGTCTTCCACTGCGCGTAAGACACCAGCGGCAGTGCCCAGATGTAGCTCTGGCATGCCATCTGATAGTCGAGTTCATCGAAGATCGCCGGCACCGAGGACTTCGCAGGGATGTCGTTCTCGATCTCGACGGCACCGAGCCGCCCGGGGAGTCGCACGTTCATCTTCGCCCTCTCGATCAGGTCCCACTCGAAGAGGGGATCGGGCGCCATCGTACTGAGCAGCCGGTCGGGCTCACCAGCTCTCGCCCGCAATTCAGGCGGGTGAGATCCGCCGACAGCACTCAGACCACGAGAGCCAGCGCCGCGAGCTCGAATGCTGCACGCGCGGCGGTCGACGACGACGTGAAACCGTCGAGGGCGTTGTTCAGCGGGACGTTGCCGACGCCCGTGACGACGATCACCCCGACGAAGAAGACGAGGCCTGCAGCGAGGAGCAGCCCTCCGCGCGCGTCATCCAGGTCGATGACCCCTGCCCACACGAGCGGCACCGGCGGCAGGAAGATCGGCAGCAGGAACAGCGGGTTCACGACAGCGCGGTTGATCGACCTCATCGACGAGACGCAATCTGCAGCGGGCGACCGTGGCGGCACGAGCGTCGGACGCCGCTCCTATACTGACCCGGATGAGCAACGAGACCGGCCGCGCCATCATCGCGGATCTCTGTCGCATCCCCAATCCCGAAGCCATCGATCGCGCGTTGTTCGTCGAGCTGGGCGGCGTCGAGCAGTTCGTCTCCATCCGCGGCCGGAACAGGACCAACCCGGTGCTGGTCGTCTGTCATGGCGGCCCCGCGCTCCCTTCGCTGCCATCTTCATGGATCTGGCAGCGAGCGGTGGAGGAGTACTTCACGGTCGTCAACTACGACCAGCGGGCGAGCGGCAGATCGGCAGCGACGGCGACCGGCGGCATGGACCTGAGCGTCGACAGATACGTCGAGGACCTCGAGGAGCTGATCGCCTGGCTGCAGGGCGAGCTCGACGTGACGAAGGTCGGCGTGCTCGGCCACAGCTGGGGAACACTGATCGGCATCACCCTGGCCGAGCGGCGACCCGACCTGCTCTGGGGGTACATCGGCGTCGGGCAGGTTATCTCCGGGGCGGAGAACGAGGTCGAGAGCTTCGGGTTCGCCCTGCGCAGCGCGACCGCGGCCCAGAACGAGCAGGCCATCGCCGAGCTCCGCGCACTCGGCGACTACCCCGGCACGCAGCCGCTCACCACGGAGCGGATCGTGACGTGCCGGAGATGGGCCCAGTACTACGGGGCGCTGTCGGCGTATCGGTCCGACTCCTTCTACTTCACGGAATCGCAGGAGCTGTCGCCCTACTACACCGCTGACGAACTCGGCCTGATCGGGGTCGGGCAGCAGGCGACGATGCCGCAGGTGCTGCCCCAGCTTCTCTCCTTCGACGCGCGCGACCGTCTCGCGTTCGACGTGCCGATGCTGCAGTTCCTCGGCCGGCACGACTGGACGACGCCGACGAGTCCCGTCGAACGCTGGATCGAACGAGTGGCCGCGCCCTCGAAGCACGTCGTCTGGTTCGAGAACTCGGCGCATCTGTGCATGCTCGAAGAGCCGGGAAAGTTCGTCGTGAGTCTCGTGGCCCTGGCGCTGCCACACGCCGTCGGCACGTGGGTCGACGGCCGCGCCGACGCGCCCACCTCGGGATCAGCGCCGCTCTGAACGGCCCGTGCGGCCGGTGAGCCAGGCGTCGAGCACCGTGCGGAAGGCCTCCGGCTGCTCGATCCACGGGTAGTGCCCGCAGTCGTCGATCATGCGCAGCTCGGCGCCCAGCAGTGCGGCATAGTCGACCACCGGCCCCACACCGGTGAGCAGATCCTGAGCACCGCCGATCACCAGGGTCGGCGGGAGGGCCGTCGAGCGGATCCGGTCGGCGGCATCGTCCGGGATGTCGGTGAACCACGCTTCAGCCGCGGCCAAGCTCATGGCTCCGACGGCGGCATGCACCTGTTCCCGTGCCGTCCAGTGCGCGTAGGTCGCGGGGGCTTGTCGCAGGAAGGTTTCCCGGAAGGCCTCCTCGGTGTCGGATTCATCGTGCTCCAGCGACCGGATGGCGTCCGCCACCGCCGGCTGGGTCCGTTCCACCGTGAGCGACCCGCCGTCGTAGGGAGTGCCGCTCAACCACGTGGCGGGCGGGGTCACCAGCGCCATGGACGCGACGCGATCCGGGAAGCGCGCCGCCGTCGCGAGAGTGAGACGCGTGCCCGCGGAGTGTCCGATCAGGTTCACCCGCGGCAGCTCCAGCGCATCCGCCAGCGCTACGACATCCTCGGCATCCGTCCACCAGCCGCGAGACAGCCCTCCGCTCAGGGGAGTGCCGCGCGGATGCAGGACGACGAAGGAGTGCGCCTCTCCGAGGCCGGCGAAGTCACCGAGATACTCCGGGCCACGGCAGGGGCCACCGGGGAGGATGATCGTCGGCTCGTCGGTCGCACCGCCGAGCGTCGACAGAGCGAACGGGAGGGCCAGATCGTCGACGCGCACGGGATCAAGCCTCGCACAGCGCGCCGGACCCGACTGACGGCGTCGGCTGCGCGGGGACGACTGTCGCGGGTCGATGATTCTGTCAATACCCTCGATGAAAATCGGCGCGGACCTTACTGTCGGTCCTGAGGCGGGGAGGCCGCGACGATGCGGTCTTCCGTCACGCCTCGACCAGGCTGGCGGCCGACTCGATGTCCTCCGACGGAGCGGCCCGCCAGCCGCCAAATTCGAGATCGGAGGCAGGCATGGATGCCGTGCTCATTTCACTCAGTACCGTCGTCTTCCTCGGCGGGACGGCGGCCGTGCTGCTGTCGTTCACGGCGTCATCGCGACGAGCCGGGCGTGCGGACCTGGAGGAGCGCGACGCGCACGGGAGCCGTCCGGCGCACTGACAGCATCACTCGAGCGGCGATGTTCTCCGCCGCTGCACTACTCCGACAGCGAGTGGCCGAGCACGGAGAACGTCGCGACCTGGGCCGCGGTGGCACTCGCCCCTCGCCTGCTCACCAGCAGACCCACGACCGACTCGGTGACGAGCATCAGCGCAGCACGTGAGGTGTACAGCAGCTCATCGCGGAACGAGTCGTTGATCGGGGCGACGACGAGAGCCACGTCGGCCGTCTCGGCGACCGGCGAGCGAGGGAACGACGTGATCGCGAGGACGCGTGCTCCGCTCGCCCGCGCGGCCGTCATCACGTCGATCGATGCGCGGTTCACTCCCGACCCCGACACGACGAGGCAGGCGGAGCCGGCGCCGAGTTGCGACGCGGTGATCTGCTGGCCGAGCGTGTCCGCCACATATTCGGCGGGCCGCCCTGCGGAGGTCAGTCGCATCGAGAGATCGGCCCCGACCGGTGCGGAGAGACCGTTGGCGGCGACGAGCAGCCGCGTCGAGACGTCGAGTTCGTCGACGAAGGCCGCCAGGGTCTCCTCCGTGACGGCGGAGACCGTGTGCGCGAGGCGGGACGCGAAGCGGTCGACGGCACCGCGCAGCGCCCCGAGCATCGTGGCATCGGCGGGGTCGCCCTGCGACGGCACGGAACTCGACCGCTCGCGCGCGAGCGCGACGCGCAGCTGCGGGTAGCCGTCGTACCCGAGAGTCTGGGCGGTGCGCACCACAGTCGTGCGCCCGACCTCGACGGCATCCGCGATCTCCTGCGCGGTGCGCTCGATCGAGATGTCGACGTCGGCGGCGATCGCCTCGGCCACACGGCGCTCGCTCGGCTGCATCGACGGCGCCAGCATCGCGATGCGTGCCGTCGGCGGTGTCTCAGCGGGTCCTTGCCACATCGGCGCGCTCCTTCTTCGGTTCCACGATCGCCGTGACCCGCGGGCCGCGCATGATCCGGCGGCGGATCGCACCGGAGACCGTATCCATCAGCATCGTCGCGAGGACGACCACGATCAGCAGCATCCCGACCGTATCCCACTCGCGGAAGTTCGTGTAGTTCGCGAGCATGCTGCCGATGCCCCCGGCGCCGACGAGTCCGAGGACCGCCGAGGTACGGATGTTGATCTCGAAACGGTAGAGCGCGAACGACAGCAACGTCGGTGCCGCTGCGGGCCAGAGCGCCCACCGCGTCACCTGCGCGGTGTTGCCCCCTGCCGCTCGGACGGCCTCGGACGCCCCCTCCTGAACCGACTCGACGGTCTCGTACACCCACTTCGCCTGCGTGCCGATTCCCGCGATCGCCAACGCCAGCGCACCGGTGAACGGGGTGAGACCGGTGACGGTGAGCAGCAGCAGCGCGATGATGACCTCCGGCACGGCGCGGATCACGGCGAACACCCCGCGCAACGGAAGCCGCAGCCAGACCGGTCCGACGTTGTTCGCGGCGAGCATGCCGAGCGGGATGGACACGATCACGCAGCCGATCGCCCCGATCCACGCCATCGAGATCGACCGCCAGGTCTCGAACAGCGCCTGCGGCAGCTTCTCCCCGTTGGGGTCCGCGAACATGAGGGTCAGGTAGTGCGCGATCTGCCCGGGGAGCGCACCGAGGTCGCTCCACGGGATCGGTAGTCCTGCGGCAGCGGCCAGGATCACGGCGCCGACGATGACCGCGACGGCGGTCGGGACGAGACGGGACGGATGCCGGGGCAGTTCGAGCCCGATGCCTCGCGCGGTGGTGGAGAGTGTCATACGAGTCGCCTCCGCAGGAAGTTCGAGAACACTTCGATGAGCACCACGACGACGAGGATCTCGAGCACGATCACCGCGACGTCGTCATAGGCGTAGAACGCCCGTCGCTCGTCGAGGAGTCGGCCGATGCCGCCGGCGCCGACGATGCCGAGGATCGCCGAGATGCGGACGTTGAGCTCGAGCGTGTACAGCCACTGGTTCGCGAAGAGCGGCCAGGTCTGCGGCAGGACGACGCTGCGGTTGATCTGCGTCTGGCCACCGCCGGCGGCGCGGCCGGCCTCGATGACGGGCAGATCCGTGGAGTCGATCGCCTCCGACACGAGCTTGACGATGATGCCGATGTCGAAGAGGAGCAGTGTGAGCAGACCAGGCAGTGCGCCCACGCCGACCATCGCCACCAGAACCGTCGCGTACACGAGGTCGGGAACGGACCGGACGATGTTGATGACGGTCCGCACCGCGATCCGGGTCGGGCTGCTCGGGTTGGTCGGCGCCGCGGCCCACAGCGTCAGCGGCACGGAGATCACCGCGGCCGCCGCCGCGCCGACCACCGCCATCTGGAGCGTCTCGAGCATGGGCCCGAACGTGCGCGGCAGGAACGAGAAGTCCGGCTGCAGAAACTGCGCGAGCAGCACAGATCCGTTGCCCCCGTTGCGGATGATCGCGCCGAAGTCCAGCTGGATGCCGCCGATCGCGGGGATGCAGGTGGCGACGGTGAACGCGGCGAACGCCAGGACGACGAGAGTGGTGCGCAGCCGCGATGAGGGTTGGGGCGGCACGACGAGAGGGCGGGCTTGGGTGGTCATGTGCCGAGCACATCCCTCGGCTGGATCGGACGTCCGTAGATCTGCTCGAAGTCGTGGTCTGCGGCGTCCGCTGCCGGTCCGTCGTAGACGATCTCGCCGTCCCGCAGCCCGATCATGCGCGTCGTGTACTGACGAGCCAGGTCCATCAGGTGGATGTTGACGAGCACGGTCAGGTGCTCGTCGACGTTGACGCGGCGCAGGTCGTGCATGACCGCGTGCGCGGTGGGCGGGTCGAGGCTGGCGACCGGTTCGTCGGCGAGCATGATGCGGGGCTGCTGCGTCAGCGCCCGGGCGATCGCGACGCGCTGCTTCTGGCCTCCGGAGAGCTGGCCTGCACGGTTCCAGACCTTCTCGAGCATGCCGACCGAGTCGAGCGCGCGGAGGGCGAGCTCGCGGTCCTGGGCCGTGCTCAGACCGAGCACCGTGCGCCAGGTCGGGCTGTGCGCGAATCGTCCGACCAGCACGTTGCGGTACACGCTGGCCCGATCGGCGAGGTTGAACCCCTGGAAGATCATGCCGATGTGCCCGCGGGTCTCACGAAGGCGTCGCCCGCGCATGCCGGTGACAGCATGCGGGCCGACCGTGACCGTGCCGCTCGTCGCCGGCACGAGACCGTTGATCGTGCGGATGAGTGTGGACTTGCCCGAGCCGGACAGGCCGACCACGGAGACCATCTCTCCGGCGGCGATGTCGAGGGACACTCCGCGGAGGGCGCGGGTGCCGTTGGGATAGGTGACCGACACGTCGTGGAGACGGATCGACCACGACCCGGAGGCCGGGAGCAGTGCCCCGGCCTCCGCGCGTTGCAGATCAGTGTGCATGTTCTCAGTTCTGCGGTGTCAGTGGGAGAACTCGGCGAGGATCTCGCCGTAGCGGGCGATCTCCTCCTCGGCGGTCTCGCTGGTCCAGTCGGAGAGTCCGACGAGGTCGAACATCACGGACGCCGCCTCTTCGGACGAGTCCGCGTAGTCGTCCAGCAGCGTGGTGAGCTCCGCGACGAGGTCGTCGGGGAGCGTCGAGGTCACGGCGACGCCGCCGTTCGGGATCATCTCCGTGTAGGCGAAGGCCACGACCTTGTCCGCGACATCGGGCGCCTCCTCGGTGACGGTCGTGCGAGCGTCCCAGTACGCGAAGGAGACCTCGGCATCGCCGTTGTAGACGGCCAGGACCGCGTTGTTGTTGCCTTCGACGGGCACCTGCGTGATGCCGGCGTCCGTGTCGACGCCCTGTTCGCGCATCGCCACGACCGGGTACTGGTAGCCGGCCGGCGAGGTGGCGGCCTGCAGCGCGACCTTCGTTCCGTCCGAGATCTTCCCGAGCGCCTCGATGCCGGCGGG
>JAQZBG010000105.1 GCA_029239165.1 Microbacterium sp. | reverse complement strand
GAGCACTCGGTCCCGTGCGCTGAGGGGTCAAGACACGCCCTATCGCGGCGTGGGGATGCGGCGTGTCCTGACCCCTCAGGGGGAGCGGGAGCGGGGAGTGGGGAGTGGGGAGTGGACGCGGGTCTCAGCGCGGCGGCAGCGTGTCCCGTCCGGCGGTGGCCGGCGTCCAGCGCGTCATCCCGAGCGGGATCTCGGTGCTGCGCTCCGGCAGGTCGGCGGGGAGCAGGTAGGGCCGACGGATGACCTCGTCGAGCACCACGACGCTGACCACGGTCCGCACCTCGGGGAGCTGCGCGATGACACCGGTGGAGAACTCGTGCACACCGCTCACGTCGACCGCGCGGATGAGCAGCATCGCATCGTGCTCCCCGGTCGTGATGGCGCACCACTCGACGTCGGGCATCTCGAGCACACGTTCGCGGAACGACGACCACGCCTGCGGCATCACCGTGACGAACACGAGCGCGCCGATCGAGAGTCCCGCCTTGGCCTGGTCGACCCGGGCGCTGAACCCCGTGATGACGCCGTCGTGCACCAGCGACTCGACCCGCGTGTAGGCACTCGCGCGGGAGATGCCCACCTTGTCGGCCAACGCCGCGATCGAGACGCGACCGTTATCCCGCAGCACATCGAGGATTCTGTATGCCGTCTCGTCC
Source organism: Microbacterium sp. (assembly GCA_029239165.1). Taxonomy (GTDB): domain Bacteria; phylum Actinomycetota; class Actinomycetes; order Actinomycetales; family Microbacteriaceae; genus Microbacterium. Next base: position 7,978 of record JAQZBG010000105.1, on the reverse strand, counting down.
AAAGGGGCGGCACTTCGTCCAGATTGCCTCGACTGATCCGCATCCTTGCTGGACATTCTGCTCCTCATCGCCGACGTTCTGGACAGAGCGTGCTGGGACCACGCACACTCGCTGGACACATCGTCGCATATGATGCGAATCTGATCCCCGGTCGTCCACATCGGTGGCGACTCACCCGAATGTACTCCTCGCCCCTGGAGGCCCTCATGTCGTCACGCCGTATCACGCCGGTCATCGCGTTCGGAGCCGTCGCGCTCTTCGCACTCGCAGGTTGCTCGGGAGGGAACTCGGCCGGAAACGGCGGCAACTCCTCCAGCACCGATTCGCTCGTCATCGACACCGCGTTCTCGATCGAGACGGCCGACCCGGGTCACACCTACGACCCGACCGGCAACATGATCGCCAAGGCGCTGTACGAAACCCTCGTCGACTTCGAAGGCTCCGACGTCTCGACCCCGGTGCCCGGACTCGCCTCGTGGGAGCAGAACGACGAGGCGACCGAGTTCACCTTCACCCTCGAGGGCGACCGCGTCTTCTCCGACGGTTCGCCGATCGAGGCGAAGGACGTCGTCTTCTCCCTGCAGCGCATCCAGGGCATGGCCGACGCCAAGCCGAACTTCCTGCTCGGCGGCCTCACCATCACCGAGGTCGACGAGAAGACGATCCAGATCACGTCCGAGACCCCGCTGCTGCAGCTGCCCGCGATCCTCGCGAACCCGGCGCTCGGCATCGTCAACTCCGACGTCGTGATCGAGAACGGCGGCACGACCGACGGAACCGATTCGGCGCAGAAGTTCCTCGACGGCGAGTCCGCCGGATCCGGCCCGTTCGTGCTCGACACGCTCGACCTCAGCTCGCAGGTCGTGCTGACGAAGAACGACGAGTACAACGGCGATGAGGAGTCCGACTACAAGCGCGTGGTCGTGCGCAACGTCTCCGAGAGCGCCACCCAGCTCGCCAACCTCAAGGGCGGCGACTCGATGGTCGCGATGGACCTGAACGGCGACCAGGTCGCGGGTCTCGGCGACGACATCACGGTCGACTCGGTCCCCTCGGGGCAGACGATCTTCCTGCTGCTGAACCAGTCCGAGGCGGTCGCCGGTGAGCTGGCGAACGTGAAGATCGCCGAGGCGATCCGTTACGCGCTCGACTACGACGCGCTCCTGGAGCTGGCAGGCGCCGGATCCGTGCAGGCGACGGGCGTCATCCCGCCCGGATTCGAGGGAGCCCTCGAGACCGGCGTCGAGCAGGACCTCGACAAGTCGAAGGCCGCGCTCGAGGAGGCCGGCTACACGGGCCAGACCCTGAAGCTGCAGTTCCCGAACGACTACCCGGTCGGCGGCGTGGAGTTCACCCCGCTCGCCGAGCGCGTGCAGGCGCAGCTCGAGGATGCCGGCATCGCCGTGGAACTCGCCCCCGCGCCCTTCGCGACCGAGCTCGACGCCTACGTCAACGGCACCGAGGGCTTCGGCCTGTGGTTCTGGGGCCCGGACTACGCCGACTCGGCGAACTTCCTCCCGTTCGGACCCGGCCTCAAGGTCGGACTCCGCTCCGGTTGGGCCGCGGAGGCCAACCCGGAGATCGCCGGGATCGCGGCAGGCGCTGCCGCAGCGACCGACTCCGAGCAGCGCACGGCCGCCTTCACCGAGTTCGCCGAGGCGATGCAGGCCGAGGGACCGTTCGTCCCGCTGATCGTCCCCGGTCGCAACATCTCGTCGGCCGACAGCGTGAGCGGTGCGGTGTACAACTCCGTCTGGGAGATGGACATCGCCGAGATCACGCCCGCCGGCTGAGCGGACATCCCATGACGACAGTGGCAGTGCAGAGGCAGGCGCAACGGCGTCGATCGCCTCTGGTCGGATACCTGCTGCGGCGGGCGGGCACCTCCCTGCTCCTGCTGGTGGGCGTGACGATCGTGACGTTCGCGCTCACCAACCTGGTGCCCGGAGACCCTGTCTCCGCCGCGCTCGGTGAGGGCGCATCGCAGAACCCGGCGACGCGCGAGGCGTTCATCAAGGCGAACGGACTCGACCAGCCACTGTTCGTGCAGTACTTCATCTATATGGGGAACCTGCTCCGCGGGGACCTCGGCACGTCGCTGGTGACCGGACGCCCGGTCACCAGCGACCTCGCCACCGCGGTGCCCGCGACCATCGAGATCGCGATCAGCGCGATCATCGTCAGCCTCGCGGTCAGCATCGTGCTCGGCACCCTGGCCGCCTACCGTCGCGGCCTCGTCACCGACCAGGTCATCCGCGTCGTCACGCTGGTCGGGCTCAGCGTGCCGACCTTCTGGCTGGCGCTCGTCAGCTTCTACGTCTTCTTCCTCGAGCTGCGCATCGCGCCTGGTTCCGGCCGCATCTCGCCGTCGATCACCCCGCCGCCGCGCGTGACGGGCCTCTACACGGTCGACTACCTGCTCAACGGCGACGCGGTCGGCTTCTTCGACGCCCTCGCGCACCTCGCGCTGCCGGTCATGGTGCTCTCGCTCGTGACGATCGGCCTGCTCACCCGCTTCATCCGCACCTCGGTGCTGGAAGTCCTCGGCAGCGACTACGTGCGCGCAGCGAGGGCCAAGGGGCTCCCGGCCATGCGCGTGATCCTCGGTTATGTGCTCCGCGGGGCCTCGCTGCCGATCCTCACGGTCGTGGGCGTCGCGTTCGGTGCCCTGCTGTCGGGCACCGTGCTCGTCGAGTCGGTGTTCGCCTGGCCGGGGCTCGGCACCTACGCCTACAACTCGGCCGCGAACCTCGACCTCCCCGGCATCATGGGCGTCGGTCTCGTGGTCGGCTTCATCTATCTCCTCATCAACTTCATCGTCGACATCCTCTACGGCGTGCTCGACCCGAGAGTGAGGATCGCATGAGCCGCATCGCCGCCGCCACACCGGCCGGCCGTTTCCGCTTCCGCTGGCCGCGCGCCTGGCGCACCCCGCTCGGCATCATCGGCACCGTCATCGCGGGAGCCTGGGTGATCGTTGCCTTCACCGCGCAGTGGTGGGTGCCGTATCCGCCGAACGCCCAGGTGCTGCCCCGCCTGCAGGCGCCGGGAATCGACACCCTTCTGGGGACCGACGGCAACGGCCGCGACATCTTCTCGCGTCTGATGACGGGTGCGACCGTGAGCCTTCCGCTCGCGCTCATGCTCGTGATCGCGGCCATGATCATCGGCACGGTCATCGGCGCGGTCGCCGGATACTTCGGCGGGTGGGTCGACGAGACCCTGATGCGCATCACCGACCTGTTCATGGCCTTCCCGACTGTGATCCTCGCGATGGTGGTCGCGGCATCGCTCGGCCCGTCCCTGTTCAACGCGGTGATCGCGGCGATCGTGGTGTCGTGGCCGCAGTACTCCCGTGTCACCCGCAGCATCGTGCTCGGACTCCGTGGTCAGAACTACGTGATCGCCGGACGCCTCCTCGGGCACTCGCCCGTCCGCACCCTGTTCGTCGACATCCTCCCGAACATCGCCGGTCCCGTCCTGGTGCTCGCGACGCTCGACATCGGTGCGGCGATCCTGCTCCTCTCGGGACTCTCCTTCCTCGGCCTCGGCGCCCAGCCGCCGACCGCCGAGTGGGGCTCGATGATCTCGGGTGCGATGCAGAACTTCGACGCCTGGTGGCTCGGGGTGTTCCCCGGCCTCGCGATCCTGACCGTGGTGCTGGCGTTCAACTTCCTCGGCGATGCGATGCGCGATGTGCTCGACCCGACGGCGGAGATCACGCACGAGAAGCAGGCCGAGCACAAGGCCTCCGCGACGGGGGTGGCGGCATGACCTCTGCGCAGGGAACTGCGGTGCTCAGCATCCGCGACCTGACCATCGACATCGGTCGCCCGCTCGTGAAGGGCGTCTCGCTCGAACTCGAGGCCGGTCGCATCCACGGTCTCGCCGGAGAATCCGGGTCGGGCAAGACCCTCACCTCGCTCGCTGTGCTGGGGCTGCTGCCCCGGCAGGCGAAGACTGGCGGGTCGATCCTGCTCGGAGGAGAGGAGCTCGTCGGCCTCCCGCGTCGCTCCCTCAACCGGGTGCGCGGCAAGCGCATCGCCATGGTTTTCCAAGACCCGTCGGCCTCCCTGCACCCGCAGCTGCCGGTGGGCCGCCAGCTCACCGACCACATGCGCGTGCACCTCGGACTGAAGGGCGCGGCGGCGCGGGAGCGGGCGGTGGAACTGCTCGAGACCGTGCAGGTCCCGAATCCCGCTGAGGCCCTCAAGCGCTACCCGCACCAGTTCTCCGGCGGACAGCGCCAGCGCATCGCGATCGCGTGCGCCCTCGCGTGCGACCCCGAGGTGCTGCTGGCCGATGAGCCGACCACGGCGCTCGACGTCACGGTGCAGGCCGGTATCCTCCAGCTGCTGCGTGACCTCGCGGTCGAGCGCAACCTCGCGGTGCTGCTCGTGACGCACGACCTGGGGGTGATGAGTGCGATCGCCGACCGGGTGGCCGTCATGAAGGACGGACGCGTCGTCGAGCTCGCCGATCGCGAGACGCTCTTCCTCGACCCGCAGCACGACTACACGCGCATGCTCCTCGCGGCCCTCCCGGGTTCGCGCATCGACGAGGCGCCGGAAGGGCAGGCCGCAGGTGAGTGAGGTCCGAGTCCTCGATGCGCAGGACGTGGTCGTGCGTTATCCGGGCAACCCGCCCGTGATCGCCGTGAACGGGGTGTCGATCAGCGTCGCCGCCGGGCAGACGGTCGCGCTCGTCGGCGAGTCGGGCAGCGGCAAGTCCAGCCTCGCCCGCGCCGTCGTCGGCATCGAGAAGACCGCTGCCGGCACAGTGCTCTTCCGCGATGTGCCCGTGGCGCCGCTCGGCATCCGTCGTCGGCCGACCGCGATGACCGGCATCCAGATGGTGTTCCAGGACCCGGCGACGTCGCTGAACCCCCGCCGCCGCGTGGGTGACCAGATCGCCGACGGCATCGCGACCGCCCGTGCGCGCGGTGCCGAGGGGTCGACCGTCGACGAGTGGCTGGAACGCGTCGGCCTGCCGACGACCGTGAGCACGCGCTTCCCGCACCAGTTCTCCGGTGGGCAGAAGCAGCGCATCGCGATCGCCAGGGCGCTGGCCGCACGGCCATCGCTCCTCGTCGCCGACGAACCGATCTCCGCCCTCGACGCGTCGACCCAGACGAGCGTCGCCGGCCTGATGCGCGACCTGGTGGCGGAGTCGGGAGCCGGGATGCTGTTCATCTCGCACGACCTCGCCGTGGTCCGCCGCATCGCCGACCGCACGTTCGTCATGTTCGGCGGCCGTGTGCTCGAGTCCGGTCCGACGGATCAGCTCTGGGCGGCGCCGCAGCATCCGTACACGCAGGCGCTGCTCGCCGCGATCCCGGAGCCCGACGGTGCCGGCCGCATCCCCGCCGCGCCCTCGGTCGACGACCGCACGGTGTGGGCCGAGATCCCGCCGGTCATGTACTGAACGGGGGAGCCGCACCATGGAGCCGGAGTACGAGATCGAGTTCCGCTGGAAGGAACAGGTCTTCTACTGGGAGGGTTCTCGCGGTCTGCTGTTCGACGGCGGCTGGGGTGTGCAGCCTCTCGTCACGTACTTCCCCGATGCGGCGAGGTGGGCCGAGATCGTTCCGGAGTGGGCGCGTGACAGACGCGAGGTCATCCTCCAGCGGCTCCTGGACCATGGCCCGTCCCACCGCATCGAGGTGACGAACGTCTACTCCTCCGGGATCGGCGTGACCCGGTAGCGAACGGTGCCGCCCTGCGAGGCACGGACCTCGAGCTTCCGCGTAGAGCGCGGGTGGTCTCGGGGACGATCCTCAAGCCGCCGATGCACGAGGCGACGATGCACGAGAGTCGAAGCCTTCCCCGTTGAGCCACCCGAGTGTGGACGTCTGATTAGGAGAGTCGGGCGCTTGGTCTGTCATCCGAAATGGGGACAGACGACCTGACGTGTAACACTTTACAGTTGACATGCGACTGGATTGGCTGGCCGCACCGTCAGAAATGAGTACCCAATATGCGCACACCTATGTCACTCAGGCTCGGCGTTACGGCCGCGGTCGTTGCGTTCATGGTTGCGTTGGGAGCGGCGCCGGCCGGCGCCGCAACCGATGCCGCGTCCGCAACCGTGGACTCGTTTCATACGCAGCTAGAAACAGAGGCGGCATCCTCATCGCTGGCTGCAGTCGAATTGAAAAAGTTCGAAAAACTGTCGGCATCCGATCAGCAAAAGCTGGTGGACTATCTCTCGGATCCTGAGATCACTGCCGCGTTCGAGAACACCGCGCAGACGGGCGAGAGCGTGAGCGTCGAGAACGGCGATGTTGAGATGAGCGTCGATGTCGACCGGACGAGTGCGCCTATCTCCGCGAGCAGTGCGCTGAAAACGCGATCCGCCACGACGGCTGCTGCCGGCGCAACATACAACGTCACGGCGAAGTACGACGTGGAGCAGCGCATCTTGGGCGTGCTCATCACGAAGCTGTCGCAGACGTTCAAATATGTAACGGGCAATGGTGTCGTTGTCAGAACGTCCAGCTGCGTTGCTGCTGCGGTCAACTTCAATGTCGCTGTCCAACTGGATAGCAGCGTGAGCCACTACATGCTCAGCGGCGGAAAGGCAGAGTGCGACGTTGTCTGGCACGGCTACATCGCGTTCAAGGGTCTCGGAGTTCAGATTGACAAGACTCAGAGTATGGTCGTCAACGGTCCGGGCGTGGTCTCACGAACTCTCCGAAACGCCTAACTGCTCGCATGAAACTTCGCATCTGACGATGGAGGCATGACATGGAGAAGACAGCAGACACGAGCACGACCAGCTGGGTCTCCACCGCCGTGTGGGTCCTGCTCGGGGCGGCCATCCTGTTCATCTGGATGCCAATGGTGAGCTTCGTGTGTATCGTGCTCGGGCTCGTGGGAGCTCATGTCGGTGTCCCGAAGACGAACCCACGACGCCGGGTGATGATCATCTCCGGATGGCTGCTTCTTGCGGTTCTGGCGGTCGTGATTACTATCGGCGCCGTCGTATGGAGCAGCTTCGAACTCGTCTGACGTGAGAGGGGCCGGTGCGTACGCACCGGCCCTTCGCATCAGCTCTGCATCAGAGCGGTGCGACGATGTCCTGCTTCGCGTCCCACTCGGTGATCTCCATCCCGATCTCGACCGACTGGCCCTCGACCGTGGCGGTGCTGGTCATCGCGAGGTTGACGTAGTCTGCCGTGACCTCGAAGACGACGTCGACCGCGGTGCCCTGCTGCTCGATCGTGCCCGAGAGGAGGTAGACCTCTTCACCCAGGCGCTCGCCGGTGCCGGTCACCGTGAATTCACCGGTCATGGCCTCTGCTGCGGTTGTCGGGTCGAGCGAAGCGACGTCGGCAGCGGCGGTGCTGAGCGCGGCGATGACCGGGTCGCTCGACTTCGGATCGGCGGCCTGCCACTCGCTCGTCGCGGACTTCACCCAGACGTCGTCGCCGATGACGATCAGCGAGCCGGCCGGAGAGGTCGACTCGAGGGCCTTCTCTGACGGGTTGAACTTCGCCGTCGACTCGATGCCCATGACATCGGTCTTCGCCGCGTAGCCCGCCGTGTCCGACATGGCCTCGGAGATGCATGTGCCCAGCGCCTTGCCGTCGACGGTGGCATCCGCCTTCAGCTCAGGGCAGTCCGTCGCCGGAGCCTCCGCCTCCTGCGAAGCGCCGCTCTCGGGCTTCGAGTCGGCCGGCTTGTCCGATCCGCCCGCCGAGCATCCGGTGAGCAGCACGGCGGCGGCGAGAATCACGCCGACCCCCCATTTGTTGACGCGCATGGCGTCCCCCCTCTGGTCGAGTGCGCGATGACGGTCACCGGGCACGCCCTCCAGCATGCCAAGGGTGAGCGCCGACCCGTGCGGGCGACACGGAGGAAACTCCGCTAGACTGTCGAGGTTGTCTGCCTTCCGGCGTCCATTCGGGATTCCTGGGGCGGGCACGTGCACACACCCTCCTGCTCCCGGGAAAGTCCCGAGAGCCGTTCTAGTCCGA
>JAQZBG010000104.1 GCA_029239165.1 Microbacterium sp. | reverse complement strand
GGCGAGTTCCCACCTGCTCGTGGACTCCACCTGCACCCCCACGCGATGCAGCGCCCTGAGCAGCTTCTGCTGGCTGTCGAGGTGCAGTGAGGCGTCGCCGAGGAGCTCCCGCACCCGATCGCCGAGTTCGACCATGCGGCTCGGCGTCCCCCCGGCGACGGGGCGTGCACCCAGGGCCTCGGTCAGGATCGCATCGTGCACGCCCTCGTCCCAGGGCAACCCCGCCGTCCGCATCTCCTCCGCGATGAGTCCACCAGCCGACTCCGCCGCGCACAGCAGCGTAAGACGTCCGTCCGGGGCTGCAGCGATCACTTCGCGCTGCGCCCGGTACTGATCCAGAGTCGTCGTGATCGCGTCGTCGCCGCTCGCGTCGTCGAACACGTCGAACAGGGACGGCACCGACACGGTCGGCTCACGCCGCTCCCAGTGCGGCGAGGCCGGAAGCGGAGTCGGCACCGCTGAGGTGTCACGCAAGATCGCATGGCACAGCACCAGGTCGTGGCTGCGGGTGATGCGCGCCCCGTCGCCCAGAAGGAGGGCGTAGGTCTCCGCAGCGGTGCGCATGATCCACCGCGGAGCGTCGGAAGCCTCGGCGGAGCGGACCCATGCGGACAGCTCGTCGACACGGAGGGGCGTGCGACCCTGTTCCTCGTCGTTTGCGTCGAGCTCGATCGCGACGTACTCCTGCGGACCGATGGAGATGAGCGCGATGCGTCGTTCGATTCCCGACGCCGGCGCTGTCATCGGCGGCGGGCGCAGGAACCGCTCACGCGAGCCCGGATTCCTCGGTGCGCACGAGGATGCAGCCGCACTCGGGGCACGACACCACGAGGTCGTCCGCGGCGCGCCGGATGTCGTTCAGGTCGGTGCTGGGGAGCAGGATGCGGCAGCCCTCGCAGGTGCCGCGGGTGAGGAGGGCCGCGCCGGCACTGTTCGTCGCGCGACGGGAATACTCGGCGAGAAGCTCCGGCGAGACGCCTTCGGCGACGGCCGCCCGATCGCGGGCGAGCTGTGCTCCCCGTTCGGTCGCCGCGGCGACATCGGCCTTGGCCTGCGCGGTGAGCGCGGTCCCCTCGGCGGTCGTCGTCTCGAGGAGCGCCTGCTGGGCGGCGACGGCGGCCTCGGCCTCTTCGAGCCGACCCATCACGTCGAGTTCGGCATCCTCGAGGTCACTCTGCCGCCGGGCGAGGCTGGCGAGTTCGTGCTCGAGCGCCTGCGCGTCCTTCGAATTCGTCGATGCGGCGAGTCGCTCGGCGTCGCGGTTGCGGCGCGCCTCGACGACGGCGACATCGGACTCCAGTCGCTTCAGCTCGGTGCGCACGTCGTCGCGGATGCCGGTCAGCGTGGTCAGCTCGCGGAGCTGCTCCTGGCGGATGGCGACGAGTTCGGTGATCCGCCCCGCCTGGCTCGGCTTGGTGCGGGCACGCTCGGCCTGCGCGATGCGCCGGTCGAGGTCGGCGATGTCGAGCAGGGTGCGCTGGTTCTCGGGGCTGGCGTTCACGCTCTCAAATCTAGTCGCTGCGCCGACATCCGCCCATCAGTGCACGTCGCCGTCGACGTAGTACCACTGCCGGTCCTCGCGGACGAAGCGACTGCGCTCGTGCAGAGAGCCCCGCTCGGTGCCCTGCCGCCAGATCGCCTCGAACTCCACGACGCCCCGGTCGTCGAACGGACCGCCGGCCACACGATCCAGGATCAGCAGCCGCCGCCACTCGAGATCCGGCTCGAAATCGATGGTGTGCGGCCTCGAGGTCGGATGCCACGTGCGAAGCAGGTGGGCCGCGTCGTGCAGACCGAACGCCGTGTATCGCGACCGCATCAGTCGTTCGGCGGTCGGAGCGGGCATGCCCTGCAGCAGCGGTCCGCAGCAGTCATCGACGGCGTTCCCCGATCCGCAGGGGCAGCGCTGAGCGTCCGTCATGGCATCACGGGGATCGGGATCATGAGAACCAGCTTCGTGCACGGGAGGCGGCCTACGCTGGAGGAAACGCACCGAAGGAGCAACGATGACCACTGTCCCCACCTTCACCGCCCACAACGGCTTCGCCCTTCCGGCGATCGGGCTCGGCACATACGCCCTCAACGGAGATGCCGGCGCGGATGCGGTCGCCGGCGGCATCGGCGTGGGCTACCGGCTCATCGACACGGCGTTCAACTACGAGAACGAGGGGTCGGTCGGCCGCGGCGTTGCGGCATCCGATGTCGATCGCTCCGAGATCATCGTCACCACGAAGCTCCCCGGGCGCCACCACGCAACCGCCAAGGCCCGCACGAGCATCGAGGAGAGCCGTTCGCGGCTCGGACTCGACGCCACGGACCTCCACCTCATCCACTGGCCTAACCCGAGCCAGGACGAGTACGTCCAGGCCTGGGCTGCGCTGGTCGACGCGCAGGCGCGCGGCGTCGTCCGAGAGATCGGCGTCTCGAACTTCCTTCCGGAGCACCTGGAGCGCATCGAGGGCGAGACCGGTGTCCGTCCCGTCGTCAACCAGATCGAGGTGCACCCGTACTTCCCCCAGGAAGAGCAGCTCGCGTATCACCGCGAGCAGGGCATCCTCACCGAGGCGTGGAGCCCGTTGGGGCGCGCGAAGGAGCTGCTCGACGAGGCCGTGATCCACGAGGTCGCCGCCGCGCACGGCGTGACCCCGGCGCAGACGGTCCTCGCGTGGCATGTCGCCCGCGGCACGGTGTCGATCCCGAAGGCATCGTCGCGGGAGCACCAGGAGGCGAACCTCGCGGCGGCAGAGATCGTGCTCGACGACGCCGAGGTGTCCGCGATCACCGCGCTCGGGCGCGCTGACGGCCGACTTTTCGACGCCGACCCGAGGACGCACGAGGAGTCTTGATCCCGCGCCTGGTCAGACGCTCTGCGTTCCCAGCACCCGCAGGAACTCGAGCTTGCCGGCGGCTTCGCTGCCCGGCGCGGCCGTGAGCACGATCAGCGCCTGGGATTCGTCCTCGGTGAAGAGCGCCTGGCAGTCCACTTCGATCTCACCGAGCTCGGAGTGCACCATGACCTTGTGCTGCTCGAAGCGGCGGCTCACCTCGTGCGCGTCCCAGAGCTCGACGAACTCCGGGCTGCGAGAAGTGAGCGCTGCGACGATCTCGCCCGCCCGGGACCGGGCACCCATCACGCCGTACGCCGCGCGCAGCGAACCGACGAGCGCGCGGGACTGCCGAGGGCGGTCGGACTCGCGATACCGGAGCCGCTCGACGTCCGGATCGGCGAACCACCGGTAGATGCCGCTGCGGTCGAGGCCCGTCAGTCCGCTCGCATCTCCGATCAGGGCGCGGGAGGCGTCGTTCTGCACGAGGACCTCATCGAGGAGCGAGACCACGAACGCGGGGGTGTCGTGCAGTCGGTCGAGCACGCGCAGGATGCCGGGGCGCACGTAGTCGCTGAGCTGGGCACGGTCGGGGGCGCTGTGCCCGCAGAGCCGGAACAGGTAGTCGCGTTCGTCTTCGGTCAGGCGCAGCGCGCGTGCCAGCGCGGCGAGGATCTGCACGCTCGGCTGCGGTCCCCGACGCTGCTCGAGGCGCGTGTAGTAGTCGGTCGACATGGTCGCCAGCTGGGCCACCTCCTCACGGCGCAGTCCTGTCGTGCGGCGCCGCGGCCCGGTTGAAAGACCGACGTCGTCGGGTCGCAGCGCCTCTCGCCGGCGGAGGAGGAATTCGGCCAATGCATCACGATCCACCCCTGCAGTATCCACCGGCGCAGTGAGGCGTACCAGGGATCCCCGATCCCTGGATGACCGCTCTCTGGAGCGCCGAGGTCGCCACGCGGAGGCTGAGGTCATGAACATCAGCGGAAACACCATCTTCATCCCCGGCGCGACCAGCGGCATCGGTCTCGCCCTCGCAGTGCGCCTCCATGACCGTGGCAACACGGTTATCGTCGGCGGGCGACGAGAGGATCGCCTCCGCGCGATCGCCGCCGAGCACCCCGGCATCCGCACCGTGCGGATCGACACGGCGGATGCGAGCAGCATCGACGTCGCATCGCGCACCGTGCTCGCCGAGCACCCGGAATTGAATGTGCTCGTCACGATGGCCGGAGTCATGCGGGCGGAGGACTGGACGACACGGTCCGGGTTCCTCCCGTCGGCCGAAGAGACCGTCACCACGAACGTCCTCGGACCGATCCGACTCATCGCCGCTTTCATCGAGCACCTGCGCGCACAGCCGGATGCGACGATCATGACGGTCTCCTCCGGACTCGCGTTCGCGCCGCTCCGGGTGACGCCCAGCTACAACGCCAGCAAGGCCGCGATCCACATGCTCAGCGAATCGCTGCGCCTGCAGCTCGCGGAAACGCGCGTCTCAGTTCTCGAGTTGGAGCCGCCGGCGGTGCGCACAGCCCTGATGCCGGGGCACGAGTCCAACGAGGCCGCGATGCCGCTCGACGACTTCGTCGATGAGGTGATGGCGCTGGTCGAGTCGCAGCCGGATGCCATGGAGATCCAGGTCGAGCGCGTGAAGTTCCTCCGCTACGGCGAGGCCCGAGGCGACTACGACCAGGTCGTCGCGACACTGAACCGGACCGACCCGCACTGACGCTGAGAGAGGGGGCGCCGGTTCGCGCCGGCGTCCCTCAGCGACGCAGATTCGCCGCGGCCGCCTGCAGCGCATCCGCGGACTGCCGCAGCAGCGCCAGCTCCTCGCTGGAGAACGAGGTGTTCCGGATCGGGAACGCGCCCTTGGCGCTCACGATCGACGGGACCGACAGAGCGACTCCGTCGAGTCCGTGGAAGTCGCGCAACACGGTGCTCACAGGCATCACGGCATGCTCGTCCCGGAGGATCGCCTCGACGATGCGGGCGCTGGACAGGCCGATCGCATAGTTGGTCGCCCCCTTGCCGAGGATCACCTTGTACGCGGCGTCACGGACGTCCACCGCGATCTCCTGCAGCTCGGAGAGCGTGAACCGGGGATGCTCCGCCGTCTCCCATTCGAGGATCGGGACCGTGCCGATAGTCGCACGCGACCACAGCGGGAACTCCGTGTCGCCGTGTTCGCCGACGATGTAGGCGTGGACGCTGGCGGTCGAGACGCCGGCGCGTTCCCCCAGCTTCCAGCGCAGTCGAGAGGTGTCGAGGACCGTGCCGGACGCGAAGATCCGCTCCGGCGGGAGACCGGTCTCCTCCTGCGCGATCACCGTGAGCACGTCGCAGGGGTTGGTCACGATCACGTAGACCGCGTGCGGTGCGACCTCGAGCAGGTCGGGCATCATGCGGCGGATGATCCCCGCGTTGACCTCGGCGAGCTCGATACGGGTCTGGCCCGGCTTCTGCTTCGCTCCCGCGGTGATCACCACGACATGCGAACCCGTTGCCACCGAGATGTCACTGCCTCCGACGATGTCACTCGTGCCGGTGAACTGCGTCCCGTGGGCGAGGTCGAGCACCTCGGCCTCCACCTTCTCTGTCGCGATGTCATAGAGCGCGACATGACGGGCTGATCCGCGGATCAGTGCCGCATACGCCACGCTGGATCCGACGCTTCCCGCACCGACGACCGTGAGCTTCGAGTTCTCGATGATCTCCATGGGCTCAGTCTCGCAGTGCAGGGCCCCGATCCGGGAGTGGTGCGCCCGGGAGTATCAGAGGGCCGCAGCGACGGCGTCGGCCACGGTCGCGTGCGCGAACCGGAACCCCGTGCGCTCCAGCACCTGCGGTCGCACGTCCGCATCCGGCAGCAGCAGCGACTCCGCGGCGTCGCCGAGGGCGAACCGCAGCGCCCAAGCCGGGGCCGGCAGCCAGAACGGACGATGCATCCGTGCCGCGAGGGCGCGGCCGATGTCGTTCGCGGAAGCGGGAGCGGGGCCGCTCAGGTTCACAGGGCCGGCGATCTTCTGGTCCAGCACGTGACGGATCGCCGCGACCTCGTCGACGAGCGAGATCCACGGCCAGATCTGCGTGCCTCGCCCGAGGGGGCCGGAGACGCCGAAGCGGGTCAGTTGGATGAGTGGCTTGAGGACTCCGCGTCGGTGGATGACCGGAGCCGTGCGCAGTACCGCGACCCTGGTGTGGTCTTCGGCCTGACGAGCCTCGGCCTCCCAGCGAACGGTGAGCTCGGCGAGGAACGTCTCACCGGCCGCGGAGTGCTCGGTGAGCACCTCGCCGGGAGCGGAGCCGTAGTAACCGACAGCGGACGCGGAGACGAGAGCGGGCGCTTCGGAACGCAGGGAGCGCAGAGAGGTCGTGATCGTCCGGGTGGCCTGCAGACGAGAGTCGACCAGCTCGCGACGGTAGCCCTTGGTCCACGGCAGGCGACCGACGCTGGCACCTCCCAGCGCGACGATCGCTTCGGTCCCGGCGAGCACGTCCGGATCGAGCGCGCGCTCCCCCGGCTCCCACTGCGTCTCGTCCTCCGATCGCGGAGCGCGACGGACGAGGGTGGTGACCTCGACGCCGTCGGCGCGGAGCGAAGACGCGAGGGCTGAACCGATCAGTCCCGACGCTCCGCTGATGACGATTCGTCGCGCCATGTGTGAGAACTCCCCGCCCCGTGATCGATTGTTGCCGTCGGTCCGAGGGTACGCGCTGTACGGGCGGGGATCCGGGGGCCTTGCGCCGATACGTACGTCGAGGTAGGCCCAGGCGCCGGATCGTCCCGGCCGTACCTTGTCAGCCCGCGCGTCGGTAGTGCGTCCAGATGGCCCCGTTCCGGAGCGGGGCGGCCGAGATCAACTCGAGCCCTCGAGTGCTCGGCAACCCGCTTTGATGCAGGGTGGGTCCGTGACCGGCAATCCGGGGCTGGATGAGGAACCGGTACTCGTCGATGAGGTCGAGCCGGTCGAGTTCAGCGGCCAGCGAGACACTGCCCAGAAGCACGCCGGCCGGCGTGTCGTCCTTGAGCCTCTGCACACCCTCACGCAGATCTCCGGTGATGCGGTGGCTGTTGGCCCAGGGGAAGTCCTCGCGGGTGGACGACACCACGTGCTTCGGCTTGGCGTCGAGCTTGACGGCCCATTCCCGCATCGTGGCGTCCGACTCCCCCTCGCCGCGAGCCACCGCGGGCCAGGCGCTTTCCATCAGCTCGTAGGTCGTGCGACCCCAGAGCATCGCGCCGGCTTCATCCATGAGTTGCGTGAAGAGGGGATGCGTCTCCTCATCGGCGATGCCCTCCTGATGATCGACGCAGCCGTCGAGGGTGACATTGATGCTGAAGGTCAGGATTCCCATGCGGGGAGCCTAGGACCGCCGTGCGGGGAGCACCAGGGTTGGAGGGTGGAGGTGTGGGCCCTGCCGGGATCGAACCGACGACATCCACGGTGTAAACGTGGCGCTCTACCAGCTGAGCTAAAGGCCCTGGTGCCCCCAGTGTATCGGCCACCCGATGCGCGACTGTGTCGGAGAAGAGGGATAGGCTGATTCCGGCGCGCGTTGTGCACAGCTGACAAGGCTGCCCGTGTCGCTTCCCGTTTCCTTGGCATGACCTGCCAGCTTGACGAAAGGTTCGCCCCGTGACCGTGCACGACCAGGATCCTTATTCCCAGGGCCCCCTCGACAGCGATCCGGAGGAGACCGGCGAGTGGCAGCAGTCCCTCGATGAGCTGGTCGATGCCAAAGGCCACGGCCGAGGCCGCGAGATCATGCTCAGCCTGCTCAAGCGCTCGAAGGAGCTGCACCTGGGCGTGCCGATGGTCCCGACGACGGACTACATCAACACCATCGCTCCGGAGAACGAGCCCGAGTTCCCCGGCGATGAGGAGATCGAGCGCCGCTACCGCGCCTGGATCCGGTGGAACGCCGCGATCACGGTGCACCGCGCGCAGCGCCCCGGCATCGGCGTCGGCGGTCACATCTCGACCTATGCCTCGTCGGCCGCTCTCTACGAAGTAGGCTTCAACCACTTCTTCAAGGGCGCAGACCACCCCGGCGGCGCAGACCAGATCTTCATCCAGGGTCACGCCTCCCCGGGCACCTACGCCCGTTCGTACCTCGAAGGACGTCTGAGCGAGGACCAGCTCGACGGCTTCCGCCAGGAGAAGTCCCACGCGCCGCACGGCATCCCGTCGTACCCGCACCCGCGCCTGATGCCGGAGTACTGGCAGTTCCCGACCGTGTCGATGGGCCTCGGTCCGATCAACGCGATCTACCAGGCGATGTCGAACAAGTACCTCGAGAACCGTGGCATCAAGGACACGTCTCAGTCGCACGTCTGGGCGTTCCTGGGCGATGGCGAGATGGACGAGGTCGAGAGCCGCGGCCAGCTGCAGGTCGCCGCCAACGAGGGCCTCGACAACCTGACGTTCATCGTGAACTGCAACCTGCAGCGCCTCGACGGCCCCGTCCGCGGCAACGGCAAGATCGTCCAGGAGCTGGAGTCGTTCTTCCGCGGCGCCGGCTGGAACGTCATCAAGGTCGTCTGGGGCCGCGAGTGGGACGACCTCCTCGCCCGCGACACCGAGGGCGCTCTGCTCAACCTGATGAACGTCACCCCCGACGGCGACTACCAGACGTACAAAGCCGAGTCCGGCGCGTACATCCGCGAGCACTTCTTCGGCCGCGACGAGCGCGCTGCCGCCCTCGTCAAGGACTACTCCGATGACGACATCTGGAACCTCAAGCGCGGTGGCCACGACTACCGCAAGGTCTACGCCGCGTTCAAGGCCGCGACCGAGCACAAGGGCAAGCCCACCGTCATC
>JAQZBG010000103.1 GCA_029239165.1 Microbacterium sp. | reverse complement strand
GTGGACGCGCAGGAGGTCGTCGACACGCTCTTCACCGAGAACTACCCGGCGGCGACGTCGGTGCTCTCCTCGCAGGCCCTCGGCTACAAGGACGAGTCGGAGCACTACGCCTACGACCCGAAGAAGGCCGAGAAGCTGCTCGACGAGGCGGGCTGGGAGCCCGGCTCCGACGGCATCCGCGAGAAGGACGGCGAGCGACTGTCGATCACCGTCTACGAGTCCAAGCCGCAGCCGCTGTCGAAGCAGACCCTCGAGCTCGTCGCACAGCAGCTCGCGAAGGTGGGCGTGGAGCTCTCGGTCAAGCCCGGCGACGCGGGCAGCGCGGCCGAGGACACCCGTGACCCGCTGAAGACCGGCTTCTACCACTCGATGGTCGGACGGGCGGATCTCGACGTCATCAAGAGCCAGTACTTCACGAAGAACCGCGACGTGCTGATCTCGAAGGACGCGAAGCTCGACGAACTGCTGCTCGCGGTGGCCTCCGAGCCCGACGCCGACAAGCGCATCGCCGCCTCGCAGGCCGTGCAGGACTACATCGCCGAGCAGGCCTACGTGATCCCGCTGTTCGAGGAGCCGCAGGTGTACGGCACCGCCACCTATGTGCAGGGCGTCGCCTTCGAGTCGGTGGGGCGTCCGACGTTCTCCGGCGTCTGGCTCGCCGAGCACTGAGAGCACCGGTGACACGATGAGCTTCGTCCTCCGACGAGCCGGGCAGGCCGCGATCGTCCTGATCGCGGCCTTCACGGCCACCTTCTTCCTGCTGCAGCTGCTGCCGGGCGATGCGATCCTGATCAAGTTCTCCGACCCCAGCCTCGGGCTGTCGCCGGACCAGCTCGACAGCATCCGCGCCACCTACGGCGCAGACCTGCCGTGGTGGGAGCAGTACGTGCACGCGGGCCTCGGCTTCCTCGCCGGGGACTTCGGGTTCTCGACCCAGTTCGGCACCCCGGTGCTGACGATGCTGGGCGAAGCCCTCCCCGCGACCCTGCTGCTCGCGTCGCTCGGACTCGTCGTGGCGCTCGTCCTGGCCGTCCTCATCGCCGGGCTCTCCTCGCTCGCGCCGTTCGCCTGGCTGCGCGACGGGTTGCGCCAGGTGCCGGGACTGTTCGTGGCGGTGCCGGTCTTCTGGCTCGGCATCCTGCTCATCCAGGTGTTCTCGTTCGGGCTCGGGTGGGTGCCGATCGTCGGAGCCGACCCGGTGGCCGGGCTCGTCCTGCCCGTGCTCACCCTCGCCGTGCCGATCTCCGCCCCGCTGGCCCAGGTGCTGGTGCGCGCGATCGACCAGGTGCAGGCGCAGCCGTTCGTCACGGTGGTGCGGGCGAAGGGCGCCCCGCCGCTGTGGGTGCTCATCCGCTCGGTGGCGCGCAACGCCGCCGTGCCGACCCTGACGATCGCCGGCGTCCTGTTCGGAGAGCTCGTCGGCGGAGCCGTGGTGACCGAGACGGTGTTCGGGCGCACGGGCATCGGCCGCCTCACCGAGCAGGCCGTCGCGAACCAGGACATCCCGGTGCTGCAGGGCGTGGTGCTGCTCTCGGCCCTCGGCTTCGTGATCATCAGCTTCGCGGTCGACCTCGTGACGCCGCTCATCGATCCCCGCCAACGCACCGTCGCGCCCGCCTCGACGCGCCGCACACTCCAGGAGGCGACCGCATGACCGCTCCCGTGATCACCGATCCCGCGGCCGGGCCCGACTCGGCCACGGCAGCGCAGCCGGCGGCGACGGCGGCGGCGGTCGATTCCGCGCCGCGACGCCGCCGACTGCGCGGCCGCGCCTGGGGCCTGTATCTGGCCTACGCGGTCGTCGCGCTCGCTGTGCTCTGGGCCGTCATCCCCGGGGTGTTCGCCCCCGGCGACCCGCTCACGGGCGTCCCGGCAGACAAGCTGCTGCCGCCGAGTGCCGCACACTGGTTCGGCACCGACACCCTCGGTCGCGACCTGTTCGGACGCGTCGTGCACGGTGCGGTGCACTCGCTCTCGGGAGCGCTCATCGCCGTCACGGTCGGCCTCGCCCTCGGCACGCTCATCGGCGCGATCGCCGGTGCCGTCGGCGGGGTGGTCGACGACGTGCTGATGCGCGTGGTCGACGTGCTGCTCGCGATCCCCGGACTGCTCCTGGCCCTCACGGTCATCATCCTGCTCGGCTTCGGCACCGTGAACGCCGCGATCGCGGTGGGTCTCGGCAGCGTCGCCGCGTTCGCCCGTCTGATGCGCGCCGAGGTCGCCCGCGTGCGACGCACCGAGTACGTCGAGGCCGCCTTCGGCAGCGGCGGCACGTTCTTCACGGTCCTGCGCCGGCACGTGCTGCCGAACTCGCTGACGCCGATCGTCGCCCTCGCGGCACTGCAGTTCGGCACGGCGATCCTCGCGATCTCGACGCTCGGGTTCCTCGGTTACGGTGCGCCGCCGCCCACGCCGGAGTGGGGCCTGCTGATCGCCGACGGCCGCAACTACGTGGGGACCGCCTGGTGGCTCACCGCCCTCCCCGGACTCGTGGTGGTCATCGTCGTCCTCAGTGCCAACCGCATCAGCCACCGCATCGGAAGGAGCGCGACATGACCGCCGTCATCAGTGCCGCTCCTGCGACTGATCTGATCAGCCACCGCATCGGAAGGAGCGCGACATGACCGCTGTGATCTCCGCCACCGACCTGCGGATCTCCTACGGCGACAAGGAGCGGCGCCGCGAGGTCGTGCACGGCGTCTCGTTCGAGATCGCCGAAGGCGAGACCCTCGCTCTCGTGGGGGAGTCCGGTTCGGGCAAGTCCACCACCGCGCACGCCCTGCTCGGCCTGCTGCCCGAGGGCGGCCGCGTCGACGGCGGACGGGTGCTGCTCGGCGACCTCGACATCTCGGGGTGGTCCGACCGGGCGCTGCGCGGTATCCGCGGACCCGAGATCGGCCTCGTGCCGCAGGACCCGACCACCTCGCTGGACCCCGTGCGCACCATCGGTGCGCAGGTCGAGGAGATCCTCCGTCTGCACGGACACCGGGATCGCCGCGCACGGCGGGCACGAGCCATCGAGCTGCTCGACCGGGTCGGCATCGACGACCCCGATCTGCGGGCCCGCCAGTATCCGCACGAGCTCTCCGGCGGCATGCGCCAGCGCGTGCTCATCGCCACCGCGATCGCCCTGCGGCCGCGGCTGCTGATCGCCGACGAACCCACGAGCGCCCTCGATGCCACGGTGCAGCGCAAGGTGCTCGACCTGCTCGGCGAGCTGCAGCGCGAGGAGGGCACCAGCATCCTCCTCGTGACCCACGACCTCGGCGTCGCGGCCGACCGTGCCGCGCGGCTCGTCGTGCTCAAGGACGGCCGGATCGTCGAGCAGGGGTCGAGCGATGCGGTGCTCGCCGCTCCGTCCGACCCGTACACGAAGCAGCTGCTCGCCGACGCGCCCGCGTTCGCGACCGGCTTCCGTCGGCCGGATGCCCCGCCGTTCCTGCGCGATGCGGCGGCGGTCGCGGCCGAGAACCCCTGGGCGATCGTCGCCGACGGGCTCGTGAAGGAGTTCCGGGTCGCGGGGCGTGAACGCTTCCGGGCCGTCGACGACGTGTCGTTCCGGGTGCGCAAGGGCACGACGCACGCGCTCGTCGGGGAGTCGGGGTCGGGTAAGACCACCACGGCGCGGCTCATCACCCGCTTCCACCAGCCGGATGCCGGGACCATCGAGGTCGACGGCGACGACGTGACCCACGCGAAGCGCGAGCAGCTGCGGGCGCTCCGTCGACGCATCCAGCTCGTCTACCAGAACCCGTTCGCGTCGCTCGACCCGCGCCAGCAGATCGCCGACATCGTCGCCGAGCCGCTGCTGAACTTCGGCGTGGGCGGCCGCACCGAGCGCCGCGAACGCGCTCTCGCCCTCCTCGACAGGGTCTCTCTCCCCGCCGAGGTGGCGCGTCGCACACCGCGGGAACTGTCGGGCGGGCAGCGGCAGCGCGTCGCGATCGCCCGTGCGCTGGCGATCGACCCCGACATCGTGGTGCTCGACGAGGCGGTATCGGCGCTGGACGTCACGGTGCAGGCCCGCATCCTCGAGCTGCTCACCTCGCTGCAGGCCGAACTCGGGCTCACCTACCTGTTCATCTCGCACGACCTCGCGGTGGTGCGGCGGATCAGTCACACGGTCTCGGTGATGCGCCGCGGCCGGATCGTCGAGGAGGGCCAGACGGAGGATCTGTTCCGCGACCCGCAGCATGACTACACCCGGGAACTGCTCGCCGCAGTGCCGGGACGAACGGAGACCGTCGTATGACCACCGCACCCACCGTCGCCTTCTTCACCCGTCTGCTCGACGATGCCGCTCCCGCCGAGCGGTACGCGCTCGCGACCGCGCAGATCCAGCAGGCCGAGCGGCACGGCATCGGCCGGGCGTGGGTCGCGCAGCACCACTTCCACGCGGCCGAGGGCGGGCTGCCGTCGCCGCTGGTGTTCCTCGCGAACGTCGCCGCCGTGACGTCGAGCATCCGCCTCGGCACCGGGGTGATCACGCTGCCGCTGGAGGATCCGGTGCGGGTGGCGGAGGATGCCGTGGTCGCCGATCTGCTCTCCGGGGGGCGAGTGGATCTGGGACTCGGCAGCGGCGGGACCCCGTCGTCGTTCGTGCCGTTCGGGGAGGACGCGCGCGACAAGGCGCCGACCTACGACCGGAAGCTGCGGACACTGCTCGACGGGCTCGCCGGAAGGGATGTGGGTGCGGGCAACACCCTCTACCCGGATGCCGGGAACCTCGCCGGTCGCGTCTGGCAGGCGACGTTCTCGGCCCCGGGCGGGCATCGGGCCGGCATCCACGGCCACGGCCTGCTGCTCTCGCGCACACAGCCGCGCAGCGCCGACCGACTCCACGCGCCGCTGTCCGCGCTGCAGGATCCGATCATCGACGCCTACCTCGAGGCGCTGCCCGACGGGGTGGCGCCACGGATCACCGCGTCACGCACCGTGTTCGTCGCGGACGACCGTGGGGAAGCGCTGCGCTTCGCCGAGGTGGGTCTGCGCCGGGCAGCCGAGGGGTTCCGCCGGCAGGGGCAGACGATTCCGGGAGACAGCATCGACGAGCTGATCGCCGCGCTCGACACGCACCTGGGTACCCCGGAGCAGGTGGCGCAATCGCTCGCCGCCGACACCACTCTCGCCCGCGCGACCGAGGTCGCCTTCCAGGTGCATTCGGTCGACGCCCCGCACGAGCATGTGCTGCGCTCGATCGCGCTGTTCGCCGACGAGGTCGTTCCGGCCCTCGGCTACGCGCTCACCCCGACCCCGCACGGAATCCGTACCGACCAGAACCTCACCCTCAAGGAGAACGCATGACCGACGACATCGTGGACACGATCGCGGAGGTGACGCCGGAGCTCGATGCCCTGCGCCGTCGCCGTCCCGTCACCAGGGAGCAGCTGCAGGCGAGCTTCGACGCCCTCTTCCGTCCGGTGAGCACGGAGCACGTGTCGCGGGCCGAACGCGAACTCGTGGCGGCCTTCGCCACGGGTCTCGCCGGAGCCGCAGACCCGACCGCAGCCTTCTACGCCGCCCGTGCGCAGGAGGTCGACCCGCAGCGTGCGGCGGTCGTGATCGCGGAGGCCGCCGCGGCAGCGACCGCCGGCCCGTTCGGCACCTACACCGAGCTGGGGCTGCAGGCCGAGAACGCGGACGGGGTGCGCTACGTCCCCTCCGAGACCGTCATCGCCGCCGTGGGCGAGCGTCTCGCCGCCGCCCTCGCCCACACCCACCTGCTGGTGTTCCGCCCGCGCGAGGCCTCGGTCGCCGACCTCGGTCGACTGCTCGACGCGGGCTGGTCGACCGACGGCATCGTGACGCTGTCGCAGCTGGTGTCGTTCCTGGCCTTCCAGCAGCGTGTCGTCACAGGGCTCGGCGTGCTCGCCGCTGCGGGACTGACCTCCGAGATCTCCGATTCCGACGACTCCGAGGAGGAGGCCGCATGACCACCGAACAGAGCGTGCTCCGGCACGACGACGCCCCGCACCCGCACGCGTTCACCCGGGGCGAGGTCGGGTGGGTCCCGCACCTCGAGCCGCTCGCCGAGGAGGAGTTGACGGAGCGTCACTTCGACGGCCTCGTCGATGCCGCTCGCGCGAAGAACGACTACTTCCGCCTGCTGGCCCGCGACCCCGAGGTGCTGAAGGCCCGCACCCTGGTCGACAAGGACATCTTCTACAACGCCGCGGAGGGTCTGCCGCGCGCCGACCGCGAGCTTGCGGCTACGGCGGCCTCCCGCCGTAACGGCTGCGTCTTCTGCGCCTCGGTGCACTCGCGCTTCGCCGCGCACCACAGCAAGCGTGCGGACGCGGTCGACCTGCTCCTCGACGAGGGCGTGGATGCGGACCTCGGCGAGCGGTGGAATGCCGTCGTCGCGGCATCCGTCGCCCTCACCGACACCCCCAGTGCGTTCAGCGAGGACGAGATCGTTCGGCTGCGTGCCGCCGGGCTCGACGACCTGGAGATCTCGGACCTGATCCACGGCGCCGCGTTCTTCAACTGGGCGAACCGGCTGATGCTCTCGATCGGGCGGCCGGTGGCACCGGCCTGAGAACGCGCTTACGGCACGAGGATGATCTTGCCCGAGGCGGCGCCGGATTCCATGAGTTCATGAGCCTGCGCCGCTTCGGTCAGCGGCAGCTGCGGGCCGAGCTCGATCACGAAGTCGCCGGCGTCGAGGAGGGCGATCGTCTCGGGCAGTGCCTCGGCACGCCAGGAGAGCTCTTCCTCTGTCAGGGGGACGGGGGAGCCACCGGAGAAGGCGCGGATGCCGAAGGAGGCGGAATCCGGGCCGCGCACGATCGTCGCGATCCGGTCGCGGTCGGAGACGAGTGCCAGGGAGGTGTCGATGGCCTCGTCGGTCCCGGCGCAGTCCAGTGCCACGGTGACGGCTGAGGGGGCGGCGTCGCGCACGCGGTCGAGCAGCCCGTCGCCGTAGGCCACGGGGATCGCGCCGAGTTCGCGCAACTGGTCGTGGCGAGCAGGGCTCGCCGTCGCGATGACGGTCGCGCCCCAGGCCACCGCGAACTGCACTGCGGCCTGTCCGACCGAGCCGGAGCCGCCGTGCACGAGCAGCACGTCGCCTTCGGTGACCCCGAGTGAGCGCAACGACTGATACGCGGTGCCCGCGGGGATCCCGATCGCGGCCCCTTCGGCGGTCGTGACGGAGTCGGGGAGCTTCGCGAGCTTCTCGGTCTCGACCGCGATCGCCGAGGCGTAGGTTCCGCGCGCGTCGCGGATCGCGACCCGATCGCCGACCGCGAAGTCGTCGACGCCCTCGCCGAGCAGCTCGACCACGCCGGCGCCGTCGAAGCCGACCGGACGCGGTTCGGTGATCGGGGGCGACGGCCGCTTGGCGCTCCGCAACTTGGCGTCGATGGGATTCGCGCCCGCCGCCTCGATGCGGACCACGACCTCGCCGCGGGCCGCGACGGGATCGGGGATCTCCATCAGGTGCAGGACATCGGGGGAGCCGAACTCGGTGTAGACGATCGCGCGTGCCATGGATTCAGGCTACCCGTGCCACACGCGCTCGTCGCGGATCAGCGCCCGGACAGCACCTTCATGATGCGCTGCGGCGACACCGGCTGTGCGGTGCCGAGGCGCTGCGCGAACACGCTGACGCGGTACTCCTCCAGCAGCCAGCGCACCTCGACGAGCGCGGGGGAAGCATCCGCGGCGAGCGGGATCGTGCCGCCGGCATCCTCGAACGCCTTCGCCATCCGCTCGTACTCGGTCATGCGCGCGCGGTCCTTGCCTGGTTCGCTCCCGAGCGTCTTCAGCCGGTCGAGCATGCCTTCGAGGTACCGCGGGAAGTGCGCGAGCCGGTCGACTCCGGCCGCGGAGACGAATCCGGGATGCAGCAGGCCGCTCAGCTGCGTGCGGATGTCGTTCAGCGGGCCGAGCAGGGCGAGCGAGTTCTGGGACTTGATGCCGCGTTCGACGTCGCGCGACTTCGTGAGGATGCGGGCCACCAGCGAGACGCACGCGAAGAGCTGGTCGACCAGGACGCCCGAGACCGTGTCGCGCACCCGGGCGAAGTCGGCTTCGCTGCGCACGATGCCGTCCGGCGCCGTCTGCTCGATGACCTTGCGGGCCACGGCCGCGCGGCAGTCCTCGATGAGGGCGGCGGCTGACTGGTACGGCGAGGCGGCGAGCGCGAGCTTCTCCTGGCTCGTCAGGTGCTCCTGCACGTATGACGAAGGCGAAGGGACGCCCAGCAGCACCAACCGCAGCACGCCGTCGCGGGTGGCCGCGGCTGCGGCATCCGGCGTCGACTCCACGCGCACCGACACGCTCTTGCCCTGATCGACGATCGCCGGGTAGCCGCGCACGACACCGCCGGCGACACGGGTGTCGAGCACCTCGGGCAGGTCTCCGAAGGTCCAGGCCGTGAGGCCGGTCTGTTCCAGTGGCGGCCGCTTCGGTGTGCTCGGGGTCCCCGGCTCCACCGGCCCGGACTTCACCGGCGCGGCGATGGAGCGGGCCACGCTGCTGCGCGCCCGGTCCGACAGCTGCGCCTGCAGCGCCCGCAGATCGCGATCCGAGCCGACCACCCGACCGCGCTCGTCGACCGCGCGGAAGTTCATGCGCAGGTGCGGCGGCACGCGTTCGTCGTCGAAGTCGGCAGCGGACACGAGCTGGTTGGCGAGCGGCTGGATGAGTCGGGCCAGCGC
>JAQZBG010000102.1 GCA_029239165.1 Microbacterium sp. | reverse complement strand
GATCTCGACGAAGTTGCCCACGCCGACGAAGTCGCCCTCGCCCTTGAGCAGGTCCCACTCGTGCACGGCCACCCACACGGTGTAGAGCAGCGGGAACAGGCCCACCAGCCCGAACAGGAGGAAGAACGGCGAGATGTAGAAGTAGGGGGAGGCATTCTGGTCGAACCGCGAGATGCGGTGACGCCAGGAGCGCTTCGGCAGAGCTGCCGGTGTCGAACCGGATGGCGGGGCCTGCTGCTCCGCGGGCGGGGCGGTGAGAGTCATGGGGTGTCCTTTTCAGGGGGAGCAGGAGGGCGTTTCGTCTCGCCCGGCTGCGCGGTGCTCGCTCGACGACCGGAGGGTGTCACCGGTCGTCGAGCGAGCGGAGCGAGACGAAACGTCCGCGGGGTCTCAGTCGACGAGCTCGTTCAGGAGCTTGATCGCCTGGTCCCAGGCACCCTGCGTGTCGGTCTCGCCGCGGTCGAGGCTGCTGAGAGCCGGGCCGAAGACGTTCTCCTGGATCACCGAGTCATCTGCACCCTTGAACTGGGCGACGACGCCCTTGGCGCGCTCCGCGAGGATCGCACCGGTCGGAGCATCGTTGAAGAACTCGTTCGGCGTGGCGTCGGCGGCCAGGGTCTCCTGCGCCTTGATCGTCGAGGGGAAGTTGCCCGCGGCGGCGGACTGCTTCACCTGCTGCTCCGGCTGCGTCAGCCAGTCGGCGAGCTCAGCGGCCGCCTCCTTGTGCTGCGAGGACTCCGGGATCGAGAGGAACGCGCCACCCCAGTTGGCCGCGCCCCCGGGGAACACATCCGCGAAGTCCCAGCCGGTGGAGGCGTCTCCGCCCCCGGCCTCGACCTGACCCTGCACGACACCGAGCATCCAGCCCGGGCACACGAACGTCGCGAAGGTTCCGTCGACGAACGACTTGCCGCCGTTCCAGTCCCACGCCGTCTGTGCGGCCGACTGGCCACCCTCGGTCGCCGCGCCCAGCAGCTCGAAACGCTCCTTGAGCTCGGCGTTGTCCTCGACGTTCAGCTCGCCGTCGGTGGTGTAGTACCCCTCGTCGAGCTGGTTGACCATGGCGTTCCAGACGAAGCCCGAGTGGTCGTACCAGGCCTTGCCGGTCTTGGCCGTGTAGTCGGCGCCGACCTGGAAGTAGTTCTCCCAGTCGCCGTTCAGCAGCTCCGCGACCGACTCGCGGTCGCTCGGCAGGCCGGCGGCCTCGAAGGCGGCGCCGTTGTAGCAGATGCCGCTCGGGCCGATGTCGGTGCCGTAGCCGATGACGCGACCCTCGGCGTCCGTCGCCTGACCGTACTTCCAGTCGACCCAGTCGGCCTTGCGGTCTTCGATGCCGTAGTCGCGCAGGTCGACGAAGGTGTCGGAGACGTCCATGACGGCGCCGAGCCAGCCTTCCTCGATCGCGACGATGTCGCTGAGGCCGGAGCCGGCGGCGATCTTGGTGAAGGCATCGGTGCGGGCGTTGCCACCCGTGTCGATGTTGGTCGCCTCGATGGTCACGTTCGGGTGCGCCTTCTCGTACTCCTTGTAGAGGTCGTCGTAGCCGAAGGTGCCGAACGTGGTGACGGTCAGCGTGACGTCCTCGTCGGCGCCGCCTTCAGCGGCACCGTCTGCGGCACCTGAACAGCCGGCGAGGGCGAGGGCGGAGACGGATGCCACGGCGGCAATCGCGAGGATCCGGTGGCGGGCACGTGTGTTCACGGTTCACTCCTTTGTGGTGGGGGTCGTGCGGTCTTGCTGCTTTCGGGACGCCGTGGGAGCGCTCCCACGAACTGAGGAGTCACTCTATGGGAGCGCTCCCACGGTGTCAAGCGGTGCCCGGTTGTGACGCCCGATCCATAGGGAGAGGTACCCTTGCTCGGTGCCCGAAGCCGCTCTGTCTCCTGCCCTCGTCCGCGCCGAAACCCTCATCCGCAACGTGCCGGACTATCCGCAGCCGGGCATCATCTTCCGTGACATCACCCCGCTCCTCGCCGACGCCGAGGCGCTGCGGGTCACGACCGAGGCCATCATCGAGCCCTTCGCCGGCCAGTTCGACGTGATCGCCGGCATCGAGGCGCGCGGGTTCATCCTCGCCAGCGCGGCCGCGATCGCCGCAGGCGTCGGCCTGATCCCGATCCGCAAGGCCGGAAAACTGCCCCGCCCCGCGGCATCCGTCGACTACGCCCTCGAATACGGCACCGCCACGATCGAGATGCACGACGACCTGCCGGTCGGCTCCCGGGTGCTGCTCATCGACGACGTCCTCGCCACCGGCGGCACGCTCGCCGCCGGACGCGAACTCGTCGAGCGTCTCGGCAGCCATGTCGTCGGCATCTCGGTGCTCTTCGAGATCGACGGCCTCGGCGGTCGCGAGGCCGTCGGCGACCTGCACACCGTCTTCCACTCCGCGTAAGCGGCTCCCCCCGGGGCAGTAGACTGGGTGGGCCCGTCCGCCCGCGACTCTTGGAGCCGTCATGCCCACCATCGTCGTCGACGTCATGCCCAAGCCCGAACTGCTCGACCCCCAGGGGAAGGCCGTCTCCGGCGCCTTCGCCCGTCTCGGCGTCGAGGGCTTCACCGACGTCCGCATCGGCAAGCGCTTCGAACTCACCGTCGAGGGCGAGGTCACCGACGAGGTTCTCGCCGAGGCCCGGCGCATCGCCGACGAGGTGCTCTCCAACTCCGTGATCGAAGACGTCGTCGGCATCGAGGTCGCGGAGTGACCATCCGCATCGGAGTCATCACCTTCCCGGGCTCGCTCGACGACCGCGACGCACAGCGCGCCGTCCGCATCGCCGGCGCCGAACCCGTCGCCCTGTGGCACGGCTCGCACGACCTCGAGGGTGTCGACGCACTCGTCCTCCCCGGCGGCTTCAGCTACGGGGACTACCTGCGTGCCGGCGCGATCGCCGCGCTCTCGCCGATCATGTCCGAGGTGAAGGATGCGGCCGCCAAGGGCATGCCGGTGCTCGGCATCTGCAACGGCTTCCAGATGCTCGTCGAGGCGCACCTGCTGCCCGGCGGACTGATCCGCAACAACCACCAGCACTTCGTGCGTCGCGACCAGCGGCTCACGGTCGAGAACTCCGACACCGCCTGGACGAATGCGTTCCGCAACGGCCAGGAGATCGTCATCCCGCTGAAGAACGCCGACGGCGGCTACATCGCGGACGAGCAGACCCTCGACCGCATCGAGGGCGAGGGTCTCGTGGCGTTCCGCTACGCCGGCGTCAACCCGAACGGGTCGCTCCGCGACATCGCCGGCGTGACGAACGAAGCGGGCAACGTGGTCGGCCTCATGCCGCACCCCGAGCACGCCACCGAAGCAGGCTTCGGCCCCGACACCTCGGCCGCCATGCGCAGCGGTGTCGACGGACTCGACTTCTTCACGAGCGCCATCGCCGCGGTCGCCCGCGTCGCCGCGTAACCCGGACGAACCGAGTCTCCGCACGCACGCTTCCCCGGCGGAGCGGGTGCCCCGGAGGCGATCAGCCCACCGGCAGGACGAACGGGTTGTCCTCGGCCGACGCGAGCAGGTACCACGCGGTCGCGCCGGTGTGCAGGCTCGCGTAGTAGAGGTCGCCGAAGCCCGAGTCGAGGCCGTCGTTCGAGGTCGCGACGATCCCCTTGCCGTCGCCGTTCGGGGCGTCGCGCTGCGCCAGCCGGATGCTGTCCATCAGCGTCTCCGCGGTCTCGGCATCACCCGAGCCGTCACGCAACCGGAGGGCCAGTGCCAGGTGCCCGCTGCCCTCGAACCACGCCTTCGACACATCGACCTCGCTGATCGACGGTCCGGTGTAGGGGCCGTCTGTCGCGATCAGGTTCGCGAGG
The DNA here is from genome assembly GCA_029239165.1 of Microbacterium sp. Classification (GTDB taxonomy): domain Bacteria; phylum Actinomycetota; class Actinomycetes; order Actinomycetales; family Microbacteriaceae; genus Microbacterium. The sequence goes on along the minus strand of JAQZBG010000102.1, from coordinate 10,322 downwards.
GTCCAGTCCAGCGCCGCCCCGTAGCGTGGATCGCCGGTGGCGAGCGAACTCCATGTCTGCGCGTCGAGAGGGATGGGCCGGGTGTTGATCGTCGAGCCGTCGAGGCCGGTTCCGGTGTTCACGTGGCCGTCCGCGCTCTGCATCGCCGCGACGAAGCCCGCAGCGACGGCCGCCCGATCCGCCCACACCGCATCGCCGGTGAGCTGCGCCAGCTGGGAGAAGAATCCGGCCACGTCGCTGTTGTGCTCCGTCGACTTCCAGGTCAGTGACGTGCCGTCCTCGAGCTGCCCGCCGGTGTAGCCGTGGGGAGCCCGTGCCGTGTCGGCCGTATTGTCCTGGATCCACCGACCGACGCGCAGCGCCCCGTCGAGGTACCGCGGGTCTCCGGTCGTGTGCGCGAGTCGCGTGAGGGCCATCCCGACCCAGGCCTGGTTGCCCGTGAAGGTCCCCGGGCCGGTGATCTCCACGCGCCCCTGCCGGATGCCGTGCGGCTCATACGACGCACGGGTGCGTCCGTCGCCGATCGGGTCGTTCTCCTGCACGAAGAGGAGGGCGTCGCCGATCGTGCGTGCACGGCGGATGTCGTCCGGCAGACCTCGGGCGGTGTACGCCACGATCACCAACGCGTCGTCGTAGACGAACGACGGTGTGACCGGCGCCGTCGCAGAACTGATCCACGCGCGCGTCGAGGAACTCGTATGCGAGCGCGACCGAACTCGACGGGTCGGGCGTGCCATCCCCGGAGGCCGGTCCGTCGGCAGCGGCGAAGGCACCCGAGACGGCGGGCACGGCAGCGGCGAGCACCGCGACGACGAGCGCGGCGGTGACCACCGACGGCATCCTTCGGCGCGACGAACCGGACATCGGAACCCCTCTGACAGGACCACGGCCCTGGAGCGTTCCGTGGGCGGCCGAACGGCCACGATAGGAACATTCGCACAGTGCGGACGCCCGCAGAAGTGGCGAAGGTCTAGTTTCTCCGCGCCCGAAGTGCGCTCGCGGCGCACACTGCTTCCCCTGGTCGACTCAGCGGATGCCGAGCTCCTCGGCGATGACGAGAGCGGTGCCGCCCAGCAGCACGATGTCATCCCCGCGGACGGCCACGCGGATGTCGAGGGCGTCCGTGACGATCGCCAGCGTCTGCTCCTCGATCGTCGCGCGCGCCTCCTCGAGGAACACGCCTCCCACGATGTCTTCGGGGCCGGACAGGACCACCTGCTCGAGCCCGAGAGCCGTGACCACCGGGGTCAGCACACGGCCCAGGGCCCGCCCGGCCGCACCGAGGACCACGGTCGCCGACGCGCCGGGTTCCGCCAGCAGCTGCCGGATGTACGGGACCGCCGCGACCACTTCCAGGCATCCGCGCCGACCGCACCGGCACCGCGCGCCGTCTTCGTCGATGAGGACGTGACCGATCTCCCCCGCGGTGAAGCGATGGCCGGTGACGAGCGTGCCCCCGACGACCACGCCGCTGCCGATGCCCTGTCCGATCCGCACCAGGACGAGGTCGTCGACGGCGGGTCGGCCATAGGTCCGGGCGGCGAGGGCAGCGGCGTTGGCGTCGTTGGCGATGTGCACCGGCACCGGGACCACGGCGGCGATCGCCGAGCCGACGTCGAGGTCAACGCGGACGGTGGAACGCTTGACGAGCGCCGACGCCAGGGCACAGACCTTCTCGAGGAGTGCGGGCCCCGTCGCGCCGTCCATCGGCACGCTCATCGAGTGCACCACCTCGCCGTCGAGGCTCATGATGGCGCCGGTGAGCTCGGCATACGCGGAGAGATCGAGCGACACCACGTGATACGCGTGCGGGTTCAGCGCGATGGATGTGCTCGGCTTGCCCACCCGTCCACCAGAGCTCGGGCCGTGCTCCAGCACCAGCCCCTCGGCGATGAGATCATCGACGATCCGCGACACGCTCACTCGGGTCAGTCCCGTGACCCTCGCGAGATCCGCGCGACTCATCGCCGCTCCGTGGAACAGGGTCCGCAGGATCAGCGAGCGGTTCACCTGCCGGGTGTGCTCCGGAAGTGCCTTCTCGGTGCCGCGGCTCGCCACGATCGCATCCGCTTTCCTCGACCCCATCAGGCACGCCCCCGCTCACGACGGCATCCGACCCCCATGGTCACGAGATGCCCAGCTCCGCCGAGAGTACCGCGACGGCGGCCCCCTGCAGGCCGAGCAGACCATCGTCGGAGCCGAGGCCCACTCCGATCGGCCGCGTGGTGGCCGGAAGGGTGCGGGCGGTCAGGCAGCGCTGCACGGCGGCGGCGAAGTCGTGGTCGAGGACGTCGTCGGGCCCGGCGAGCACGACGCGCGTGGCACCGAGCACGGCCACGATGGGCGCGACGGCAGCGGCGATCGCGTCGGCAGCCTCTTGCACCACGCTCTCCCGTGGCTCGCCCTCCGTCATCCGACGACGCAGCTCAGGGATCGCGACGATCGATTCCAGGCATCCGCGACGGCCGCATGCGCAGACCTTCTCCCAGTCCGGCACCACGACCACGTGTCCGATCTCGCCCGCGGCGAAGTCCTCGCCGACGATCAGCTTCTCCCCGACGATCAGCCCCGCACCGACACCCCGCTGGATAGTGAGGATCAGGATGCTGCGGCCGTCGCTCTCGCGGAAGGTGTGCACGGCGAGCGCCATGCCGTTCGCGTCGTTGACGATGTGCACCGGAACGCCGAAGCGTTCGCTCAGCGCACCCCGCACGTCGGCATCGAACCAGCCGAGGTGCGGCGCGTACCGGACCACTCCGTCACGATCCACCAGGCCGGGGCTGCTCACGCCGATGCCGAGCACGGACGCCGGTGCCCGGCTGATCAGCGCTTCCGCCATCTCGATGACCCGGGCGATCGTGCCCGCCGCGTCGCGGCGGTCGAGCTCGCCGTCGGATCGCGTCAGGATGGACGCCTGGCCCCGCAGGTTCATCACCGCTCCCCGGAACGCCTGCTCGTCCGACAGGTCGAGGCTGACGATCGAGCGCGAGTCGTCGTCGATGGCCACCAGGGTCGCCGGCTTCCCCACGCGCACGGCGGCGGATTGGCCCGCATCCACGAGGATGCCCTGCTCGATGAGCTCGCCCACGATCGCCGACACCGTCACCTTGTTCAGCCCGAACAGGCGAGCGATGTCCGCCCGGCTGCGCGGTCCTTCATGGAACAGCGACTGCAGCAGCATCGCGCGGTTGCGGACGCGCCCGTGCTCGGGAAGGGCCTTGGTGGTGATGCGGAGTTCTGCCACGGCTCCATCCTCCCTCGTCCGGGTTCCGGCGGCGACGGGCAGGGTGTCGTCAGCCGCGTGCACGTCGTCGCCGGGGCAGCAGCACAGCGCTGACCGCCGTCAGGGCAGCCGCTCCCGCGATGAGCCCGACCGGTGTCGCAGATCCGCTCTCGGCGAGCGCCTCTCCGGCGCCTTCGGCAACCACGGGCTCGGTGATCGGAGTGCCGGTGCCCGGCGTGGTCGGCGGCTCCGCGTCGACGGGCAGGCGGAACGGGTTATCGCCGGTGAGGGCGAGCAGATACCACGAGGTCGCGCCGGTGTGCAGGCTCGCGTAGTAGAGGTCACCGAATCCGGTGTCGAGACCATCGCTCGACGACGCCACGATGCCCCGACCATCGCCGTTCACCGCTTGCCGCTGCGCGAGTTCGACACTGGAGAGGATCCGCTGCACGTACGCGGTATCGCCCTCGCCGCCGCGGGTTCGCAACGCGAGAGCGAGCTGACCACTTCCCTCGAACCACACCTTCGAGACATCGGCACTGCTGAACGAGGGGCCTTCATAGGGCCCGTCCACGGCGTGCAGGTTGGCGACGGTCCAGGTCAAGGATGACGAGTAGCGGTCGTCGAGCGTGGCCAGATAGCTCCAGGCCTGCGGGTCTTCGGGCGTCGGATAGTAGTTCGTCGTGACGCCATCGGGGTTCGTCCCCGTCCACAAGTGCCCGTCCTCGGCCTGCATCGCGGCGATGAACCCCTCGGCGATCGCGGCCCGGTCCGCCCAGACCGTGTCACCGGTGAGAGTCGCGAGCTGGGTGAAGAACGCGGTCACGTCGATGTTGTGCTCGGTGGCTTTGAACGTGAAGGACGTGCCTTCCGCATCCTGCCCACCCGTGTAGCCGAACGGAGCTCGGACGGTGTCGGCGGTGTTCGTCTCGATCCACTCGCCGAGGCGCACCGCACCATCGAGGTACTTCTGCTCCCCGGTGATGTCGAAGAGGCGGGCGAGCGCCATCCCCACCCACGCCTGGTTACCCGTGAAGGAGGCCGGAGAACCGATCTCCACGGCACCCTCGCGAAGACTGCCCGGCTGATACGAGGCGCGGGTCCGTCCGTCGGTGTAGTCGGGGTCGTTGGCCTGCACGAAGAGCATCGCATCGCCGATCGACCGTGCACGGCGGATGTCGTCCGGCAGCCCCCGCGCGGCATACGCCATCACGGTCAGAGCGTCGTCGTACAGGAACGACGAGGTGAACTCCCACGTCGGCGTCGAGAAGAAACCGCCCTGGTAGCTGCGCGGCAGGCACATCCCGTCGGCGCTGCAGTACTCGTCGACCCGGTCGTCGAGGAACTCGTACGCCGCCGCTGCCGACTGCGCATAGTCGGTGGTCCCGTCGGGGCTCACGAACCAGTCGTGCTCCGTCGTCGCGGCGGCCGCCGAGGCTGCGGGCACGATACTGACCGCGATCGCGGCGGCCACGACGGCCGTGGCGAGCGCGCCTCGCAGGCGTGTTCCCGATGATCTCTTCATGACGCTTCTCTCTCCGATGAGGGGCACGATGTCAGCCCTTGACCGCGCCGGCCGACATGCCGGTCACGAGGTTTCTCTGGATGATCATGAAGAACACCACGACCGGCAGCGCGAACAGGGTGGCCGCGGCCATCTGCCCGCCGTAGTCAGTGCCCATCTCGCCGCCCACCGAGACCGTGAACGAATTCAGCCAGACCGGGAGCGTGTAATTCGCCTGGTCCTTCATGAACGTGAAAGCGACGATGTAGTCGTTCCAGGCGGCGATGAATGCGAACACGCTGCTGGAGATGATGCCGGGCATGACGAGGGGGAACAGCACTTTCGTCAGCACCTGCCAGGTCGAGGCGCCGTCGATACGCGCGGCTTCGTCGAGTTCGATCGGAATGGCGAGGAAGAATCCGCGCATGACCCAGATCGAGAAGGGCAGAACACCGGCCACATAGGCGAAGATCAGACCCCAGTACGTGCCGAGCAGCCCCATCGAATTGAAGATGAGGAATTGCGGGATGAGCAACGCCGTCGCCGGCAGCATCTGGATGATGAGGATCAGCACCAGGATCGGTCGCCGTCCGCGGAATCGGAAGCGCGAGAGTGCCGCGGCCGCGAACAGTCCGAGCACGATCGAGAAGACGACCGCGCCGGCCACGACGATCACCGAGTTCTGCACGTAGACGAGGAACTGGCCCTTCCCGATCGCCGTGAAGAAGTTGTCGAGCGTCGGCGACTCCGGGAGGAAGTGCGGCGTGCTGCTGAGCATCTCGGACCGCGGCTTGAACGCGGTGTTGACCATCCAGTAGACGGGGAACGCCCACACGATGCAGAAGAGGATCGCGATTGTGCTGCTGATCCAGGGCAGGCGCCGCCGGCGACGCGTACGAGTCGTCATGGTCACAGGTCTTCTCCCGAGCGCACGAGGTTGCGGATGTACAGGGCGCTGAGCGCCACGAGGATGAGCGTCGACGCGACCGCGATGGCCGATCCCGCTCCGATCTGCAGGTTTCCCGAGAAGGCGGTGGTGTAGGTGAACACGCCCAGGGTGGATGTCGCCCCGTCAGGGCCGCCCTCCGAGATGAGCCAGATCTGGTTGAACACGTTGAAGTCCCAGATGATCGAGAGCATGGTCACCAGCAGCATCGTCGGGGCGATCGACGGCAGCACGACGACCCGGTAGATCTTCCATTCGGATGCTCCGTCCAGACGCGCGGCCTCTTTGAGCTCCAGGGGCACCTGCGTCTCGGCGGCGTAGAGGGTGAGGGCGATGAACGGCACCGCCTGCCAGACGACCAGGAGCCAGATGCAGACCCAGGCGAGCGTGGGGTCGGATGCCCAGTCGACACTGGTCATGTCGCCGAAGAGGCCGGTCTGGGTCAGCATCCAATTGATGACGCCGTACTGCGGCTGGAACAGCCAGGACCAGACGATCGAGGAGGCGACGTTCGGCATGGCCCAGGCGAGGATCAGGACGACGGTCGTGAGGTAGCGCAGCGACGAGGGCAGTCGCGTCATCAGGTGGGACATGCCCGCGCCGATGACGACGCTGCCTCCGACCAGCGCTGCCGTGAAGAGCACGGTCCGCAGCAGCGACCACCAGAACTCCTGGTCGGAGAGCACGGCGGCGTACTGATCGAGTCCGACGAACGAGAAGGCGCCGGTGAACAGCGTCCGCTGGTTGTAGTCGGTGAACGACGTGAAGACCAGGAAGCCGATCGGGAGCAGGGTGACGAACACGATCATCAGCCCCGCCGGTGTCAGCAGCCAGAGCGGTGCGGTCGATCGGCGCCGCCCCTTCGGCGCGGTCTGCCGGGAAGGGCGGGGCGCGATGGTCGGCGGGGGCGGAGGTGAGGCAACAGCGGTGTCGACCAAGGACTCGCCTTTCGTGGGGGTCGGGACGACGGTGTCGGGGCGCGGTCGTCGTCGGAGGGCGGGGGTGCCGTGCGATCGGTCAGGGGCGATCGCACGGCACCGGTCGCGCTACTTCGTGTTGAGCGCCTTGTCGGCAGCGGTGTCGAAGTCGGCGGCGGCGTCCTCGACGGACTTCGATCCGGAGGCGATCGACGAGAACAGGCTGTTGACGTCCTTGTTGCTCTCGATCGTCGTCCAGTTCGCGTTGGCCGGCGTCGCCTTCGAGCTCAGCGCGGCGGTGAAGAAGCTGACCTTCACGTCGTCGAGCGACTCCTGCGCGAACTCGATGCCCTCGGTGCTGTTGGGGATCCAGCCGTCGACGCCGAACACGTAATCCTGCTGGATCTCGGGGCTCGCGGCGATCTTGACCCAGTTCAGGGCGAGGTCGCTGTTCTTCGACTTCACCGGGATCGCCCAATCGGAGCCGCCCAGCATGACCGGTTGCGCCTCACCGGAGAGTCCGGGGAACGGGAAGGTGCCGAGGTCGTCCTCGAGCTCCGGGTCGATCGTGAGGATGGCGCTCGTGTTGGTGTTGAGGATCGCCGAGGTCTTGCCGTCGGCGAAGATCTGGCTCTGATTCGGCTCGATGGTGTCGAGCGTGGACGACGCTGCCGTCGAGTACTCGTTCTGGAAGGACTGGAACGCTTCGAGCCCTTCGAGCGACTCGTCGGTGCTGAAGCCCGAGGTCCACTCGCCGTCCTTCTCGGTGGCGATCTCGCCGCCCGCGTCCCACAGGAACTGGAGCCCCGCGTACCAGTACTGACCGGGGAGGTAGAACGCCGAGAAGTCGGGGGTCTGCGCGTTGGCGGCCTTGACCTTGTCGAGCGCGGCCGTGAACTCCTCGTAGGTGGTCGGCACTTCGGTCACGCCGGCTTCGGCCCACATGGTCTTGTTGTAGATCACGGCACGGGCACCCGCGAAGCCCGGGACGCCGTAGAGGCTGCCGCTGATGGTCGCGGGGTCGACGAGTCCGTCGAGCCAGGTCTGCCCCTGAGCGAGGTCGTCCTTGTAGGGGGTGATGTCGAGGAGACCGCCGTTGGCGCCGTAGCTCGCGACCTGGGTGTTGCCCACGTCGATGACGTCGGGAGGAGTGTCGGTCGCGAGTGCGGTCGTGATCTTCGTGGTGATCCCGTCCCAGGTCTGCACCTGGAGGTTCACCTCGGCGCCGGTGGCCTCGGTGAACTTCGCGTTGATCGCGTCGAGGGTCTCGGGCGTGTAGTCGCCGTCCATGACCCAGACGGTGAGCTTCTGCCCCTTGCCGTCGACCTCGGGAACCTTGCCGTCAGTGGGTGCGGCGCCTTGACCGGCACCGGTGGAACCGGAACATGCGCTGAGCGCGAGAGCGGTCACGACGCCGAGTGCGCCGATCGCTGCCAACTTCTTGATTGCCACAGAACTCTCCTTGGTGAATGGGAACCGCAATTGTCACTTCGATGTGCTTGTCGGGTGAAAGTTAGTACACCTCTGTTTCATATCCCTTGTCAATCATTTCCTCGCGAGATGTGGAACTGTTATATTTCTGCGCGATGACGGTGTTGTTTCCAAATCGACCGTGATTAGCGTTCTGCAATTAGGTCACTTTATTTACTAACTATTAGGCCATGAAACCAACGAATTCAGGATCGCCGCACATGCATTCAGATCACTCGCTCTCACCGACTCTCCTTCCCCGAGCTCAGAGCCGGAATTCATCAGAAGGGGAGTTCGAACTCACACCTCTCACGACGGTGTCGACCCACCCCGCGCTGCTGCAGCCGGGGTTGCGGCTTCAGGAGCGGCTCCGTGCCGCGACCGGCCTCGTCCTGCCGCTCGCCGTCGAAGAGCGCGGCGGCGAGGAGCTGCCCACCCGAACCGACGAGATCCGTCTCGACCTCGATCGGGATCTCGACTCGGAGGGTTTCGAGCTGCAGATCGCCCCGACGTCCGTGCGCATCTCCGCGGCCGAAGCGCGCGGCGGCCACTGGGCCGTGCAGGCGCTGCTGCAGCTGTTCCCGTCCGCGATCCATCGAACCTCCCCCGTACGCGGCGTGCGCTGGACGGCGCCGGCGACGCACGTGCGTGATGCACCGAAGTTCGCCTGGCGCGGGGCCATGCTCGACGTCGCCCGGCACTTCACTCCGGCACGCGAGGTGCGGCGCTTCATCGACCTGCTCGCCATGCACCGCCTCAACACGCTGCACTTGCACCTCACCGACGACCAGGGCTGGCGCATCGCGATCGACCGCTACCCGCGGCTCACCGAGATCGGCGGGTGGCGTCCGGAGAGCCAGGTCGGCGCCACACACGGTTCCCCCGGCGACGGCCGGCCCCACGGCGGCTTCTACACGCAGGACGACATCCGCGAGATCGTCTCCTACGCGGCCGATCGCGGAGTCACGGTCATCCCCGAGATCGAGCTGCCGGGACACGCGCAGGCGGCGGTGGCCGCGTATCCGCATCTCGGCGTGGGGCTCGACGCTCCGGACGCGCCATGGACGAAGTGGGGCATCAATCCCGTCATCTTCAACGCGGAGGAGACGACCATCGACTTCCTCACGCACGTGCTCGACGAGGTCATCGATCTGTTCCCCTCGGAGTACGTCTGCATCGGCGGCGACGAATGCCCGAAGGTGCAGTGGCGCGAAGACCCCCGCACGCAGGAGCGGATGCGGGAGCTCGGCCTGCGCGACGAGGAGCAACTGCAGAGCTGGTTCATCGGCCGGATCGGCGAGCACCTCCGCTCTCGCGGGAAGAAGCTGCTGGGCTGGGATGAGATCCTCGAGGGCGGCCTGGTCGCCGGAGCCAGCGTGCTGTCGTGGCGGGGGCGCGTCGGCGCACTGGCGGCGGCCCGCGCCGGCCACGACGTGGTCGCCTGCCCCGAAGACACGGTGTATCTCGACTACCGCGAATCCGCGCTCCCGACCGAGCCGATCCCGGTGGGCACGGTGACGACTCTCAGGACCGTGTACGGGTTCGATCCCGTGCCCGCAGAGCTCGATGCGACCGAGGCGCGCCATGTCCTCGGCGGCCAGGCGAACCTGTGGACCGAGCACATCGACTCGGCGCGCGGCCTCGACTATCGGGCGTTCCCGCGACTCTGCGCCGTCGCCGAGGCGCTGTGGACCGACGGGGAACGCGACTTCGCCGAGTTCGAGCCGCGGCTCGTCGAGCACCTCGCCCGACTGGATGCCGCAGGCGTCGAGTACCGCCACCCGGACGGCCCGCACCCCTGGCAGCAGCGGCCCGGCGTCGAGGGACGCCCCTCGTCCGCCGAAGAGTCCGCCGCGCACCTCGCGGCGATCACGGCGAACATCGGCTGACCTCGGCGGCCCGCGCTGCTGCCTGTAGCAAAGGGGGCGGAGGCTGACAAGGGTTTTGCTTCCGTCCCCTGACCGCGCGCACGATGAACCTTCCGCAGCCACTGTCGAAAGGACGCATCATGCCCCGCGACCAGTACACCTTCACGAACCCTGCCGAGCTCTATGCGGACATCGAGCCCGAGAAGCAGCACATGCCGGAACCCGGCTCCGACGCCGACCTGGCCCCTAAGGCCGACCTCGGCGAGGAGAGCTACCGGGGCACCGGACGACTCACCGGCCGCAAGGCCCTGATCACCGGAGGCGACTCCGGTATCGGCGCCGCCACGGCGATCGCGTTCGCGCGCGAAGGCGCCGATGTCGCCATCTCGTACCT
>JAQZBG010000101.1 GCA_029239165.1 Microbacterium sp. | reverse complement strand
GAGCTCCATGTTGATCTCGTCGTCGAAGTTGTAGCCGGGGCCGCCGACGCCCTGTCCGAGCGGGTCGCCGCCCTGGATCATGAAGTTCGGGATGATGCGGTGGAAGATGACGTCCTTGTAGAGAGGACCCTCGCCCGGCTTGCCGGTGGCGGGATCGGTCCACTCCTGGGTGCCGTCGGCGAGACCGACGAAGTTCTTGACCGTCTTCGGTGCGTGGTCCCCGAAGAGGTTGATGACGATGTCACCGTGGTTGGTGTGCAGAGTTGCGACGTGGGAAGCGTGAGCCATGTCCTCATTCTCGCAGAGCTTCCGGTGAGTTCGCCCGGTGTACATCGGATCGAGTGGCGGCGCAAGGGTCGGGCGATTCCCGCCCGGCTTCCAGCCTCTCGTGGCAAGATGGGGAACCCGTACTCCAATGGACAGGAGAGCATCGTGAGCCTCAGCCGCAAGCGGAAGAAGGAACTGCGTCGTCTTCAGAAAGACGCGAACCAGCTCTGGGAGAACCAGCAGGTGCTCGTCGGTCACGCCGCCGAGGTCGCCCGTGAAGCCGGGCGTCAGCTCGGAAAGCTCAACCGCGAACAGGTCGTTCCTGTCGTGCAGGACACGTACAACCGTCGTCTGGCCCCGGTCGTGGACCGCGGCGTGAAGATGGGCAAGCACGTCGTCGACGACAAGGTCGTCCCCATCGTCGGCGGTGTCGTCGGCACCGCGCTCACCGCGTGGGATGTCGCCAACGCCAAGCGTCACGGCCTCACGGTGCACGCCCGCAAGGCCGTGCCCGAGAAGAAGGGCCCGGGCCTCGGCTCGATCGTCGCGATCATCCTCGGTGCTGCTGCTGCCGCCGGTGTGCTCTACGCCGCATGGCAGGCGCTGCGTGCCGACGACGAGCTCTGGGTCGCGGACGACCCGCTCGCCGCACCCGACGCGTGAACCAGTCCGACCTCGCCTCCGTCGCCCCCGGTGACGGAGGCGATCGGCATGCACGGGTGCGGCAGGCAGCCGCTGCCCGCGGGCTTGAGATCGAGATCCGGGAGAGACCGGCCGCCGGCAGCCTGTTCGAGGCAGCCGAGTTGCTCGGCATCCCGGCGTCGGGCATCGTCAAGACGCTCGTCGTGAAGCGTTCGGACGACACCTTCCTGTTCGCCCTCGTGCCGGGCGGGCGCTCGATCTCATGGCCGAAGCTGCGCGCGCTCGTCGGCGTGAACAAGCTGCGTCTCCCCGAGCCAGAACTCGCGCTGCAGGCGACCGGCTACGAGCGGGGCACCATCGTCCCCATCGGCAGCACCACGGACTGGCCGATCTTCGCCGATGAGTCCATCGTCGGCCAGCGCATCGCCATGGGTGCCGGTGCCCACGGGTACAGCCTGTTCGTCGAGGCGGATGACCTGATCTCCGCCTACGGAGCGACGGTCGCCGACATCTCGGTTCCCGAAGAGCGCTGAGTTCAGAGGATGCCGGCCATTCGCAGCGCGATGTCCACGAGCTTGACGCGCTGCAGTTCGGCGACGGCCTTCAGGGGGAACCACTCGGCCATGTCGGTCGAGCCCTCCGTTTCGAAGCGGAGCTTGCCGCCCGTGACCTGCGCCCGGTAGACGATGCGCAACGTGTGCAACGGATCCGCGGCCTTCTGCACGCGCCGTCCCGCGGGGATGACCCGGGAGTGGATGCCGAGGAGCTCGCCGACCTTCACGGTGTAGCCGGTCTCCTCCCGGAGCTCGCGACGCACCGCATCCTCCGGCGACTCGCCGGGCTCGAGCCCACCGCCGGGCATGGTCCATGCCACGCGACGGCCCTCGGTCCACCGCGCCAACAGAAGACGGCCGTCGTCATCGTTGACGACCGCATACGCCGCGACACGCAGGTCCATGGCTCACACACTATCCGGCGGCAGAGGCCGCGGATGACCGCGTTTCAGGCGACCCGGATCCCGCTCACGTACGTCGCCTTCACCTGCGTCGCGGCGAGGTCCTGGGCCGAGACCATGACCGGATCGCGGTCGACGACGATGAAGTCGGCGAGGAGGCCGGGCGCGAGCGCACCCACCTCATGATCGCTGAACAGCTGCCAGGCCGCGTGGGCGGTGTGCGCGAGCAGCGCCTGTTCGCGGGTGACCGCACTGCCGCCCGGCATCCGGTATCCGTTCCGCGTGGTGCGGGTCTCGGCGACGGCCATGTTGCGGAACGGCTCGTTCGGGGTGACCCAGCCGTCGTTGTGGAAGGTCGCCCGGTGTCCGGCGGCGAAGGCCGCACCGGCATCGGCCCAGGCCCCGCCGTGCTCCGCGCCGAAGAGGTCGTCGACCAGGACCTCGCCCCAGTAGGTGATGTGGTCGACGAAGATGCTGACCGTCACCCCGAGCGCTGCCGCGCGCTCGAACTGCGCCGGCATCATGGCTCCGCAGTGCTCCAACCGGAAGCGGTGGTCGGCCAGCCCGTGCTGCCCGATCAGCTGCTCGTACACGTCGAGCGTGGCGTCGATCGCGAGGTCGCCGTGCACGTGGCAGGCGAGCTGCCAGCCGGCTGCGGCATAGGGTTCGGCGATCGTCCTCAGTTGTTCGGCCGTGTAGTTCGCGTTCCCGACGTGATGCGGCTCGAGCCCGAGGGACCGGGTCGCCGGGGTGTCGAGGTAGGGGAAGGACGTCGCGATGTTCCCCACCCACGGCGAGCCGTCGGACCAGATCTTCGCCCCGGTCTGGCGGAAGACCGCGTCGCCTCCCTCTCGCGCCGCGGGCGTCCCATCCGGACGGGACATCTCGTACCACCGCAGTCGCACAGGCATCTCTCCCTGCGCGCGAAGCGTCTCGATCAGCGGGTTGAGGTCGGGGTTCCAGGACAGGTCCGACACGGTCGTGATGCCGCGAGAGGCGAGGTCGGTCAGGTGAGCGGGGAGGATGCGAGGGAGGTGCTGCTGCGCCTTCGCGAGCATGGGCGCCACCACCATCTCGACCGCCGCGGCCTCCCGTGCGACCCCGGTGAGCTCGCCCGCTGCGTCGCGACCGAACGAGGCGCCCGCCGGGTCGGGCGTGTTCCGATCGAGGCCCGCGGCGAACGCGGCCGCGGTATTGAAGTACACGGAGTGACCGGAGTTGTGGATCACCACGAGGGGCACGCTGCCGGCGAGCTCGTCGAGGAAGCGGATGTCCGGATCGGGCAGGCCGCGCTGCAGCAGTGCATCCCAGCCGTTCGCGAACACCGCCTCGCCGGCGGCATCCGCCACAGCCGTCCGCAGCGCCGCGAGGACACCATCCGCGTCGGGGATCACGACGGGACGGAGGTCGACCACGAGATCGGAGAGCAGTATCGCCGAGAAGCCGGGGTGCCCGTGCGGCTCGATCAGCCCCGGCATGACCCAGCCTTCGAGGGCGACGACGTCGGCATCCGGGAAGCTGTGGCGGAGGTCGTCCGAAGACCCGACGGCGACGATCGTGCCGCCGTCGACGGCCATGGCCTCGGCCTCCGCGTCCGCACTCGGGGAGAGCGGACGGATGCGGCCGGTGAAGACTGTCGTCATGGCGCCAGTCTGGCAGTCAGGCGCTTCGTGGATCGATCACGAATCAAGAAGCACAGGGAGGATCGACGTCCGTAGTGTGATTCCCATACCGGCAGCACTTCGAGAGGACTCACCATGGCCGAGAAAGAGAAGAACTTCACCGCCGAGGAACGCGAGGCCATGCAGGCCGCCGCGAAGGAGGCTCGTACCCGCCGCTCCCGCGCGAAGAAGTCGCCGGAAGAGCTGCGCGCCGCGGGGGAGGCCGACATCAAGGAGGCGATCGAGAAGCTCACGCCCGAAGATCAGGCGCTGTCGAACAAGCTGCACGCCCTCGTCTCCGAAGTCGCACCGGAGCTCATGCCCCGCACCTACTACGGGATGCCGGCGTGGGGCCGCGACGGGAAGGTGCTCTGCTTCTTCCAACCCGCGAGCAAGTTCAAGGTGCGCTACGGCACGTTCGGCTTCGAGCCGATCTCGAACCTCGACGACGGCACCGTGTGGCCGACGGCCTATGCGGTCACTGACCTCACGAAGGCAGACCTGGAATTCTTCGCGGAGCGCATCCGCCTCGCGATCAGCTGACCGCTCGGACCGTGCACGAGAGGGCGCGGCCACGGGAACCGCGCCCTCTCCCGCTCAGCCGTTGATGACCTGCGGCACCGCGACCGACTTCAGCCCTTCGACTCCGAACTCGAGGCCGTAGCCGGAAGACTTGTGGCCGCCGAAGGGGATCATCGGATGCACGCCGCCGTGGGAGTTGATCCAGACGGTGCCGGCGTGGATGCGCGCGGCGACCTTTCGCGCCTCTTCACGTTCACCCCAGACCGACGCGCCGAGGCCGACGTCGAGCCCGTTGGCACTGGCGACCGCGTCGTCGACGTCGGTGTATCGGATGATCGGCAACGCAGGACCGAACTGCTCCTCGTCGACGAGGGCCACCCCGTCCGTCACATCCGCGACGAGCGTCACAGGATAGAAGAGCTCTCCCAGCTCGGTGGCCGGAGCACCTCCCGTGACGATCCGGCCGCCGTTGCGGGCGGCATCCTCGACCAGGTCGCGCACGATCTCGAACTGCGCGCGGTTCTGCAGCGGACCGAGCACGTTCTGCTCGTCCAGGCCGTTGCCCATCGGGGTCTCGCGGGCGATGCCGGCGAGCGCCTCCACGACCTCGTCGTACACCGAGTCGTGCACGTACAGGCGCTTGAGCGCGGCACAGGTCTGGCCCGTGTTGATGAACGCTCCCCAGAAGAGGTCCTGCGCGATGGCCTGTGCATCGACTCCCGGGAGAACGATCCCCGCATCGTTGCCACCCAGCTCGAGCGTGAGCCTGGCGAGGTTCTTCGCCGAGCTCTCGACGATGCTGCGCCCGGTCGCGGTGGACCCCGTGAACATGACCTTGCCGATGTCGGGGTGCGAGGCGATCCGCGCGCCGACCTCGCGATCGCCGGCCACGCCGATCAGGACGTCGCGGGGGAGCACGCGGTTCATGACCTCGATCAGCGCCAGCACGCTGAGTGTCGTGTACCCGCTCGGCTTCACGACCACCGTGTTCCCCATGCGGAGCGCCGGGGCGATCTGCCAGATGCCGATCATGAGGGGCCAGTTCCACGGACCGATGGCTCCGACCACGCCGATGGCGCGATAGTGGAGTTCCGCGTGCGTCTCGCCGTCGTCCACCACGGTCTCCGGCTCGAGCGGTGTCGCGGCGGCGGTGCGCAGCCATGCCGAGCACGCCCCCACCTCGAAGCGGGCGTTCGGACCGTTGAGGGGCTTTCCCTGCTCCCGCGAGAGCAGCCGGGCGAGCGGCTCGGCGTTCGCGTCGATCGCATCGGCCACCCGGTTCAGGAGTGCGCTGCGCTCCGTGTGACCCAGCGCATCCCACCCCGGCTGCGCCGCCTTCGCGCGTGCGACCGCGTCGTCGAGTTCTTCGACCGTGTGCACGGGTGCCCGGCCGAGCGGCTCACGCGTCGCCGCATCGACCACTTCGCGACCCTGACCTACGGGGGCGCCGACGCGCTCCAGCAGCGCGGCCTCGTCCAGAACCGGGGCGTTCTCCGACATCACTGTCTCCTCACGATGGGGGCACGACAGGTTCATCGTGCAGTTCGAGTCTGTGCTCGGGGGTCGAGCGGGGCTTGACTGCCCGTGCGGCGCCCTTGTCGGTCCGTGTCCGAAGAGCGTCACCCGTACCGTGGCTCAATGACCGCCGCCGCGATACGGACCGACGGTCGCCAGTCGATCGAGATGCGCGGCCAACGCGAAGTGCGGATCGATGCCGGACGTGCTCGGCGTCGTGGCGAGCCGGGCCGCCCATTCCCCCAGCACGGGCGCGAACTTGAAGCCGTGTCCGGAGAGCCCGGTCACCGTCACGACCCGCTCGCTCGCGCTGACATCGACGATCGGCGTGCGATCCGGGGTGTACGCGCAGTGGTGCACACTGGATCGCACCGGTTCGGGGTTCAGCGTCGGGAAGAACTCCTGAGCCTGCTGGCCGATCTTCACGAGCTCGTGCCGCGTGTACTCCCGAGGCACCTCGTCGACATCGCGAGCGACCGGCCAGGTCGGGTTGCTGCTGGCCTTGATCGAGTAGCCGTCGAGGCTCGGTGCCCCGAAGAAGTGCACGGGGCCGACGTCGCGCAGGAAGGCGGGGAAGCGCTCCGGGAGGAAAGCAGCGATGTCCGTGGGCATGAACCAGGTCAGTCCCAGGACCTGCAGCCGCAGCAGGTCCCGCAGGCGGCCGTCCAGCCGCGTCGACCACGAACCGGAGGCGAGGATCACGGTGTCGGCCCTGATCGCCTCACCCGGGATCCGCACCACCACGCCGCCCGGCTCTTCCTCGATCGCGAGTACGGGGGTGTGGAAACGCAGCTGCGCGCCTGCGGCTTCGGCGAGATCGAGGGCCGCCATCAGCGAGACCTCGGGGCGGATGCCACCGCCGTGGTGGTCGAGCACACCCACATCGCCGTCGTGCACGTTGTGCTGCGGGTGCTCGCGCCGCAGTTCCTCTGTGTCGTACAGCGTGTGCGGCAGGTCGAACTCGCGCACGGTCTCGAGGGTCGTGCGCATCTCGATCCGGTCGGGCTGCGCGATCGACAGGGCCCCCACCTCGAGGTAGAGCTCGCGACCAGACTGCTGTTCCAGCTCGCGCCACAGCCGCCGCGACTCCTGGAGCATCGGCACGTAGCGCCCACCCTCGTGATAGGCCGTGCGGAACACCCGGGACTCCCCGGCGTACGAGCCGCGGTCGTGCACCTTGCCGTACTGCTCGACGCCGATGACCTCGACATCGTCGCGCTGCGACAGACGCCATGCGGCGAGCGCACCGACTGCGCCGAGACCGACGATGACGATCCGCTTCCTGACCTGTGCGCTCATGAGGGCTCCTGACGGTTGGGGGAGGTGAGAGGGATGCCGGTCATGCGAGAGCCGGGGCGTCCCAGAGGAGAAGCTCCGTGCCGATGCCTTCGGTCACCGCCCGCCGGTAGACGACCGTGCCCCAGGCGACGTCTTCCACGGGCATGCCACCGACGGAGTAGAGGAAGACCTCGTCCTCGTTGCGACGACCCTCGGCTTCGCCGCTCATGATCGCGGGGAGGTTCTCCAGCGCCTCATCGGCGACCTCGCCGGAGCGGATGCGGTCCAGCAGGTACATGCCGTGGAGACCGATGTGCTCGTGTGCGGGGTGGGGCACCTCTTCGCTCCACGCCTCGTACAGGCCGCGGAAGTCGGCGATGTGCCGGGCTCCGTGCAGAAACTCGTCGTCGATCATGATGTCGGCGGGGAGGCTCACCAAGGCGCCCGGCTTCACCCACCGCTTCTCGATCCGCACGTAGTTCGCAGATCCGGCCGGTGTCGTGGGGGCGATCGTGACGAGGTCGCTCCCGCGCACGGCATCCTCCACACTGTCGACGACGGTGACCGTCGTGAACTGCGGGTACTCGTGCCGCACCCACTCGACGAAGGAGTCGATGCTCGCGCGGCTGCGCCCGGCGACCTTCAGGGTGTCGAGCGCGGGGCGCACGGCCACGAAGGCTTCGAGCGTCGTCCGATTCATCACCCCGGGCGCCACGATGCCCACGCTCCGGGCATCGGGGTTCGCGAGGTGGCGGGCTCCCACGCCGGGCACGGCGCCGGTGCGATAAGCGCTCAACAGGTTGGCCGACATGTGTGCGAGAGGAGCCCCGGTGTCTTTGTCGCTCAGGGTGAGCATCAGGATCGACCGCGGCAGACCGCTCTCGCGGTTGGCCATGTTCGACCCGTACCACTTGCACCCGGCTGTCTGGAAGGAGCCGCCGAGGTAGGCCGGCATCGCCATCATCCGCCGATGCGGTCCGTCGAGGGGCATGCCGTCGTGAATGGATTCCGCGGGGAACGTGACCATCGACCCGTGCGAGTTCCCCTCCGGTCCACCCATCCGGTAGTCGCCGGCATCGACGAGACGGAGGGTTTCCTCCATCACGTCGACGCACCGGGACATGTCTGTGACTCCGGCCGCGACCATGTCCGGCTCGGACAGATAGCGGAAGGTCAGTCTGGTGTCAGCGGTGCTCACAGGTTGCCCTTCGTCGCTTCGACCGCCGGCTCACCCAGGAGCGGGGCCTCGGGCAGTTCGGTGCCGTGGCCGATCTGGCGGTAGACATCGGGCCGCGCCTTCCGCAACCACAGCGCCCACACGACGGCGAGTGCCGAGGGAACCAGCAGCACGGCGGGCAGGATGAACGTCGTCGGCGTGGATTCGGGCTGACCGAGCAGGACATCCCAGTTCAGCAGGATCAGCACCCACACGATCGCCAGCGCGACGAAGGCGATGATGGGGGCGACCAGTCTGCTGCCGCTGCCCACTCCGCGCTGATCGCGGCGGAAGAACCCGATCACCGCGACCGAGACCAGCACCAGGAGGAGCACGAGCCCGAAAGCGCCGAGGTTCGTGAGCCAGGTGAAGAGAGTGATCACCGGGTACGGGCCGTTCGCGGGATCCCAGCCCTGCTCACCCTGGTGATGAAGAGGATCGACATCACGTCCACCCAGATGACGCCGAGGTGCTCCGCGACGAAGTTGAAGAACAGCGGGGGACCGGCCTCTTCCGGCGAGATGCCTGCAGGGTCGGTGATCTTGCTCGGACCGACCGCGAGCGCGAGCGCCCAGGAGGAGATGGCGTAGAAGATGCCGGACACGCAGACCGCGAGGAACGTGGCACGCGGGATGGTGCGCTTCGGATCCTTCGACTCCTCTCCGTAGATCGCCGCCGACTCGAAGCCCATGAACGCCGCGATGCCGAAGGCGAGGACAGCGCCTACTCCCGGGACGAACAGCGCCGCCGGAGTGATGGGGGCCGCGGTGAACCCCTCGGCCGGGTTCCCGAAGGCGAACACGTCGAAGATGATCACCGCCACGAACTCGAGTGCGACGAGAACGCCCAGCACCTTCGCCGAGAGATCCACACGGTGGACTCCGAGCACACCGACGAGCACGATCGTGAGGAGCACCCACATCCACCACGGGCTCGCCCACCCGGTCTTCGACTCGATGAACGAGCTGATCTGGAACCCGAGCATCCCGTAGATGCCGATCTGCATGGCGTTGTACGCCAGGAAGGCGAGGATCGAGGCGCCGACGCCGGTCGGGCGACCGATCCCCTGAGCGACGTAGGCGTAGAACGCGCCGGCGTTGGTGACGAACCTGCTCATGGCCGCGTATCCGATCGCGAAGACGCCGAGCGCCACCGCCAGCACGATGTAGCCGAAGGGGATGCCGTCGACGTGCGTGACCGCATAGGCGCTGGTCACTCCGCCGGCGAGGACGGTGAGCGGTGCGGAGGCCGCGATGATCATGAACGCGACCGCGAAGACGCCGAGGCGCCGATGCTCGGCTGTTCTCGTCGTCGACGTTGTGGGAGTGGACGTCACCATGGCACAGCTCCTTCGATGCTCGGGTAGGTCCTCATACTCGCCACGGGAAGGCGTCGTCGATTGACGGCGAGAGCAGAACACTTGTCTACGCGGGCACAGCGGACGAATGCTAAAATGCAGCATCGTATATGATCGGCCACAGTGAGGTGAGCCTTGATGCAGAGTCTGTCGTTCCTCGATTACCGCCATGCGGTGTCCCGCGCTGTCGTCGCGCTCGACGTCACGGCGCCGGAACAGGATTCCTTCCGGGGAGCGATCGACGCCACCGCCGCCGGCGACATCCACGTCTTCGCGATCGATGCGGACGGACACGGCGTGCACCGGACTCCTTCACTGATCTCCCGCGCGCCTCAGCAGTACTTCAAGTTCTCGCGCATCGAGCGCGGCAGCGGCATGATCGTGCAGGACGGGCGCGAGACCACTCTCGGCAGCGGCGACATGGCGCTCTACGACACCGACCGCCCGTACTCGCTGCTCTTCGATGATGCCGTGCAGATGTCGGTGGTGATGTTCCCGAAGGTCCTCCTCGACATCCCCACCGAGGACACCAGCCGGATCACCGCGACGCGCCTCAATGCCGGCGGGGCGCTGGGTGCGATGGTCGGCCCCTATCTCGGGTCCCTCGCGGAAGGTGCACACCACCTCGACAGCCGCATCGCCCGACGGATGCTGCGGACCGCCGTCGACATGCTCAGCACGGTGCTGGAGGCGAACGTCGCCGCGACCGACGGCCCGGTGAGCGCACACTCCACCACGCTGACGCACATCCTCACGTACATCGACGTGCACCTCTCCGACAGCGGACTGTCCCCCTCGCAGATCGCGGCGGCGCACTACATCTCCGTGCGGCACCTGCACTCGATGTTCAGCGAGCAGGGCGCCTCGGTGTCCACGGTCATCCGTCGACGCCGACTGCAGCGATGCTACGACGCGCTGATCGACCCGTATCAGGCGCACCGTTCCATCGCCGAGATCGCGATGAGTGCGGGCTTCGTCGATGCGGCGCACTTCAGCCGCGTGTTCCGCGCCCAGTACGGAGTGCCGCCCCGCGCCGTGCGCGCGGGCTGACCCCGCGTTCACAGACCCGGATGCCGTCGCGGGCACCCGCGCAGTAGCGTGGAGCCCGTGAGCACACTCCCCTTCCCCGCCTCCGTGTACGCCGCCCGGCTCGCCCGCGCCGCCTCCCTGGCCAGCGAATCCGGACTGGACGCGATCATCGTCGGACCCGGCCCCGACCTGCAGTATCTGCTGGGCGTCGAGGGCGACACGATCGAACGGCTGACCGCGCTGGTGATCGGCCCCGACATCGCTCCGACCGTCGTCGTGCCGCGGATGGAACTCGCGAAGGTGCGTACCACGGCCGTCGGCGAACTCGGTCTGGCGGTCGCCGACTGGGTCGACGGGGAAGACCCGTATGCGCTCGTGACCGAGGCTGTGGGTTCGGTCACCCGCGTCGGTGTCTCGGATGCGCTGCCGGCACTGCACGTCGTTCCGATCGGCGAGCGTCTCGGTGTGCGTCTCGAGCTGGCGACACCCGTGCTCCGCGAAGGTCGCATGATCAAGGACGCCGAGGAGATCGCCGAGCTCCGCCGCGCAGGGGACGCGATCGACGCGGTGCATCGCCGCGTGCACGAGTGGCTTCGGGCCGGACGCACCGAGCGCGAGGTCGCAGCCGACATCGCCGAGGCCATCGTGGCGGAGGGCCACCGTACGGTCGAGTTCGTCATCGTCGGCTCGGGCCCGAACGGCGCCGACCCGCATCATGAGGTGTCAGACCGCGTGATCGAGGAGGGCGACGTCGTCGTGGTCGACATCGGCGGTGCCGTGCCGAGCGGCTACAACTCCGACAGCACGCGGACCTACGTCGTCGGCAGCCCCGACCCTGAAGCGGCAGAGCGCATCGCGGTGCTCGTCCGAGCACAGCAGGCGGCGGTGGATGCCGT
>JAQZBG010000100.1 GCA_029239165.1 Microbacterium sp. | reverse complement strand
CTTCACGTTCACGCGCCGGGTCGCGGCGCAAACGTCCAGCTTACTCGGCCGGGCGGACCGCTATTCTCGGCCGAGGTCCCGGTGGCGGACGTTGACGGCGACGCCGGGGATCGCGGAGAGCCTGCGTGCCAACTCCTCCGACATCGCGACCGAACGGTGCTTTCCACCCGTGCAACCGATCGCGATCGTGGAGTGGCTCTTGTTCTCCCGCTGGTACCCCTCGAGGACCGGCAGCAGGGCTGTCGAGTAGGCGTCCAGGAATTCCATCGCCCCCGGCCGCGAGAGAACGTAGTCACGCACCGTCTCGTCCTGGCCCGTGAGACCGCGGAGTTCTTCGTTCCAGAACGGATTGGGAAGGAAACGCATGTCGGCGACGATGTCGACGTCGGTCGGCAGGCCGTACTTGAACCCGAAGCTGAGGAGCGTCACGCGGTGACGCGCCTCCCCCTCCTCGGAGAAGATGTCCGACACCTGCGTCGCCAGTTGATGGATGTTGAGGGTCGAGGTGTCGATGACCAGGTCGGCCGCCTCGCGGATCGGCGCGAGCCTGGTGCGCTCGATCCGGATCCCATCGAGAAGTGTCCCGTCCCCTTGGAGCGGATGTGGGCGCCGGACAGACTCGAAGCGGCGCACGAGGACGTCATCGGAGGCGTCGAGGAACAGCACGCGCACGGACCCGCGAGACCGGAGGGCCCGCGCGACTCCGGGGAAGTCGTCGAAGAGATTACGTCCACGCACATCGACCACCGCGGCGACCTTGGGGAGCGCGTTGCCGCCCATATCGGTCAGCTCCAGCAACGGCCGGAGGATCTGAGGCGGGAGGTTGTCGACGACGTACCAGCCGAGATCCTCGAGTGCGTTCGCCACTGTCGTCCGGCCCGCGCCGGACATTCCCGTGACGATGAGGAATTCGCCCTTTTCCTCGTCAGACATTGCTCAGTGCTCCCTCTCCCCCTCGGCCTCCAGCCTAGCGAGTCGACAGGTGCGAATGAATGTTCTGAGCGAGCACCGGCCCGATTCCCTGCACTTCTTCGATCTGTCCAGGTTCGGCCGCGCGAAGCGCCGTGACCGAGCCGAAATGCTTGAGCAGGACCTTGATGCGAGAGGCCCCGAGCCCCGGAACCTCGGCGAGCACGGAGGAGATGTCGTTGCGCCGCCTTTTGCGTTGGTGCGTGATCGCGAATCGGTGCGCCTCGTCACGAAGCCGCTGCAGCAGGTAGAGCGCCTCGCTCGTTCGCGGCAGGATCACCGGGAAGTCATCACCGGGCAGCCAGACCTCCTCCAGGCGCTTCGCGATCCCGCACACGGCTATCTCCGTGTGACCCGCATCGCGGAGGGCACGAGCCGCTGCTTCCACCTGCGGTTGTCCGCCGTCGACGAGCAGGAGCTGCGGCGGATAGGCGAACCGGGGTTTGCGGCGAACCGTCGACTCCCCCACGTCTTCCCCGACGACCGCTTCCGTCGTCGGATCGATGGTCTCCGATTCCTCCGGACGATCGAGATAAGCGAGGCGACGACGAAGCACCTGGTACATGGAGTCGGTGTCGTCCGTCGTCTCGGCGATGTTGAACGAGCGGTACTGGTCTTTGCGAGGCAGACCGTCTTCGAAGACCACCATCGATGCCACGACGTTCGTCCCACCGAGATGCGAGATGTCGAAGCACTCGATGCGCAGGGGTGCCTCGGACATCCCCAGCGCCTCCTGGAGGTCGGTGAGAGCCTGCGTTCGAGCAACGTAGTCGCTGGTGCGCCGGGTCTTGTACCGGATCAGCGCCTGCTGAGCGTTCAGCGTCGCGGTGCGCATCAGATCGGCTCGCTGGCCGCGCTGTGCGACCGCGATCTCGACCTTCTTGCCGCGACGCTCGCGCAGCCACACCTCGAGCTCCGCAGCATCGTCGGGGAGCGTCGGGACGAGGATGCGGCGAGGGACGTCCTGCGCCTCCCCGTATGCCTGCTGCAGCACCTGTTCGACGAGATCGCCGCTCGAGATGTCGATCTCCTTCTCGATGGTCAGGGCACGCACACCGCGCACCCTGCCGCCGCGGATCACGAAGTGCTGCACGGCTGCTGCCAGCTCGTCCTCGGCGATGCCGAAGAGGTCGGCGTCCTCGTCGGCGGGGAGCACGAGCGCGCTCTTGCCCAACACGGCCTCGATGGCCGAGAGCTTGTCGCG
The DNA here is from genome assembly GCA_029239165.1 of Microbacterium sp. Classification (GTDB taxonomy): domain Bacteria; phylum Actinomycetota; class Actinomycetes; order Actinomycetales; family Microbacteriaceae; genus Microbacterium. Next base: position 6,637 of record JAQZBG010000100.1, on the reverse strand, counting down.
GTACTTCGCCGCCGCCTCGTAATCCATCGCCGCCGATGCTGCCAGCATCCGCTTGGTGAGTTCGCGGGTGAAGCGCTCGTCACCGCCCGCCATGAAGGCCACGAAGTCGTCGACCATGGCCCGGTGCTCCTCGATGCTCACCGTCATCGAACACGGCCCGCCGCATTTGCCGATCTGGCCCGGGAAACAAGGCCGGCCGGTCTGCATCGCGCGCTTGTAGCTCGAATCGCTGCACGTGCGGATGGGAAACGCCTTGATCATCAGATCGATCGTCTCGTGCACCGCCCACACCTTGGGGAACGGGCCGAAGTACCGCGCACCGGGGATCTTCCGGTTGCGCGTGACGATCACCCTGGGCGCTTCATCGGCGAGCGTCACCGCCATGAAGGGGTAGGACTTGTCGTCTTTGTAGCGCACATTGAACGGTGGATCGAATTCCTTGATCCACATGTATTCCAGCTGCAGCGAGTCGACGTCCGTCGACACGACCGTCCACTCGACGGACGCCGCCGTCGTGACCATGCGCCGGGTGCGTTCGTGGAGCGTCCGCAGCGGGGCGAAGTAGTTCGACAGACGCTGTCGCAGGTTCTTCGCCTTGCCGACGTACAGCACCCGGCCGGACGCATCACGGAAGCGATACACGCCGGGATCGGTCGGGATCTCCCCCGGCCGCGGCTTGTACGGCAGCACGTCGGCCATCAACTGGCCTTCCGCGCGGCGCGCCCCTCACCCAGGATCTCGCCGAGGAACAGGCCGGTGTGGCTCGCCTCGACGCGTGCGATCTGCTCCGGGGTGCCCGTGGCGACGATCTGGCCGCCGCCCGAACCGCCCTCCGGGCCGAGATCGATCACCCAGTCGGCGGACTTGATCACATCGAGGTTGTGCTCGATGACGATCACGGTGTTGCCCTTGTCGACCAGCCCGTTGAGAACCTCGAGCAGCTTTCGGACGTCTTCGAAGTGCAGACCCGTCGTCGGCTCGTCGAGCACGTAGATGCTGCGTCCGTTGCTGCGACGCTGGAGTTCGGTGGCGAGCTTGACGCGCTGGGCCTCCCCACCTGAGAGCGTCGTCGCCGACTGTCCGAGTCGGACGTAGCCCAGCCCGACGTCGACGAGCGTCTTCATGTAGCGGTGGATCGCCTGGATCGGCTCGAAGAAGTCCGCGGCTTCCTCGATCGGCATCTCGAGCACCTCAGCGATGTTCTTGCCCTTGTAGTGCACAGCCAGCGTGTCGCGGTTGTACCGCTTCCCGTGGCACACCTCGCAGTCGACGTAGACGTCGGGCAGGAAGTTCATCTCGATCTTGATCGTGCCGTCGCCCGAGCACGCCTCGCAGCGGCCGCCTTTGACGTTGAAGCTGAAGCGACCGGGCTGATAGCCGCGGACCTTCGCTTCCGGCGTCTCGCTGAAGAGCGTGCGGATGCGATCGAACACGCCCGTGTAGGTGGCAGGGTTCGAGCGCGGGGTGCGGCCGATGGGCGCCTGGTCCACGTGCACGACCTTGTCGAGGTTGTCGAGGCCGGTCACTCGGGTGTGCTTGCCCGGGACCGTGCGAGCGCCGTTCAGCCGAGACGCGAGCACCTGATACAGGATGTCGTTCACGAGTGAGGACTTGCCGGACCCGCTGACCCCGGTGACGGCGGTGAGCACGCCCAAGGGGAAGTCGGCAGTGACGTTGCGGAGGTTGTTGGCCCGAGCTCCGCCGACGCTCAGCATGCGCTTCTTGTCGATCTTGCGGCGCTTCGCCGGCATGGGGATCTCGCGCCGACCGGAAAGATACTCCCCCGTCATCGAGTCGCTGTCGTCCAGCAGCGCCGAATACGGCCCCGAATGCACGACTTTGCCGCCGTTGACGCCCGCGCCGGGACCGATGTCGACCACCCAGTCGGCGGCCTCGATCGTCTCCTCGTCGTGCTCGACGACGATGAGCGTGTTGCCGAGGTCGCGCAGCGTGAGCAAGGTCTCGATGAGACGGCGGTTGTCGCGCTGGTGGAGTCCGATCGACGGCTCGTCGAGCACATAGAGCACCCCTGTGAGACCCGAGCCGATCTGCGTGGCAAGGCGGATGCGCTGCGCCTCGCCACCGGAAAGGGAGCCAGCCGAGCGGCTGAGGTTGAGGTACGAGAGTCCGACTTGGAGCAGGAAGTCGAGCCGCAGACGGATCTCGCGCAGCACCTGGGCGGCGATCTTCGCCTCGCGGTCGGTGAGGGTGAGCGTCTCCATGAACGCGCGGGCGTCAGCGAGGCTGAGGTGCGAGACCTCGGCGATCGAGTGACCATGCACCTGCACGGCGAGCACCTCGGGCTTGAGGCGATTGCCGTCACAGACCGGGCACGGTACCTCGCGGAGGTACTCGCCCCACCGGTTGCGCTGGTTGTCGGACTCGGCCTGCAGATACTGACGCTCGATGTACGGGACGACACCCTCGAATCCAGAGGCGTAGCGCATCTCGCGCCCGTACCGGTTCTTCCATTTGACCGTCACCTTATAGTTCTCGCCGCGAAGGATCGCGTCCTGCACATCGGAGTGCAGCTTGCGCCAGGGGGTGTCGAGCGAGAAATCGAGATCACGCGAGAGTCCCTCGAGCAAGCGCTCGTAGTACTGGAAGAGCCCCTTTCCCTGCGTGGTCCAAGGGATGATGACGCCCTCACGGATCGAGAGGTCTTCGTCTCCCAGCATCAGGTCGACGTCGACCGACATGCGGGTGCCGAGTCCGGAGCACGCCGGGCACGCACCGAACGGAGCGTTGAACGAGAAGGTGCGCGGCTCGATCTCGGTGAGCGTGAGCGCATGTCCGTTCGGGCAGGCCAGCTTCTCGGAGAACGTCTGCCATGCGTCGTCGCCCTCGCCGTCGACGCAGTTGATCTGCACCACCCCGCCGGCCAGCCCGAGCGCGGTCTCGACGGAGTCGGTGACGCGACCGAGGATGTCGTCCGACGCCACGAGGCGGTCGACCACCACGGCGATGTCGTGCTTGTAGCTCTTCTTGAGCGTCGGCGGCTCTGCGAGTTGGACGAGCTCACCGTCGACGATGGCGCGAGAGTAGCCCTTCGCCCCCAGTTCGCGGAACAGGTCGACGAACTCGCCCTTCTTCTGAGAGACGATCGGCGCGACGACCTGGTAGCGGGTGCGCTCGGGGAGCTCCATGAGCTGATCCGCGATCTGCTGCACCGTCTGACGCTGAATACGCTCACCGCATTCGGGGCAGTGCGGGATGCCGATACGCGCCCAGAGCAGACGCATGTAGTCGTAGATCTCGGTGATGGTGCCGACGGTGGACCGCGGGTTGCGGTTGGTCGACTTCTGGTCGATGGAGACAGCAGGGCTGAGGCCTTCGATGAAGTCGACGTCGGGGCGATCGACCTGTCCGAGGAACTGGCGCGCGTACGCGCTCAGCGATTCGACGTAGCGACGCTGCCCCTCGGCGAAGATCGTGTCGAACGCGAGACTCGACTTGCCCGACCCGGACAGACCGGTGAACACGACCAGTGAGTCGCGGGGGATGTCGATGTCGACGTTCTGGAGATTGTGCACGCGGGCGCCGCGGACACTGAGTTTTCCTGGGGAAGCAACGGGGACGATGGGCACCGAACAAGTCTACGAGGGACCACGGACATCGGCTCCGACTCCGCCGTCCGCTCCGGCTCCTCCCCTCGCTGATACCGTTCGCGTCGGCTCGGAATCCGCCCGCCTCGCAGCGTTCAACGCCCCGACGAGCCTCGAGTCCGCCCGGGACAACTCGGGATCAGCCGAGATCCGGACGCCGCCCGGCGAACGGACCGAGGCCGTCACGGAGTGCGGCGATCTCGTCGATACCCATGCCCACCGCCGCCATGACCTGGTGCGGAACATCCACTGCCCGTTCGCGCAGCGCCGCGCCTGCCGCTGTCAGCGTGATCTCCAGTCGCCGCTCGTCCTCACTGCTCCGCTGTCGAGCCACGAGGCCTTCCGCCTCGAGCCGCTTGACCAAGGGGGATGCGGTCGCGGGCTCGAGAGCGAGATCCATGGCGAGATCGTTCAATGTCCGCGGCGCCCTCTCCCACAGGGCAAGCATCACGAGGTACTGCGGATGCGTGAGACCCAGAGGCTCGAGGATCGGACGGTAGAGGGCGACGACGTTGCGCGCCGCAGTCACCAGGGCGAAGCAGAGCTGGTTCTCCAGCTTGAGCAGGTCGTCAGTAGCCGTCACAGGGGAACTATACATCCGCACTAATCATTAGTACACTAAGCAACATGGCACAGGACTCCGACCGACCGCCCCTTCGTACCCGCATCCGCGAGGCAGGTGGGCTCTACTCCTGGGTGAACACGAACCTCATCCGGTTCGCCGGACCCGCCTCCGTGGGCCCGTACGAGAAGACTCCTCCGCCGAGCGCTGCAGAGCGCGCCGAACGCGCGTGCCCGTTGTGCGGGGCCCCGATGACACAGCACGAGATCGATCGATCGGGTCCCAAGCCTCTGATGCACTGCCCGTAAGGTCAGGCGGGACCGGGTGAATCGGTCGAGCCGCTGTACCCCCGCGCCACATCGAGCCAGAACATCAGATCATCGTCCTCTTCGATGGCCTCGGGTGCGACGTCGAGCCAGCCCGAACTCATCGGGCGCGAGCCCATCACCGCCCGCGCGACACCTGAGCGGGTCACAAGAGCCGCCCCGTTCTCATCGTCGACGCGCACCAGGAGCAGACCGCCCGGACGCGCACCGACCAGGATGTGCCCATCGTCGAGGAACGCCCGGGTCCCGAACATCCGCCGCTCTTCGATCTCCACGTCTGCGCTCAGCAGCGCCCTGATCCGATCGGCCAGCTCGTTCCCCGCGGCATCCATCGTCAGGGTCTCGCGTTACGCGTGCCCCGCGCGTTCCATCGCACGGAGCTCCTTCTTGAGATCCTGGACCTCGTCGCGCAGGCGTCCGGCAAGTTCGAACTTCAGCTCTGCCGCTGCGGCGAGCATCTGGTCGGACAGATCCTGGATCGTGGCTTCGAGCTGCTGCGCACCCTCGGCCGCGATGCCGGTGCGGCGCAGGTTCGGCGTCGGCGACTTGCCCTTCCCCGACGCGCGGCCCCGGCCGGACATCATCTCTGCCGTGTCGGCACCTTCGCGAGCGAGCACCTCGGTGATGTCGGCGATGCGCTTGCGGAGGGGCTGCGGGTCGATGCCGTGCTCCTTGTTGTATGCCACCTGCTTCTCTCGACGACGATCTGTCTCCTCGATCGCCTTCGCCATCGAGTCCGTCATCTTGTCGGCGTACATGTGCACCTCGCCGGAGACGTTTCGAGCGGCTCGACCGATGGTCTGGATGAGTGACGTCCCCGACCGCAGGAAGCCCTCCTTGTCGGCGTCCAGGATCGCGACAAGCGAGACCTCCGGGAGATCGAGTCCTTCACGAAGGAGGTTGATGCCGACCAGCACGTCGTACACACCGGCACGCAGCTCGCTGAGGAGTTCGACGCGCCGCAGCGTGTCGACGTCGGAGTGAAGGTATCGCACGCGCACACCGTGCTCGCCGAGGAAGTCGGTCAGCTCTTCGGCCATCTTCTTCGTGAGCGTCGTGACGAGAACGCGCTCGTCCCGCTCCACGCGCACGCGGATCTCTTCGAGCAGATCGTCGATCTGACCCTTCGACGGCTTGACCACGATGTGGGGATCGACCAGACCGGTCGGGCGGATGATCTGCTCGACGATGCCGTCGGCGATACCCATCTCGTACTTTCCGGGCGTTGCCGACAGGTACACGGTCTGCCCGATCCTGTTCTTGAACTCGTCCCACCGGAGCGGACGGTTGTCCATCGCGCTCGGAAGACGGAAGCCGTGGTCGACGAGCGTGCGCTTGCGCGAGGCGTCGCCCTCGTACATCGCGCCGATCTGCGGCACCGTGACGTGCGATTCGTCGATCACCAGGAGGAAGTCGTCGGGGAAGAAGTCGAGCAGCGTGTGCGGAGGCTCCCCCGGCATGCGCCCGTCCATGTGGCGCGAGTAGTTCTCGATTCCCGAGCAGAAGCCCAGCTGCTGCAGCATTTCGAGGTCGAAGGTGGTGCGCATCCGCAGACGCTGAGCTTCGAGAAGCTTGCCCTGGCGCTCGAACTCGGCCAGACGCTCCTCCAGTTCGTGCTCGATCGTGCCGATGGAGCGCTGGATCACGTCGGTACCGGCGACATAGTGGGACGCGGGGAAGATGGGGACGGCATCGAGCTTCTCGATGACCTCGCCCGTGAGCGGGTGGAGCGAGTAGAGCGCCTCGATCTCGTCGCCGAACAGCTCGATGCGGATGGCGTGCTCTTCGTAGACCGGGATGATCTCGATCGTGTCGCCGCGCACCCGGAAGTTGCCTCGCGAGAAGTCGACGTCGTTGCGGTTGTACTGCATAGCGATGAACTGGCGAATGAGCGCGTCGCGATCGTACCGCTCCCCCACCTGCAGAGCCACCATGGCACGGAGGTACTCCTCCGGAGCGCCGAGTCCGTAGATGCAGGACACGGTCGAGACCACGATCACGTCGCGACGGCTGAGCAGCGAGTTGGTCGTGGAGTGCCGCAGCCGTTCCACCTCGGAGTTGATCGACGAGTCCTTCTCGATGAAGGTGTCGGTCTGCGGGACATACGCCTCGGGCTGGTAGTAGTCGTAGTACGAGACGAAGTA
>JAQZBG010000099.1 GCA_029239165.1 Microbacterium sp. | reverse complement strand
CGTCGCTCATGCATCCTCCTCAGCGGGTGTCTGTCGTCCTCGTTAGGCTGACAGGGTGACGGACTCCGCAAAGCCTACCCTCATGGTCGTCGACGGCCATTCGCTCGCCTACCGTGCCTTCTTCGCCCTCCCGGTCGAGAACTTCACGACCAAGGACAACCAGCACACGAACGGCATCTACGGCTTCTTGTCGATGCTGGTGAACCTCATCAAGGCCGAGCGGCCGACTCACATGGCGATCGCCTTCGACACCTCGCGCCATTCTTTCCGCACCGACGAGTACCCCGAGTACAAGGCGACGCGCTCCGAGTCGCCGCAGGAGTTCAAGGGACAGATCCCGCTCCTTCAGGACTGCCTCGCCGCCATGTCGATCCCGGTATTGACCAAGGAGGGAATCGAGGCCGACGACATCCTCGCTACGCTCGCGTCTCAGGGTGCGGAGCAGGGCTACGAGGTGCTCGTCGTCTCAGGGGACCGCGACACCATCCAGCTCGTCAACGACGATGTGACACTGCTCTACCCGTCGGTGCAGGGGGTCTCCCAGCTCAAGCGCTACGATCCGACGACGGTCCAGGAGCGCTACGGGGTCCGGCCCGAGCAGTACCCCGACATCGCTGCGCTCGTCGGTGAGACCAGCGACAACCTGCCCGGCGTGCCCAAGGTCGGCGAGAAGACGGCGGTCAAGTGGCTCACGCAGTTCGGCTCACTCGACGAGCTGATCGCTCGCGCGGACGAGATCAAGGGAGTGGTCGGCGGCAACCTCCGCGATCACATCGACGATGTGCGTCGCAACCGCAAACTCAACCGTCTGCTCACCGACGTGGACCTGCCCGTCGGTCCGGGCGACCTCGCGGTGTCGCCGATCGATCCCCAGGCCGTGCGCGACATCTTCGCTCGCCTCGAGTTCCGCACCCTGCTGCCTCGGGTGTTCGAGGCCGTCGGCGCCGGTGAGGTCGCCGACGATCCCGCATCCGTCGTCGTCCTCCCCGTCCCGGTGGAGGTGGCGCCCGCCGAACTCGCGGCGTGGGCTGCAGGGCAAGGTGGCGACATCTCACTTCGTGTCGCCACTCAGGGCGGCGTCCCGGTGCGCATCGGCGCAGCCACGCTGACAGAGCTCCGCGAGTCCGACTGGACGGATGCTGCGGCCGACGCCTTGCGTGAGTGGATCGAATCCGACGCGCCGAAGGTGCTGCACGATGCGAAGCCACAGGTGAAGGCGCTCATCCGTCAGGGCATCCGCCTCCGCGGGCTCGCCTATGACACGAGCCTGGCCGGTTGGATGCTCCGCCCGAGCTTCCCCGACAAGACCCTGGCCGACCTGGTCGAGCGCTACCTGGGTGAGAAGCTCCCCGAAGCCGATCCGTCCCAGCTCGTGCCCGAGACCGAGGGCGCGACGCCGTCGCAGGAGGCCTGGTTCGCACTCCGCGTCGCCGATGCGCTCCGGGAAGACATCCCGGAGTCGGTCGGCGAGGTCCTGGTCGACATCGAGCTGCCGACGCTTCTCACCCTCGCCGACATGGAGGTCGCCGGAGTGGCGGTCTCGCATGAGGTGCTCTCGACGTTCTCCGGCGAACTCGCCGCCCGCGCCGAGGGGCTCGCGCAGGAGGCGTTCTCCGTGGTGGGGCGCGAGTTCAACCTCGGATCGCCCAAACAGCTGCAGGAAGTCCTGTTCGAAGACCTCCAACTGCCGAAGACCCGCAAGACGAAGACCGGCTATTCGACGGATGCCGCGGTCCTCGCCGACCTGCAGGAGAGTCACCCGCATCCCTTCCTGAGCCTGCTGCTGCAGCACCGCGAAGCGACCAAGCTCCGCCAGATCATCGAATCGCTCGACACGGCGATCGGCGACGACCACCGCGTCCGCACGACCTACGTGCAGACCGGCAGTCAGACCGGACGGCTCTCCAGCACCGACCCCAACCTGCAGAACATCCCGGTGCGCACGGAGGAATCCCGCCGCATCCGCAGCGCGTTCGAGGTCGGCGAAGGATACGAGGCCCTTCTCACCGCTGACTACTCGCAGATCGAGATGCGCATCATGGCCCACCTCTCGGGCGACGAAGGGCTGATCGAGGCGTTCAACAGCGGGGAGGACCTGCACCGTTTCGTGGGTGCCAGGGTGTTCGGCGTGGAGCCGAGCGACGTCACGCCCGCCATGCGCACCAAGGTCAAGGCGATGTCCTACGGCCTGGTCTACGGACTCTCGGCCTTCGGGCTCTCCAAGCAGCTGCGCATCGAGCAGTCCGAGGCCAAGCAGCTCATGGTCGAGTACTTCGCACGTTTCGGCGCGGTGCGAGACTACCTCCGCGCCTCGGTGATGAAGGCCAAGGAAGTCGGTTACACCGAGACGATCTTCGGTCGGCGTCGCCCGTTCCCCGATCTCGCGAGCCCGAACCGCGTGCTGCGGGAGAACGCCGAGCGTGCGGCGCTCAACGCGCCGATCCAGGGCAGCGCGGCCGACATCATGAAGATCGCGCTGCTGCACATCCACGACGACCTGCGGTCCGAACAGCTCTCCTCGAGGGTGCTGCTGCAGATCCACGATGAGCTCGTGGTCGAAGTGGCTCCGGGGGAGTGGGACGCGACCGAGCGCATCGTCCGCGCACGCATGGGCGACGCGGCAGACCTGTCCGTGCCACTCGACGTGCAGGTCGGTCGCGGTCGCGACTGGAACGAAGCCGCGCACTGACCTCCGGCGGTGGCAGGGGGGCGGGGATTAGGCTGGCGGTTATGACTTCAGCTCCCCGCACCCCCTCCGCCATCGACGCCGTCGCCGATGAATGGGTCGACACGATCGCGGTCCTGGCCCCCACTCTCGGCACCTATATCGGCCGCGATGAGGTGAATGATCGTTTCGGTGATCTGAGCCCGGCGGGCCACGAGGAGATCGCCGTCGCGACCCGGTCGACGCTCGAAAAGCTGTCCGCGCTCACTCCCGTCGACGCGATCGACGAAGTCACGAAGACCGACCTCAGCGCAGAGCTCCGCCTGGATCTCGAACTCCACGACGCCAAGTGGCACCTGCGGGATCTCAATGTCATCGCCTCGGCCGCGCAGGACGTGCGGTCCGCGTTCGACCTGATGCCGACGTCGACGGTCGAGGACTGGGATGTGGTCGCCACGCGCCTGGCCGCGGTCCCCGGCGCTCTCCGCGGGTACGTCGAGACGCTTCGCACCGGCATCGCAGAGGGCGTCATGCCCGCACGACGTCAGGTTGTCGAGGTTGCGACGCAGATCGATCGTTACACGGCCGACGACGGATTCTTCGCCGCCTTCGTGGCGGAAGCAGATCCCAACGAGGGCCAGCTTCCCGCCTCTCTCGCCCGCACTCTCGCCGACAACTCCGCGGCGGCACGGGTCGCCTACGACGAGCTGCGTCGCTTCCTGGCCGAAGAGCTCGCCCCGGCAGCCGGCGAGGTCGATGCTGTGGGTCGCGAGTTGTACGCACTCAACTCCCGCCGCTTCCTCGGCGCGACGATCGACCTCGATGAAACCTACGAGTGGGGCAGGGAAGAGCTCGCGCGCATGGTCGCGGAGCAGACGGCCATCGCGAACGAGATCCTTCCCGGCGCATCGGTCGAAGAAGCCGTCGCTCACCTCGAGGCCGACCCCGCGCGCAAGCTCGTCGGCACGGACGCGCTCCAGAAGTGGATGCAGGAGACCAGCGACCGGGCCGTCGCCGAGCTCGGAGCCTCGCACTTCGACATCCCCGAGGCGATCCGCACCCTGGAGTGCATGATCGCGCCCACACAGGAGGGTGGCATCTACTACACCGGCCCGACGGATGACTTCTCTCGTCCGGGTCGCATGTGGTGGTCCGTGCCGGAGGGAGTCACAGAGTTCGACACCTGGCGCGAACTGACCACCGTCTTCCATGAGGGTGTGCCCGGGCACCACCTCCAGATCGCGCAGGCCGTCTACAACCGCGCCGAGCTCAACTCTTGGCGCCGTCTGCTCGCCGGCACATCCGGCCACGCCGAGGGATGGGCACTCTACGCCGAGCGTCTGATGGAGCAGCTCGGCTACCTCGACGATCCCGCCGACCGTCTCGGCATGCTCGACGGTCAGCGGATGCGTGCGGCCAGGGTCGTGCTCGACATCGGGGTGCACCTGGGCAAGCCGCGCCTCGATGGCACCGGCGTCTGGGATGCGGAGTACGCCCTCGACTTCATGCGCCGCAACGTGAACATGTCCGATCAATTCGTGCAGTTCGAAGTGAACCGCTACCTCGGCTGGCCGGGACAGGCGCCCTCGTACAAGGTGGGCCAGCGCATCTGGGAGCAGGTCCGCGACGGCGTCCGGGCCGCCGAGGGCGACTCGTTCTCGTTCAAGGCCTTCCACAAGAAGGCGCTCGACCTCGGCGGCGTCGGCCTCGACACGCTGCGCAGCGCACTGCTGCCGCGCTGACGGGAATGCGCCCCAGCCTTTCCGTGTTCATTCACGTGAATAGGAAGGCATGACACATGGGCATCGAATTCGGGCTGGACACCTTCGGGGACATCACCAGGGATGCGGACGGCGAGCTCCTCACCGGCGCGCAGACGATCCGCAACATCGTGGCGCAGGCGGAGCTCGCGGACACCGTCGGTGTGGACTTCTTCGGGGTGGGGGAGCACCACCGCACAGAGTTCGCCGTCTCCGCGCCCGAGATGGTGCTCGCCGCCATCGCAGCTCGCACCGAGCACATCCGACTCGGCACCGCGGTCACCGTGCTTTCCTCCGACGATCCGGTGCGCGTGTTCGAGCGGTTCTCGACTCTCGATGCGCTCTCGAACGGGCGAGCCGAGGTCGTCCTGGGACGCGGTTCGTTCATCGAGTCCTTCCCGCTGTTCGGCTACGACCTGCGCGACTACGACGCACTGTTCGAGCAGAAGCTCGAGCTCTTCGTCGAATTGCTCAAGGAGGAACCGGTCACCTGGTCCGGCACCATGCGCGCCTCTCTGGAGAACGCGAACGTGTTCCCGAAGACTGAGAACGGCTTGCGCACCTGGGTCGGCGTCGGCGGCAGCCCGGAATCGGTCGTGCGGGTCGCCCGCCACGGCCTCGGCCTGATGCTGGCGATCATCGGAGGCCCGGCACACCGATTCAAGTCGTTCGTGGACCTCTACCACCGCTCGGTCGCCTCGTTCGGGACGACGTCGCACCCGATCTCGGTGCACTCTCCGGGGCACATCGCCGAGACCGACGCCGAAGCGTGGGATGCCGCCTACTCCGGCTTCGAGGCGATGAACAACACCATCGGGCGCGAGCGCGGATGGCCCGCCTACAGCCGCGCGCGATTCCAGAATGACGTCGGACCGGAAGGCGCGATCTACGCGGGCTCTCCAGAGCGTGTCGCGACGAAGATCGCCGACACGATCGCCACTCTCGGCCTCGGCCGCTTCGACTTGAAGTACGCCACGGGCACACTCTCGCACGAGTCGATGATGCGCAGCATCGAGCTGTACGGCACCGAAGTGATCCCCCGAGTCCGCAGGCTCCTCGCCGACCGCGACTGAGTCGTCATCCGGGCGGGGCGGGGGTTGTCGCGGCTCTACGATGAGGAGCATGGCCAACACCGCCCTGCCGAGCCGCGCGTCGCTCGCCGAGCGCCTGGACGTCCTCCCGTTCACGCGTCGCCACTTCCGCCTGCTGACCGGATCCGGCCTCGGTTGGGCGTTGGACGCGATGGATGTCGGCCTCATCTCGTTCATCCTCGCGGCACTGACCCAGCAATGGGATCTCAGCAAGAGCGAGGCCGGCTGGATCGCCTCCATCGGCTTCGTCGGCATGGCGATCGGCGCCACTCTCGGCGGGCTTCTGGCCGACCGGTTCGGGCGACGGCAGGTGTTCGCGCTCACGCTGCTGATCTACGGCGTCGCGACGGGAGCGAGCGCGCTCGTCGGTGGACTCGCCGCCCTCCTCGTCCTGCGGTTCCTTGTCGGTCTGGGCCTGGGCGCCGAGCTCCCAGTCGCGTCGACGTACGTGAGCGAATTCGCTCCCGCCCGCATCCGCGGTCGGTTGATCGTCGTGCTGGAGGCATTCTGGGCGTTGGGCTGGACGGCCGCGGCGGTGATCGGATTCCTCGTCATTCCGACCTCCGACGACGGCTGGCGCTGGGCATTCGCACTGGGGGCTATCCCGGCGGTGTACGCGCTGTTCGTCCGTTGGCGAATGCCCGAGTCCCCGCGTTGGCTCGCCTCGCGCGGCCGCATCGCGGAAGCGGATCGCATCGTTTCGGCGTTCGAAGCGGATGCCGGTGTCCGTTCCGCACCGGCCATCCGGAAGGAGCCGCCCTCTCGAGCGATCGCGATCACGACACGCGCCCGACTCGCGACTCTCTGGAGCCCGGAGTTCCGGCTGCGGACTCTGTGCCTGTGGCTGGTCTGGCTCGGAGTGAACTTCGCGTACTACGGCGCTTTCATCTGGATCCCCAGCATCCTCGTCGACGCCGGCTTCGACCTCGTCAAGTCTTTCGGCTTCACGCTCATCATCACACTTGCTCAACTTCCCGGATACGCGGTCGCCGCCTGGTTGATAGAAGTCTGGGGGAGGCGTCTGACCCTCTCGGTCTTCCTGGTAGGTTCAGCCGTGTCCGCAGTGATCTTCGGCACCGCCTCCAGCGAGGGCGCGATCATCGGCGCGGGGATGGCGCTGTCGTTCTTCAACCTCGGGGCCTGGGGAGCGCTCTACGCCGTGACGCCGGAGATCTACCCCACATCCTTGCGGGGGACCGGTGCAGGGTGGGCAGCCGGGATCGGTCGAATCGCCTCGATCGTCGCGCCGCTGTCCGTCCCGGTCCTGCTCGTCGCCGGGGGAGCGCCCCTGCTGTTCGCGGTGTTCGGCGTCTGCTTCCTCGGCGCGGCCGCCGCTGCCTGGGGCCTGGTCGACCGCGGGGGCCAGGCGCTCGACGACAGGTGACCGGAGAGGCAAGTCACGCCGCTCGAAGCGTCCGTCGTGTCGTCGGCTCGCAATAGGCTGGGACGATGGCAGATGTGCGCTTCGTGGCTATCGGCGACTCGTTCACAGAAGGGGTCGGCGATGTCCTGCCCAACGGGCAGGAGCGCGGCTGGGCGGATCTTGCGGCGCAGGGGTGGGCGGATGCCGCCGGGCACTCCATCCAATACGCGAACCTCGCCGTCCGCGGGAAGTTGGCCTGGCCGATCGTCGAGCAGCAGCTCGAGCCGGCGCTCGCCCTGCGCCCCACCCACCTCTCTTTCAACGGTGGCGGTAACGATATGCTCCGTCCGCGCACCGACGTGGAGCACATCGCGGATGCCTTCAGCCGGGTGCTCCGCCGCTGCGACGAGGAGGGTGTCACGATGATCCTGCTCTCCGGAGCGAACCCCAGTGGACAGCTGCCGATGGGATCGCTCGTACAGCGTCGAGGAGACCTGCTCTCCGAAGCTGTGATGCGCCGGATCGAGGAGCGTCCCGACGTCATACGCGCTCTCAACTGGCCGGATCGGGAGCTCTCCCGAGGTGCGTACTGGGCCGATGATCGCCTGCACATGAACGCCTCCGGGCATCACCGCGTAGCCGCCCGTGTGTTGCACGCACTGGGCTTCGAGCCCCCGGAGACCTGGTGGGCGCCCAGCGATCGTCTCGGTGCCGGGCCATCCGGCCTTGCCTACTACCGTGAGTTCGTCGGTCCGTGGGTGCGGCGTCGCGTGACACGGACCTCGTCCGGTGACGGTCGTGCCGCGAAGTACCCCACCTGGGTCGAACGGATTCCTTCGTGACAATCCCCCGCGCGCGGCGGGCGGGCGCGTGAGCGACATCGAATTGGCCCGCATCCCCGCAGGCGTCGTGACCCTGCACGATGCACGCCGAGATGAGCAGCGGGTGGTCGAACTCGAGCCGTTCGAGATCGGCGTGTATCCGGTGACGGAGGAACAGCTCGCAGATGTTCTCGACGTCCCCGCGAGGAACCCGCGACGCCCGGCAGCCGATCTCTCCTGGCTGCGCGCCGTGCACTTCTGCAATGCCGCGTCCGAGTGGGAGGGCCTGGACCGCGTGTATCTGTTCGACGGGGAGCAGGTGAGCTGGGACGCCACTGCCGACGGCTACCGGCTGCCCACTGAGGCGGAATGGGAGTTCGCGTGCCGCGCCGGGTCGACCGGTCCGCACTATGCGCCTCTCGCTGACGCTGCCTGGACGAGTGCGGACGGTGTGTCCTCGCCCCAGGACATCGGAGGCAAACTGCCCAATCTCAACGGTCTCTTCGACACGCTCGGCAACGTCTGGGAATGGTGTTGGGACCTCCTCGATCCAGCACGCTATGACGACTACCGCGTCTTCCGCGGCGGGGGATATGCCGACGACTCGTGGAGTGTGCGCGCCTCGGTCCGCCGCGGGGGAGCGCCTCGCATGCACCACGAAGACGTGGGCCTTCGGCTCGCACGCGGAGCCTTCGACACGCCGGACCAGGCACAGGGCTGGTCGGCTCAGGCGGACCGGGAACGTGCGATGCAGGACGGCCCCATGCCTTCCGGGTGGACGCCGCGCGGTCGCTGACCGAGGTCACCGTCGCTCAGTGCTGGTTCTCGGGGTGCGTCAGCTGCTTGACCATGTATCGCTTCGGGTCGTCCGGCACGGCGAAGCCGTACTGGGCGTAGAGCCCGTGGGCCGTGGATGTCGCGAGCAGTATCCGGCTCACGGGGAGCGGCAGGAGGTCGGCGAGCACGCCCTCCACCAGCATCTTCCCGATGCCCTCGCCGCGTGCGTCCTCGTCGACGAAAACGTCGCAGAGCCAGGCGAAGGTGACACCGTCCGTCACGACCCGGGCGTAGGCCACTTGATCGCCGTTTGCATCCCACACCCCATAGTTGCGTGAGGCGTCGATCGC
>JAQZBG010000098.1 GCA_029239165.1 Microbacterium sp. | reverse complement strand
CGCCGGGCGAGGCGGAAGGCCGGAGCCTGTCAGTCGAGGACGCTGTCCGGCTGGATGTCGATCTTCGCGCCCGTGAGCTTGGCGGCCAGACGCGCGTTCTGACCCTCTTTGCCGATCGCGAGAGACAGCTGGTAGTCGGGAACCAGAGCGCGGACGGCCTTGGTGCTCGCGTCGAGCACGAAGGCGCTGGTGACCTTCGCCGGCGAGAGCGCGTGCGCCACGAAGGTGGGCAGATCGGCGTCGTAGTCGACGATGTCGATCTTCTCCCCCGCCAGCTCCTCCGTGACCGCACGGACACGGCGTCCGAGTTCACCGATGCAGGCGCCCTTCGCGTTGATCGAGGGGTCGTTCGCCTTCACCGCGATCTTCGTGCGGTGTCCGGCCTCGCGAGCCAGTGCGACGATCTCGACGAGACCGGCAGCGATCTCAGGCACCTCGAGAGCGAAGAGTTTGCGGACCAGGCCCGGGTGGGTGCGGGAGACGGTGATCTGCGGTCCCTTGAGACCCTTGGCGACGCTGGTGACGTACACGCGCAGACGCGATCCGTGGGTGTACTCCTCGCCGGGCACCTGCTCCTCGGGGGGCAGGATGGCCTCGACGGCACCGAGGTCGACATGGATCATCCGCGGGTTCGGACCCTGCTGGATCACACCGGCGACGATGTCGCCCTCTTTGTCCTTGAAGTCCCCGAGCACGACGTCGTCTGCGATGTCGCGCAGTCGCTGGCTGATGACCTGCTTGGCGGCGAAGGCCGCGATCCGACCGAAGTCGTCCGGGGTCGCATCCTCTTCGCCGATGATGGCGTCTTCCTCATCGCGGACCACCTGCAGGATCGCGACATGGCCGGTCTTGCGGTCGAGGTGCACGCGGACGCCCTCGGGAGTCACTCCATCGGCGGACACATGCTTGGAGTACGCGGTCAGGATCGCCTGCTCGATGATCGCGACGAGTTCGTCGAAGGGGATCGCCTTCTCCTTCTCGATCCCTCGCAGAAGACTCAGTTCGATGTCCATGACGGCCTCTCTATTCAGCTCTCGTCGCGCCTGTTCGCACGCGCGACATCCGTACCACGATACCCTGTGCCAACCGGCCCCTGCCACGGCGGCAGCAGTTTCGCGCGCCGGATGTCGAGGAGGCCACATGGGATCGTTCGACACGATCGTGATCGGTGCGGGGCTGTCGGGCGTCACGACCGCTCGGATGCTCGCCGACGCCGGGCACCGCGTCGTGATCCTGGAAGGACGCGACCGCATCGGCGGGCGGATGCACACCGACCGCGAAGCGGGTTTTCCCGTGGATCTTGGCGCGTCCTGGATCCACGGGATCGACGGCTCGCCGCTGTGGGAACTCGTACAGGCGCTTCGGATCCCGACCATCGAGTACACGGTGGGCAGCTTCCAGGTCGGCGGGCGGCCCATCGAGAACTTCGACGGGCATGGGAATCCCCTCGATGCAGACGCCACCGCACAGTGGATCGCCGACGTCGACGCGGTCGATCATCTTCTCGCCGAGGAGATCGCCTCGTCCTCCCCCGGCGATACCTACCTCGACGTGACCGAGGGAGCTCTGGACAGGTCGGGACTCGCGCCCGAGCGCATCGACGACATCCGCGAGTTCTTCCGCCACCGGGTCGAGGAGCAATGCGGAGCCTGGATCGGGGACCTCGACGCGCATGGGCTGGATGAAGACGCGATAGATGGCGACGAGGTGATCTTCCCGCGCGGCTACGACGAGATTCCTCGACGCATCGGCGCCGGCCTCGACATCCGCTTCGAGACGACGGTGACGAAGATCTTCCGCTCGACCGGAGGTGTGATCGTTCACGCCGGTGACACGGCGTTCACCGCAGATCAGGTCGTCGTGACCGTGCCGCTGGGTGTGCTCAAGGCAGGGTCGATCGAGTTCGAGCCGGCACTGCCGGATGCCGTCGCCGGTCCTCTCTCGCGTCTCGGGATGGGAGTCTTCAACAAGGTGTTCGTCCAGTTCGCGGAGCGGTTCTGGAACGAGGACAGCTATGTGCTGCGTGCGCTCGGCGAGGCCGGAGAGCACTGGCATTCCTGGTACGACGTCTCCGCAGTCAGCGGGCTGCCCACCCTGCTGACCTTCGCCGCCGGACCGTTCGGACGGCGGATGCAGGAGCTCGCCGACGAGGACGTGGTCGCGGATGCCGTGCGCGCTCTCCGCGCGCTCTACGGAGACGCGGTCGGCGAGCCCCGGGCGCACTGGGTCACGCGATGGGGCAGAGACGAGTTCTCGAACGGCTCGTACTCGCATCTCGCCCTCGGGTCCACACACCACGACCACGACGACCTGGCCGGCCCTGTCGACGGAATCCTGCACTTCGCGGGTGAGGCCACCTGGGGAGACGAGCCAGCCACCGTCGGTGCGGCCTATTACTCCGCGCAGCGAGCCGCGGAACGGGTCCTCGGTCGGGCTGTCGACCTCGGCGACTTCGCGGCCCGGATCATCGACCGGGAGCAGACGGAAGCGCGTTGATCGCGCCGATCAGCCGGAACAGATTCCCGACCTGGCGCTGATCGAGGTGGAGCATGAGCCGCGGCAGCTCCAGCTGGTCGTCGTCGGCGACCTCGGGCTGGCGGGGGGCGGTCCGCTCGATCCGTCCCGAGGAGAGCATCGGGGCGAACTGCTCGTTCAGTGCGTCGATCTCGGCATCCGTCGGCTCGGCACGCAGCCGCAGCACGAGCGCATCGCCGACCCAACGCAGCGAGTCGTAGTTGTGCCAGAAACCGGTGATCTCCGCACGAGCGGCATCCACGGAATCGGTGATCACGACCCGATCGAAGTCGCCCTCCGAGATCACCCCGGTGGGAGCGAGGTGATCGTCGATGAAGTCGCGAAGACCCTGCCAGAAGGTCCCTCCCGGCTGATCCAGCAGCACGATCGGCGTCGGCTCGGCCTTGCCCGTCTGCTGCAAAGTGAGCAACTCGAACATCTCGTCGAGTGTGCCGAAGCCGCCGGGAAGGCAGATGAATCCGAGCGACTCCTTGATGAGCATCAGTTTGCGGGTGAAGAAGTACTTCATCGCGACGACCTGGTCCTGGTCCGTGATGAGCCCGTGCGCCTTCTCCTCGAACGGCAGCCGGATCGACACGCCGAGGGAAAGTGCGGGGCCGGCTCCCTCGGAGGCCGCCTGCATGATGCCGGGGCCCGCGCCTGTGACCACCATCCATCCATCTTCCGCCAGGGCCGACGCGACGTCGCGGGCCGTGAGATACAGCGGATCGTCCTGCCGGGTTCTGGCGGAACCGAAGACCGTCACCTTGGGGACGCCGCGGAAAGGCGCGAAGAGCCGGAACGCATCGCGCATCTCCGCCAGCGCCGCGGAGGCGATCTTGAGATCGAGCCGGTCGGCGCCATCCTCCCCCAGCAGGATGGCTGTCCGCACCATCCGCATCACCAGTCGCCGATCCGTGCGTACGCCCGCGGCGTCGAGGGCGTCGTTGATCTCGGAGCTGAGTGCGTCGGGCAGTGGTTCGTCGATCATGACTCCAGGGTGGCATGCGGTCGCATCGCCGGGGGTCGCAACGCCGAGCCTCGCGTCGACATGCGGGCCACCAGCACGGTGCGGCTGTGGTGTCAACGCCCGTGCTGTCTCGCGAACCGCGGTGCACTCTGGGGCGATGACAGAGATCACCGGACCCGAAGCCCTCGCCCGCGTAGCCGAGCTCGTGGAGGACATCGACTTCACGATGCTGACAACGGTGGACGACGACGGCAACCTCGTCAGCCGACCCATGTCCACCCGGCAGATGGACGAGGCCGGCGACATCTGGTTCTTCACCGCCGAGGACACGGAGAAGGTCGAGGAGGCCCGACGGCACCACGACGTGGGCCTCGCCTATTGCGATGCCAAGGGCATGCGCTACGTGTCGGTCGCGGGCACGGCTGAGATCGTGCACGACCGCGCGAAGATGGAGGAGCTGTACTCGAGTTCGCTGGAAATCTGGTTCGCGGATGGCCTGGACACGCCGGGCATCGCTCTCCTGCGGGTCACGCCGAAGGTGACGGAGTTCTGGGAGCCGGCGAAGGGCAGACTCGCGATGGCGGCCGGCGCCCTGAAGTCCCTCGTCACCCGCGACACACCGGACGACGACATCATGAACCACGGCCGCATCGTCTGCTGACGACGCGGCCGTGGACTCTCATGAGGCGAAGACTCTTAGGAAGCGGAGAGAAGCCTCACGACGTCCTCCGCCGAGACCGTGTCGCGGTCACCGGTGCGGCGATCCCAGAGTTCGACCTGGCCCTCGGCCGCTCCACGTCCGACGATCACGATCTTCGGCACTCCGACGAGCTCGGCGTCACCGAACTTCACGCCGGGCGAGACCTTGGGACGGTCGTCGTACAGCACGTCGAATCCTGCGACTTCGAGCTGCGTTGAGAGGTCGGCAGCCACGTCGAACGCGACCTGATCGCGGCCGGCGGCGACGACCTGCACGTCGAACGGCGCGACGGATGCCGGCCAGATGAGCCCCTTCTCGTCGTTGTTGAGTTCGGCGATGATCGCGAGGATGCGGGTGACGCCGATGCCGTACGAGCCCATCGTCACGGTGACGAGCTTGCCGTTCTCGTTTAGCACCTTGAGGCCGAGCGCCTCGGCGTACTTGCGGCCGAGTTGGAAGACGTGTCCGATCTCCATGCCGCGAGCCAGCTCCACCGGGCCGGAGCCGTCGGGGGCGGGATCGCCCGCACGGACGTTCGCGATCTCCACGATGCCGTCCGCTTCGAAATCGCGGCCGGCGACGACGGAGTGCGCATGCTTCTGGTCGATGTTCGCGCCGGTGACCCAGCTCGTGCCCTCGCTCACGCGCGGGTCGACGAGGTAGCGGATGCCGGTGGCCGACTCTTCGCCGAGCACCGCACCGGTCGGCGACCAGGGACCGATGTACCCCTTCACGAGCAGCGGGTTGTTCTCGAAGTCGTCGGCGGTTGCGGTCTCGACCTCTGCGGGCGCGAACGCCACCTCGGCCCGCTTCTCGTCGACCTCGCGGTCGCCTGGGATGCCGACGATGACGAGCTCGCGTGTGCCATCGAGGTGCGTCAGCGCCAGGACCACGTTCTTGAGTGTGTCAGCGGCCGTGTACTCCCCGTCGAGCTCGCGGTTGCAGTGCGCGACCAGGGTCTCGATCGTGGGGGTGTCAGGCGAGTCGAAGATCACCGGCGACGCAGCGGCGTCGAACGCGACGGCATCGGGCACCGCTGTGGTGAAAGCCTCGACGTTGGCGGCGTAACCGCCCGCACTGCGGACGAAGGTGTCCTCGCCGACGGGTGTCGGGTGCAGGAACTCCTCGCTACGGGACCCGCCCATGGCACCGGCATCCGCCTGCACGATGACGTATTCGAGTCCGAGCCGCTGGAAGATGCGCTCGTAGGCGTCCCGCTGCGCCTGGTAGCTGACGTCCAGCCCCTCATCCGACGAGTCGAACGAGTACGCGTCCTTCATCGTGAACTCGCGGCCCCGGAGCAGGCCGGCGCGAGGACGGGCCTCGTCGCGGTACTTGTCCTGGATCTGGTAGATCGTGAGGGGCAGGTCCTTGTACGACGAGTACAGGTCTTTCACGAGCAGCGTGAACGCCTCTTCGTGCGTCGGAGCGAGAAGGTAGTCGCCGCCCTTGCGGTCCTGGAGACGGAACAGCAGATCTCCGTACTCGTCCCAGCGGCCGCTCGCCTCGTACGCCTCGCGGGGCATCAGGGCCGGGAAATGCACCTCTTGCGCGCCGGCGGAAGCCATCTCCTCACGGATGACGGTCTCGATCTTCGACTTCACTCGAAGCCCCAGTGGCAGCCACGCGAAGATGCCGGCAGCCTGCGGGCGGATGTACCCGGCCCGGATCAGCAGCCGGTGGCTGGCGACCTCTGCGCCTGCAGGGTCTTCACGGAGCGTGCGGAGGAAGAAGTTCGATAGACGAGTGACCACGGAGCAAGTCTAGTGAGCCGTGGTCACTCGTCTTCGACGACGTCAGTTGAGCGCGGGAAGGTTCGCCGGCACGACCCCGCCGGCGTAGAGGTCGGCCGCCAGCTCCTGCAGCGCGGTCAGCGCGACCCGCTGCGGAAGCGGACCGTAGGAGATCCGGGCGACGCCGAGCTTCTCGTACTCCGACGCCGCAAGCGCTCCCGGAATCCCGATCACACTGACCTTGCGCTCTCCGATGCCCTCGACGAGCTGGCGGGTGACGTTCATGTCGAGGATGCCGGGGACGAACACGGCCGTCGCGCCCGCGTCGAGGTACGCACGGCCGCGCTGGATCGCATCAGCGATGCTCTGCGGCACCGGACGCGACCCCGCACGGACGAAGGCGTCGGTGCGCGCATTGAGTGCGAACGGCACTCCCTCGGCTTCGGCCGCCTTGACGATCGCCTTTACCGCAGCGACGGATTCATCCAGGGGCTTGAGTCGGTCCTCGACGTTGGCACCCACCACTCCGGCCGCGATGGCGAGGCGCGTGGTCTCCCCCGCGTCGCCGTAGCCGTCGTCGAGGTCCGCCGTCACGGGAACGTGCACGGCGGCAGCGATCCGGCCCACCATGTCGATCATGATCTCGCGGGGGGTCGCGCCGTCGTCGAACCCGAAGGAGGCGGCGATGCCGTGACCGGCGGTGGCGATCGCCTTCGTCTCCGGGAGGGCGGCTACCGCCCGCGCGGACACGACATCCCACACGTTCACGACGCGGAGGATCTCCGGAGCGTCATAGAGTCCGACAAGGGTCTGGGCCTTGGCTGCAGTCGTCATGACTACACGCTAACGCGGGATGCAGGTGGCAGGGCCGCGTTCGACCCCTCAGGCGTTGAGCACCACCTTGAGCGCTCTGGTCTCCGCCGCACGACTGAAGGTGTCGTAGGCGCTCTCGATGTCGTCGAGCGCGAAGAGGTGACTGACGAAACCGCCAGGATCGATGCGCTGCTCCGCGACGAGCTTCGTCAGCATGCGCGCGGTGTTCGCATTGACCAGTCCCGTCGTGATCGTGAGGTTCTGAATCCACAGCGTGTCCAGCGGGAAGTCCACCGGCGCACCATGAACGCCCACGTTCGCCACGTGACCGCCCGGTCGGACCATCTCCAGGGCCATCTCCCATGTCCGAGGGATCCCCACCGCCTCGATCGCGACGTCGACGCCGCGTCCATCGGTGAGCGACATCACCTGCTCGCGCCAGTCGTCGTCGGAGGAGACGACGGCGTGCGTGGCTCCGAACTGCAGGGCGAGCTCCGCGCGATTGGGATCGAGATCGATGGCGATGACCTTGCTCGGACCGTAGAGCTGGGACGTCATGATCGCGGCGAGGCCAACCGGTCCGGAACCGACGACGGCGACGACATCTCCCGCTTTCACGCCTCCGTATTGCACACCGATCTCGTGCCCGGTGGGCAGGATGTCGCTGATCAGCACGGCCGTCTCCGGTGCAAGACCGTCAGGCAGACGGTGCAGGGACGTCTCCGCGAAGGGAACGCGCACGAACTCGGCCTGCGTCCCGTCGATCAGGTGTCCGAGGATCCATCCGATACCCGAGGTGCCTTCTGCAGCGAGGCAGTGCGACTGCAGACCGGCGACGCAGAACTCGCACTTGCCACAGGCGCTGATGCAGGAGATGATCACGCGGTCCCCGACGGCGAGTCCGGTCACAGCGTCGCCGACCTCGGTGATGACCCCGACTCCCTCGTGCCCGAGGATGCGTCCATCGGCGACAGCGGGCACGTCCCCTTTCAGGATGTGGAGATCCGTGCCACAGATCGTCGTGCTCTCGATGCGGACGATCGCGTCTGTCGCCACGAGGATCTCCGGTTCCGGAACGTCTTCCCAACTCTTCCGACCCGGACCGTGGAAAACAAGCGCCTTCATGACCTTCTCCTTCGTCGAGGATTCACACGTCCCCGTCGGTAACATTTTACCATCTGGCGCACCCCTCCACTCAGATCGATCCCTGACGCGCCGCCTAGGGTGGACCCATGCCGCAGCGCCGATCGCATGTCTCCTCGTCCGCCGCTCAGACCGAGCTCGCCGCGGCCCTCGCTTCGCTGCGGGAGGCGTCAGAAACGCCACTTGACTTCCCGCCCGTGGTGCTCGCAGAAGCCGAGGGCGCCACTGCGGTGACGCCGACGCGGGATCTGCGCGACCTCGCCTTCGCGACACTGGACCCGGCCGGCTCGCGTGATCTCGATCAGGCGTTCCACCTGGAGCGGACCGGATCCGGCTATACCGTTCGATACGCCATCGCGGACGTTCCGGCATTCGTCTCCCCCGGAGGGGCGGTGGACGCCGAAGCTCGCCGTCGAGGGCAGACGCTGTACGCGGCGGACGGAAGGATCCCCCTGCACCCGCCCGTGCTCAGCGAGGATCGTGCGTCTCTCCTTGCGGGGCTCGACCGGCCGGCGCTGGTGTGGACCTTCTCTCTCGACGCCGCCGGCGCGGTGTCCAGGTTCGGCCTCGAGCGCGCGCTGATCCGCTCTCGCGCGCAACTCGAGTACACGGAAACTCAGCAGTCGCTGGATCACGGCGAAGACGGACCGGCGTCGCTGCTGCCCGAGATCGGTGCACTCCGCATCGAGCAGGAGCGCCTGCGGGGCGGTGCCAGCCTCAATCTCCCCGACGAGGAGGTGGTGAAAGCCGCAGACGGCTCCTATGCGATCGAACGCCGCAGCCCGCTCCCCGTCGAGGAATGGAACGCCCAGCTCTCGCTCATGACCGGGATGGCGGCTGCATCCCTCATGCTCGACGCCGGCATCGGGATCCTCCGCACGATGCCGGAACCGGATGCCGCGGCATTCGATGCCTTCCGACACCAGACCGAGGCTCTCGGGCGCCCCTGGAAGACGGGAACGTACGGCGAGTACCTTCGTGAACTCGACCGCCGCGATCCGATGACCCTTCCGGTTCTCGAAGCGGCGGCATCACTGTTCCGAGGAGCCGGCTATCG
>JAQZBG010000097.1 GCA_029239165.1 Microbacterium sp. | reverse complement strand
ACGGGGCGGTCCTCGACGGACGCCACGTCGCCCCGCGCCGCGCTGATCGGGTCGTCCGCGAGCAGGGCGATCACGGCATCCACGTCATCGACCGTCGCGCGGCGGAGCACCGCCGTTCCGATGCGCGAGTCGAATGAGTGGGGCAGCGGAAGGACATCGAGCATGCGTCCAGTCTGCCAGCGGGCGGAGCGGATGCCGGAGCCCGGCCGACTCTCTGGAATCATGGCCGAGTGGATATCGGCGCCGTGCTCGGACTGGAGCAGCTCACCTGGGGGATTCTCGTCCTCGTCGTCATCGCCGCCTTCTGCGCCGGGTGGATCGATGCGGTGGTCGGCGGGGGAGGGCTGCTGCAGCTGCCCGCGCTGCTGCTGATCCCCGGGATCTCACCGGTACAGGCGCTCGCGACGAACAAGCTCGCCTCGGTCTTCGGCACCGCGACCAGCAGCGTCACGTACTATCGTCGCGCCAAACCCGACATCCGCACGGCGCTGCCGATGGCGGCGATCGCTTTCATCGGCTCGTTCGGGGGCGCGGCCGTCGCGACCGTGCTGCCGCCCGCCGCATTCAAGCCCATCATCGTGGTCGCCCTGCTGGTCGTCGCTCTGTTCACCGCCTTCCGGCCGCAGATGGGCGCGGCGACGAAGCTCCGGTTCCACGGGCACAAGCACCACATCATGGCGGGTGCCGCCGGGCTCGGCATCGGCTTCTACGACGGGATGATCGGCCCCGGCACGGGCACCTTCCTCGTGATCACGCTCGTCGCGCTTCTGGGCTACGACTTCCTGCAGGCGAGCGCGAAGGCGAAGATCGTGAATCTCGCGACGAACGCGGGGGCGCTGATGCTGTTCATCCCGCACGGCGCCGTGCTGTGGCTGCTGGGTGGCATCCTCGCGGTCGCGAACGTCGCGGGCAGTTACCTGGGCTCGCGGATGGCGATCTCCCGCGGAACGACCTTCATCCGCGTGGTGTTCCTCGTGGTCGTGGTCGCCCTGATCGCGAAGCTGGGCGTCGACGTGTGGAACGAGAACATCATGCCCGCGCTCGCGCTCCTCGGCTGAACAGCGCAGAAAAGCGCCCGGGCCGCACGAATCCGAAGATTCCGTGCGACCCGGGCGAGACTGCGGCAGGGCGTCAGGCGTCGTCGTCTTCGGGCTCGAAGTCGACGCCGGCCTCGGCGCGCTGCGCGTCGGTGATCGGCGCCGGAGCTGCGGTCAGCGGGTCGAAGCCGTTGCCCGACTTCGGGAACGCGATGACCTCGCGGATCGAATCGGTCTTGGACAGGTGCTGCAGCACACGGTCCATGCCGAGCGCGATCCCGCCGTGGGGCGGAGCGCCGAACTTGAACGCGTCGAGCAGGAACCCGAACTGCTCGTCGGCCTGTTCGTCGCTGATGCCCATGACCTCGAACACGCGCTTCTGCACGTCTTCGCGGTGGATGCGGATCGAGCCGCCACCGAGCTCGGAGCCGTTGCACACGATGTCGTACGCGTAGGCGAGAGCGGAACCGGGGTCGGTGTCGAACGTGTCCTGGAACTCCGGCTTCGGGCCCGTGAACGCGTGGTGCACGGCGGTCCAGACCCCGGCGCCGACGGCCACGTCGCCCGAGGCCACCGCATCCGCCGCAGGCTCGAACATCGGAGCGTCGACGACCCAGGTGAACGCGAACTCGTCGGGGTTCAGGTAGCCGAGACGGCGACCGATCTCGACGCGCGCGGCGCCGAGCAGAGCACGGCTCTCCTTGGTCGAACCGGCGGCGAAGAACACGCAGTCACCCGGCTCTGCACCCACGAAGGCGGCGAGTCCGGCCTGCTCGGCCTCGGACAGGTTCTTGGCGGCCGGGCCGCCGAGCGAGCCGTCTTCGTTGAAGAGGACATAGGCGAGACCGCGGGCCCCGCGCTGCTTGGCCCAGTCCTGCCAGGCGTCGAGCTGCTTGCGCGGCTGGCTCGCGCCGCCGGGCATGCGGACGGCACCCACGTACTCGGCCTGGAACACGCGGAACGGGGTGTCCTGGAAGTACTCGGTCGCCTCGACGAGCTCGAGACCGAAGCGCAGGTCGGGCTTGTCGGAGCCGTACTTGGCCATGGCGTCGGCGTACGTCAGGCGAGGGAGCGGAGTCGAGACCTCGACACCGATCGTCTTCCACATCGCCACGATGAGCGACTCCATCAGCGTGATGACGTCTTCCTGCTCGACGAAGCTCATCTCGATGTCGAGCTGCGTGAACTCCGGCTGGCGATCGGCACGGAAGTCCTCATCGCGGTAGCAGCGCGCGATCTGGAAGTACTTCTCCACACCGCCGACCATCAGCAGCTGCTTGAACAGCTGCGGCGACTGCGGCAGCGCGTACCAGTTGCCCGGGCTCAGGCGTGCCGGCACCAGGAAGTCACGGGCGCCCTCCGGAGTCGAGCGGGTGAGCGTCGGCGTCTCGACCTCGGTGAAGTCCTCCGCGTGCAGCACGTCGCGGATCGCCTTGTAGACGTTCGAGCGCAGTTTCAGGTTCGAGGCCTGCGCGGGACGACGCAGGTCGAGGTAGCGGTACTTGAGGCGTGCTTCCTCGCCGACCGTCTCGGTGTCGGCGACGGCCGTCGACACCTGGAACGGGAGCGGTGCGGACTCGTTCAAGACCTCGACGTCGCTCGCGATGAGCTCGATCTCACCGGTCGGCAGGTTCGGGTTCGCGTTGCCCTCGGGGCGTCGCGACACCTCGCCGGTGACCTTCAGGACGAACTCGTTGCGCAGCGGGTGGGCGATCTCCTCGTCGCGGATGACGACCTGGGCGATGCCCGAAGCATCCCGCAGATCGATGAAGGCGACTCCTCCGTGGTCACGACGGCGATCGACCCAACCCGAGAGGGTGACGGTCTGACCGATGTGCTCGGCTCGCAGAGAGCCTGCCGAGTGGGTGCGAAGCACGGAGTATTCCTTCTGATCTGGGAAATGGGGAACCCGCCCAGTCTACGGGGGCGCGCGGCCCCTCCCGGCGGCGTGCCCGGTCGGTCAGTAGGGTGGCTGTGAACGGAAGGTGCCTCATGAATCTCGCCCTCGTGCCCACGGTCGACGTGCCGGTCGTCCCCGACTTCCTCAGCCAGATCTTCTCCGGAACCTCCGGCCTGGTGGTGCTGATCTTCTACATCCTCCTGGCCGTCGCATGGTGGAAGGTGTTCACGAAGGCCGGGTACCCCGGCATCCTCGCCCTCATCCCGATCGTGAACGCGATCATCCTGCTGCGCATCGGTGGGATGTCTGGCTGGTGGGTGCTGCTCTATCTGGTGCCGATCGCCAACGTGGTGCTCGCGATCGTGGTCGCGATCAAGGTCGGCGCGCGCTTCGGCAAGGGCGGGTTCTTCTCGTTCTTCCTGCTCTTCGTGTTCTCGTTCATCGGGTACTTCATCCTCGGCTTCGGCGACTCCCGCTACCGCAAGGCGTGACATGACGGCGTCTCGACTGCACCTCGTCCGACACGGCGAGGTGCACAATCCCGCTCGTGTGCTCTACGGCCGCCTTCCCGACTATCACCTGAGCAAGTCCGGCCGGGGCATGGCTGCGGCAGCGGCCGACCATCTGGGGTCACTCGATCGGCCCGTCGTCGCCCTGTACGCCTCGCCACTCGAGCGGGCGCAGGAGTCGGCGGAGCCGTTCGCCGAGCAGTTCGACCTCGTGCCCGAGACAGACATCCGCCTGATCGAGCCGGCCAACGTGTTCGAG
Source organism: Microbacterium sp. (assembly GCA_029239165.1). Taxonomy (GTDB): domain Bacteria; phylum Actinomycetota; class Actinomycetes; order Actinomycetales; family Microbacteriaceae; genus Microbacterium. The sequence goes on along the minus strand of JAQZBG010000097.1, from coordinate 7,754 downwards.
GGCACGCAGATGCGACGCTCCCTCCTCAATCCGTTCAACTGGTGGCACCTGCGTCAGCCTTCGGTGCCGAGCTGGGGCGAGCCGTACACCTCGATCGCGGAACGGATGCTCGGGGTCATGGACGAAGCGTGGGACGCAGCGCCCGACGGCGATGTCGTGATGGTGTCGCACCAGGCGCCGATCTGGATCACGCACCTCCGGATCGCCGGACTGCCGCTGCGGCACGACCCGCGCACCCGCCGCTGCGCGCTGTCGAGTGTCACCTCGTTCGAGCGAGTGGGAGACGTCTGGCGCGAGGTCGCCTATGCAGAGCCCGCCGCGACGGGCTCTGCTGTCGACGTCGGCGCGGTCTGACTTGCCTTCGAATCGCGCAAATGATCTGAACTCCGTCTCGGACGGGACCAGTTGCGCGATTCGAACGGCGGATCAGTGCTCGGCGGCGAGTGACTGGATGATGCCGACTGCGGCGAGCTGACCGGCCGCCGCCGCCAGCAGGACGGAGGCCATCGGTCCGGGGAGGCTCGCGCGGTGGGCGAGGTCGCCGGCTGCGAAGATGCCCGGGACCGAGGTGCGGCCGAAGTCGTCGATCTCGATCGAGCCGGATTCGAGCATCGCCAGTCCGAGGTCAGCGGCGAACGGCGCCCGCTGACGCATCGATCCTGCGGCCACGAAGATGCCGGCCACCGCGCGCTCGCCGTCGTCGGTGCGGATCCGCACACCGTCGGCGTCCTTCTCGACGGAGATGGCCGGGGCGCTGCTCACGCGCACACCCTTCGCCTCCAGAGTCCGCGCATCCTCGGCGGAGAATGCTTCGTCGACGGGGAAGACGGTGATGTCGCCGACGATGCGCCCGAGCAGACCGATCAGGTGCTCGGCCCGAGGGGCTGCGCCGACGATACCGATCGGCTTGTGCGCGTGCTCGTGTCCGTCGCAGAACGGGCAGATGAACGCGCGCGTGCCCCACAGGTCCTGCAGCCCGGCGACGGGAGGGAGGTCGTCGGCGACGCCGGTGGCGAGGATCACGCGGCGTCCGTCGACGGTCGAGCCGTCGGCGAGGGTGACCTGGAACGCTCCCTCGCCTCCCGAAATGCCGGTCGCGCCCGCGTCACGGATCTCCACGTCGTCATAGGCGGCGAGCTCGGCCCGAGCGGTGGCGCGGAACTCGGCCGGCGGAGCGCCGTCTTGACCGACCATGTTGTGCATGTGCAGGACGGTGCCGTTGCGGTACTCGCCGGAGTCGAGCAGCAGCGTGGAGCGGTGCATGCGTCCGAGGGTCAGAGCGGCCTGCAGTCCTGCGGGTCCTGCGCCGATCACGATGGCGTCGTACATGGTGGTCCTTCCGGGGGGAGGTTGCTTTCTCCGCCAGTCTGTGACTTCATGTCAACATGAAGTCAAGCGCTGAGCATCCGTGGTCCGTCGGCGATGTCGCCGCCCGGTTCGAGCTGCCGACGAACGTTCTGCGGCACTGGGAGTCGGTCGGTCTGCTGCGGCCGCCGCGCGACTCGGCAGGACGCCGCCGCTACGGCGAGGACGAGGTCGTGCGTATCGCCGTGATCCAGCGCAGCAAGGCTGCCGGCATGACGCTCGACCAGATCGCCGTGCTGCTCGACGACGGGAGCGCGGGGCGGCATCAGGTGCTGCAGCAGCATCTGGACGACCTCGATCGGCGTATGGAGGAGATGCGCCGGTCGCGCGAGATGACGGAACATGCGATGGGGTGCCGGGCTCACGACATCGCGACCTGCCCGCGGTTCCGGGCCGGCGTGGACGACGTCCTGGCGCGCTTCTGAGGGGCGTCGTCTGGCGGTCTCGTATCCACCTCGTGCATAGGATCCTCTGCGTAAACTCGGAGTCGTGCCACGCGATTCGACGGTCCGTCAGATCCGCAGCGGCCGCTCCTCCCGCACCCGGCGTTCCCGCCGTGCGGTCGGTGCCGCGCTCGCTGCGGTACTCGCCATCGGTCTGAGCGCCTGCGCTCCCGATCCGGTCAGCGAGTCCTTCCTGAACGGCGAGAACACCGGCTACGTCGCGGCCGACGGAGCGATCGTCGAGATCCCCGTCGCCGAGCGCGGCGAACCCGTGGAGTTCGGCGGCGTCACCGAGACCGGTGAGAAGTTCGACAGCGCAGACATCGCCGGACAGGTCACGGTCGTCAACTTCTGGTACGCCGGCTGCGCGCCGTGCCGCCTCGAGGCCGCCGACCTCGAATCCGTATGGCAGGACTTCTCGGAAGACGATGTCGCGTTCGTCGGCATCAACACCCGCGATCAGGCCGATACCGCCGTCGCTTTCGCCGAGGAATACGGCGTCACCTACCCGAGCCTGATCGACGTCGACACCGCGGAAGCCAAGCTCGCTTTCGCGAAGGCGACGCCGATCGCCGCCACCCCGACCACGCTCGTCCTCGACAAGCAGGGCCGCGTGGCGGCGCGCATCATTGGCCCGATCGATGGCGCCTCGATCCTCTCCACGCTCGTCAAGGACGCGCTCGCGGAGGACTCGTGAGTCGCCCGGGAGCATTGTGAATCCCGAAGCGATCATCGGCTCCGGGGCCCTCTGGATCGCGATCCCGGTCGCGATGCTCGCGGGACTCGTCTCTTTCCTCTCCCCCTGCGTGCTGCCGCTGGTTCCGGGCTACCTCGGCTTCCTCGGCGGGGCGGTGGCTCCCCGTCGGGTGGCCGCCACCGACGGCGAAGGACGCAGCACCACTCAGACGACGGAGACCGCGACGCGCGGCCGGCTCGTGGTGGGCGTGCTGCTGTTCATTCTCGGCTTCAGCCTGGTGTTCGTCTCCATCACCGCATTGGGCGGCGTCGCGAGCGTCTTCCTGCTGCAGTGGGGCGAGATCATCACGCGCATCCTCGGTGTCGTCATCATCGCGATGGGCCTGGTCTTCCTGGGCCTGTTCGGGTTCGCGCAGCGCGAGCTCCGCTTCCACGTCGACTCCAAGGCGGGCATCATCGGCGCTCCGCTGCTCGGCATCGCTCTCGGCATCGGCTGGGCGCCGTGTCTGGGCCCGACCCTCACGGCGATCTTCGCCCTCTCGTTCAACGCCGGCGACCCGGTGCGCGCAGGGTTCCTCGGGCTCGCCTACTCGCTCGGCCTCGGCATCCCGTTCCTGCTCGTCGCCCTCGGTTTCGGCTGGGCGACGAAGGCGATCGGCTTCCTCCGCCGCCACATCCGCGTGGTGAACGTCATCGGAGGGGTGCTGCTCATCGTGCTCGGCATCCTGATGGTGACCGGCCTGTGGACCGACATCATGTCTCGGCTGACGGCGGTGATGGGCAGTGTCATCCTCCCGCTCTGACGGCCCCGGCCGTTCCCCGAAGAACGCCCGCCCCGAGAAGACCACGACCAAGAACAAGGGTGCCGTGAACAGCGACTCCAGCGATCCGCTCCGCCCGTCCGACCACGTCGACGGCGACGACTCGATCACGCAGCCGCGCCTCGGCTTCGTCGGCTGGCTGCGGTGGGGCTGGCGTCAGCTGACATCGATGCGCACGGCGCTGGTGCTGCTGCTCGTGCTCGCCATCGCGGCGATCCCCGGCTCGATCTTCCCGCAGCGGATGGCCGACCCGAACGGTGTCACGCAGTGGGAGCGCGACAACCCCGATCTCTTCCCGGTGCTCGACGGACTCAAGATGTTCGACGTGTACCTGTCGCCGTGGTTCTCGGCGATCTACCTGCTGCTGTTCGCCTCGCTCGTCGGCTGCGTGATCCCGCGCATCAAGCACCATGCGAAGGCGCTGCGCGCTCGGCCGCCGCGCACCCCCGCACGACTGCAGCGGCTCGAGGACTACCGTGCGGTCACGCGCGATCCTTCAGCCGGGTCGGGCACGAAGACCGGAGATGCCGAGGCCGAGGCCGCCGCGTCGATCGACGTCGCCACCAAGCAGCTCAAGGCCCTCGGCTACCGCGTGGAACGCTACGACCGCGGCCACACGTACTCGGTCTCCGCCGAGCGCGGGTACTGGCGCGAGACCGGAAACCTCCTCTTCCACCTCGCACTCGTCGGCGTGCTGGTGACCGTCGGTGTCGGCGGCGGCTTCTCCTACACGGGCCAGCGCGTGCTGGTCGAGGGCGAGACGTTCGCGAACACCCTGCTCGACTACGACTCGATGAACCGCGGCCGGTTCGTCGGCGACGACGCCTTCTCGCCCTACTCCATGCGCCTCGACTCGTTCGACGTGACCTACCAGCCCTTCGGGGAACCGGGCTCGGGCCAGGCGGGAGACTTCTCCGCCAACGTCACGGTGCAGGAGAACGGGGAAGAGCGCACGGGGGCCGTCAAGGTCAACGAGCCGCTCGGGGTGGCCGATGACGACGTGTTCCTGCTCGGCAACGGCTATGCGCCGACCGTGACGGTGCGCGACCCGGACGGCGACGTGGTCTTCACGAACAGCACGCCGTTCCTCCCGCAGGACACCAACATGACTTCACTCGGCGTGCTGAAGATCCCGGACGGGCTCGCCGAGCAGGTCGGACTGGTCGGATTCTTCTATCCGACGACCGGTGTGCTCGAGAGCGGCGCCTTCTTCTCCGCCTACGGCGACCTCACGAACCCGACGCTCACGCTCGATGTGTACACGGGCGACCTCGGCATCAACGAGGGTGTGCCGCGGTCGGTGTACGTTCTCGACACCACCGGCATGACGAAGCTCACCGGCCGCAGCACCGATGTCGAATCGATCGAGCTCGTGCCAGGACAGACGGCGCAGCTGCCGAACGGCCTCGGCTCGGTCACCTTCGAGGACGAGTCCCCGGCCGGGGCGACGGATTCCTCCGAGTCGGTGAAGAGGTTCGCGTCGCTGCAGATCCACCGCGACGAGTCCGGCGTGTGGGTGCTCGGCTTCGCGCTGCTCGCACTCGGCGGCCTCATGATCGCGCTGTTCGTGCCGCGTCGGCGCGTGTGGGTCAAGGCCACTGCCAAGGACGACGAGATCGCGCTCGAGTACGCGGCCCTCGCCCGTGGGGAGGACCCCACTCTCGCGGCGGCCGTGGAGGACCTCGTCGCCGGTCACGCCCGACTGCTCGACGCGGCGGGCGGCACGACCGCTCACCCGGAAAGTAGACTGACACCATGCTCGAGCTCAACGTGATCTCGCCGGTCCTGCTGTGGACGGCGATCGCGATCTACGCGGCGGCCTTCGTGGCCTACGCCTTCGATCTCGCACGGCGCTCGCAGGCCACGGCCGACGCGCAGACGGTCCGCGAGCCGGCGCTCGTCGGCGCCCGCGGGGGATCCACTGCCGCGGCTGCGGGCGCATCCGGGCCGACAGAGCCGCCGCAGCGCTTCGTGATGGCACGTATCGGCACTTCCCTGACGGTGCTCGGTTTCGTCTTCCACCTCGCGGCAGCCGTCACCCGTGGCATCGCGGCGGGGCGCGTGCCCTGGGCCAACCTCTACGAGTTCGCGATGATGGGCACGCTGCTCATCGTGGCCGTCTTCCTCGTCGTGCTCACGCGCCTCGATCTGCGCTTCCTCGGCACTTTCATCACCGGCCTCGTCGTGGTGCTGCTCGGACTCGGTGCGACCAACTTCTACGTCGACGTCTCGCCGCTCATGGACCCGCTGAAGAGCGTCTGGCTCGTCATCCACGTGTTCGTCGCCTCGCTCGCCACCGCGTTCTTCGCGCTCGCGTTCGCCCTCTCGGTCATCCAGCTCATGCAGTCGCGCCGCGAGCGCCTCGTCGCAGAGGGTGCCGCGAAGACCGGCCCCGGGTTCCTGCGGACCTTCCCGACCTCGGTGCGCCTGGAGAGCCTGGCGTACATGTTCACGATCATCGGCTTCATCCTCTGGACCTTCACCCTCATCGCCGGATCCATCTGGGCGTACTACGCCTGGAGCCGTTTCTGGGGCTTCGACGTGAAGGAGACCTGGACCTTCGTGATCTGGGTCATCTACGCCGGTTACATCCACGCCCGCGCCACCCGCGGCTGGCGCGGCAACCCCTCAGCCTGGCTGGCTATCGTCGGATTCTCGGCCGTGATCTTCAACTTCACGATCGTGAACGTCTTCTTCAAGGGTCTGCACGCCTACTCCGGCCTGAGCTGAGCCGACGGGTCCGCCTGCGAAAACGGAGACCTCCCGCATCCGTCCCGGCGCGTCCAAACGTGACACGCCGGGCCAGATGCGGGAGGTCTCCGTTTTGACAGAGGGCGTCAACCGCCGAGCGGCAGCACCTCGGCGTGCTCGATGCCGTCCTGATACCAGACCAGTTCCGCTTCGGTGAGGAGTTCGGTGGGTGCGGATGAGAGCGCGCGGACTTCTGCCTCGGCGAACCGCGACCACTCGGCCGCATCGAGCGTCTTGCCGTAGAGCACCGAGAGGTGGAACGTCCAGTCGACCAACGGCAGCTCACCGAGGCGTCGGAAGTCCGTGGCATCCAGCGCAGCGGTCAGAGTCGAGTACGCCGACACGAGCGAGGTGGTGCGGGCGAGGCGCAGGATGAGGATCTGCCAGGGCGCGGGAAACTCATCGACGGCCTCGGCGCTGACCTCGATCGGAGGCTGTTTCTCCGCCCAGGCGCGGATCACCTCGGCGAGCTCCTGGCGCCGCTCGGGTTCGTAGAAGCCTCGGAGCGTGACGTGCCCGGTGTGCGGACGCCGTGCCGGGATGCCGACTCGGGCGAGCGCGGCGTCCTGGACCTCCCGATAGAGCCTGCCGACGCCCGCGGTGGGCCGGAGCACGAGATACTGCTGACCCTCCAGGCTGGCGAGTTGTTCGGGGGTGTCCATGAACGGTCGGCGCATGACGTGAGCCTAGGCCGCGGCGAGGTGCGTGCGGAAACAGAGGCCGACACAGGAACGGCCCGGCGCGTCATACCTCGACGCGCCGGGCCGATGGCGGTTGGTCTCCGTTTCGGCAGGCAGGCCGTCAGGCTGTCGCGAGAACCGCCTGGGCCGAGGTCGTCCGCCGCAGCGTCACCGCGAGCGTGGTCGCGACCAGGGACAGCACACCCCAGACCACCAGGGCCGCGACCGCCGAACCGCTACCGGCGATCAGCCCGGCGAAGGCCGGGGCCGTCGGCAGGGCGGCGCCGATACCGGCGAGCCAGTCCGGCACGGTCGAGATGAGTCCGGTCGCGACGGCGAGGACTCCGACGAGGGCGGAGATCCAGCGCCCGACCCCTCCGAACAGGGCCACGAGTGCCTGGTTCACGGCAGCGAACGCGACGCCGGCGAGCACGGCGGTTCCGGCGAACGCCCACCAGGTGGCGGCGTCGTAACTCGCCACGACCTGGACGATCAGCGACACCAGCAGCCCCTGCCCCGCGCCGATCAGGGCGGCGGGTGCGAACGAGCGCAGCGCCAGCGCGGCGGACGAGCGTCGCGACGTGAGGGTGCGTGCGGTGTGGGCGCGCATCACGATGAAGGTCGCGAGACCGCCGAACCACAGCACGACAGCGGCGAGCAGCGGGATGGCGGTCGGTCCGAAGATCGTGTCCATCGAGGAGTTCGACGACACCGGGTCGGCGATCACCGAGGAGAGCGACTTCGATTCGCTGTCGCTGAACGAGGGGAGGGAGTCGGATGCAGTGCGCAGCCCGCCTGCGAGGTCACCGCTCCCGGTCGCCAGGGTATCGATCCCCGTCGCCAGTTCGGTCGTGCCCTCGGCGAGTGCGGTCGCGCCGTCGGACAGCTGGGTAGCACCGGTCGCGAGGCCGCGCGCACCGGTCGCGGATGCGGCGATGCCCTGGTCGGCGAGCTGGGTGAGACCGCCCGACAGCTGGCTCGCTCCCGCGCCTGCCTGG
>JAQZBG010000096.1 GCA_029239165.1 Microbacterium sp. | reverse complement strand
TGTTCACACACTAATGTGAACAGTGTTCTAATGTCGAGATCGAGCGCCGTGACATGCTTGCCTGAGCGCCGAGCGCGATCACTTTTCTGCCTGAGGAGCCGAAGCGAGATGACCCCAGACACCCCGTTCCATGTCGGGTTGACGCCGGCTCGGGTGATCGACGCCGCGGAGCAGCTCACCCGCGAATCCCACCTGATGAGCTGGTCCATCCGCGATCTGGCGGGCCGGCTCGACGTGGCTCCCTCGGTGATCTATCACCACGTCGGCGGAAAGGAGCTGCTGTGCCGAGCCGTGGTGGAACGGATGCTCGAGCGCATCGCGATTCCTGCGCCCGACCTCTCGTGGCAGGAGTGGTTTCGGGAGTTGCTGCACTCTGCCGGCCTTCGCGCCGGAGAGTTGCCAGGCACAGCGAAGTGGATGCTCATGCATGGGCCGACGCTTCCCGCCGCGTTGCCGATCGTGGAAGCCGGACTCTCGGTCCTGCACCGTGACGGCTTCGGCGAACGCGCCGATGTCGCCTACGCGATCCTGCTCAACAACGCCATGCTCACCGTCTCGATCAGCGATGACCGGCTGCAGCATGAGGGCGACGGCCCCCGAGACCACGCGACGATGATGGCGGAGTTCCGCGACATGCCTGCCTCCGCGGGAGCACGGGCGATGGGCGAGCAGTTCATCCGCCCTTTCGCAGAGGGGGGCGAGGCTGCCGCGCAGATGCGCGGGGACTACTATCGCCTCGTCGTGGACACGACCATCGCCGGACTCACCGCACTCTTCGTGCCGCCGCCGGCAGCGGACTGAACGGGGACGGAGAACGCGATCGACGACCCGCCCGCATTCAGAGAGGGGTGGCGTCTGATCCCGGTTCGGCGACGCGGAGCACGACGTTGCCCCGCTTGCGTCCGGTGTCGACGTAGCGGTGCGCTTCGACGATGTCGGCGAGGGGGAACGAGCGGTCGATGACCGCCTGGTAGCTCCCCGCGTCCGCAAGTCCGACGAGTTGCGCGAGCGCCTCCGCGCCCGGCGTACCGACATGCCACGTGACGAGCTTTCCCGAACGGCGGCTCTGCCCGCGGCTGCGCAGCATCGAACGCAGATCGCCGACGACCAGCAGGAGTGCTCCTCCGGGGGTGATCGATCCCTCGACCCGGTCGAAGCGGGCGTTGCCGACGGCGTCGACGATCACGTCGTAAGTGTCGCTTCCGGCGGCGAAGTCCTGGCGGGTGTAGTCGATGACCCGGTCGGCGCCGAGGGAGCTGACGAGTGACGCGTTGCGACCGCTGGTGACTGCGGTGACCACGGCCCCGAGCTGCTTCGCGAGCTGGATCGCGGCGGTGCCGACCGCACCGGATGCTCCGTTGACGAGCACCGAGGTCCCCGGCCCGATCGAGACCTGCGAGAAGAAGCCCTGCACGGTGATGCCGCCGAACACCAGCGTCACCGCCTCGTCGAAGGTCATGGAGGCGGGAGCGCGCGTGATCGCACCGTCGGCGGACACGCACACGTACTCGGCGTGACCGCCGAATGCCCCGCCCATCGCCGCGATGACCCGGTCGCCCTCGGAGAAGTCGGTGACACCGGAGCCGACCGCCGCGACGACGCCGGCGGCGTCCATGCCCAGGATGGGGCGACGGGGCCGGAAGAGGCCGATCCCGGCGGAGGCGAGCAGCCCGAGGCCCGCGGGGACGTCGCGAGCGCGCGCCCGGTGATCGGCGACGCTCACCGTGCTCGCGTGCACCCGGATGAGAACCTCCCCGGCTCTCGGCGTGGGGACGGCTCGTTGCTCGAGATGGACCTCCTCCGGGGCGCCGAAGCGGCGGTAGACGGCCGCGGTCATGGTCGTGTCGCTTGTCATGATTCGATGCTCGCGCTCTCGGCGATGCGCGTCATCGTCCGGCGGGTCGGGAACCGATCGGCCGAAAGTACGGCTTCGAGTCCATGCCGACGGCCGATGCCGCCCGTGCTCGCTCGCGCCACCATCGAGACATGCCCTCAGAGATGAAGACCACCCCCGCTGCCGGACAGAAGGAACGGCGTGGGCGGCCACGGAGCGGATGGCCGGCGATCACCGGCCTCTTGCTGCTCAGCGCGCTCCCGGTGATGGGTGGGGTGTTCCGTCTGACGGAGGTGAGCGCCGAGCCGGCCGGAACACTGGCGCTGCCCTCCGCAGCGGCGTTGGTCGCGCACATCGTGACGATGACCGTGTTCTGTGTGCTGGGAGCCTTCCAGTTCTCGCCGGCATTGCGGCAGCGGCGGGCGTGGCACCGTGCCGCCGGGCGGGTGCTGATCCCCGCAGCGTTCTTCGCCGCACTGTCCGCCATCTGGCTCGCGGTCTTCTTCGGGGGACGCCCGGAGGAGTTCGCGCTGGCGATGATCCGTCTCGTCTTCGCCGTGGCGATGATGACGTTCCTCACGCGCGGGGTGATCGCACTCCGCCGCCGCGACTTCAGCGCGCACGGTGCGTGGATGACCCGGGCCTACGCGATCGCCGTCTCCGGCGGAACGCAGGCGCTCGTCTTCGCGCTCTGGACGATCCCGCTCGGCGAGGTCGACGCGTTCGGCGAGGCCTGGCTCGTCGCGGCGGCCTTCGTGATCAACAGTGCCGTGGCGGAGCTGCTGATCCGGAGACGGTCGGGCCGGCGGATGCGCCGTGCCTCTGGCCGTGCTGCGCTTGTATCCTGACGGGGTGACCGGGCTCTGGCGTTCCGCGTGGAGGGCGCCGAGCGCCGTGCCGCCTCCGCCGCGCCGGGTGTGGCGGGACTGGGGCCTCCTCGCCCTCGTCGCCGTGTTGGCAGTGGTCGAGAGCATCTTCCGGACCGACCTGCCGCAGCCGCTGCTCGCGCTGATCGTGTTGCTCGCCGTGCTGCCGACGGTGCTGTGGCGCCGCACGAGACCGCTGCTGATGCTCGTCGTCGCCATGGTGCCGCTCGGGCTCCTCCTGCCCGAATCGACCCTCTATTCGAGCCTTTTCGTCATGGTGCTCGTCTACGCCGTGTTCCGCTGGGGTGCAGGTCGCGACCTCGTGATCGGGTCGGCCCTCCTCGTCGCGAGTCTCGGCCTCACGGTCGTTCGCGGGGGAGGCCTGGACGACCTGATCGGCGGGTTCGCGCTGCTTCTCACCGTGGTGCTCCTCGGCATCGCGTTCCGCTATCGCGCGGGATCCCGGCAGCGCACCCTCGAGCGCATCCGGATGAGGGAACGCGAGCACCTCGCGCGCGACCTGCACGACACGGTCGCCCACCACGTCTCCGCCATCGCGATCCGCGCTCAGGCGGGACTCGCGGTGGCCTCGGTAGACCCCCGCGCGGCGCAGGATGCGCTCGGTGTGATCGAAGCGGAGGCGGCCCGGACGTTGAGCGAGATGCGGTCGATGGTGAGAGTTCTGCGGCAGGGGGATACGGCAGAGCTCGCGCCCAACCCGCGACTTCGCGACATCGAGCAGCTCGCCGGAACGCGGCCGGGCGGTGCGACCGTCGCCGTGGCGGTCACGGGTGACGACGGCAGCGTTCCCCCGCCGGTGGCCGCAGCGGTCTTCCGTCTCGCGCAGGAGTCGGTGACCAACGCCCTCCGTCACGCGCGGCAGGTCGGTCGTGTCGACGTGGTGGTGGCGGCGGATGAAGAGGGAGTGCGGGTGAGTGTGACGAACGACGGCGACGTCGCGGCATCACCGATGCCCGGGTTCGGCATCATCGGCATGAAGGAACGCGCCTCGCTGCTCGGCGGCAGCTGCGAGGCCGGTCCGGTGGCCGGCGGCGGCTGGGTTGTCATCGCCGTGCTTCCTCGTGTGGGATGGGCTCCGTGACCATCCGCGTGCTCATCGCCGACGATCAGGAACTCGTGCGCACGGGCCTGAGCATGATCGTCGATGCGCAGCCGGGCATCGAGGTGGTCGGGCAGGCCGTCGACGGCAACCATGCGGTCGCTCTCGCCCGCAGCCTGCGACCCGACGTCTGCCTGTTCGACATCCGAATGCCCGGCCTCGACGGCATCGAGGCGACCCGGATGCTCGCGGGGCCGGGGGTGGACGACCCGATGGCGGTCGTCGTCATCACGACCTTCGACCTCGACGAGTATGTCTTCGCGGCGCTCAGGGCGGGAGCCCGGGGCTTCCTCCTCAAGGACGCCGGACCGGAGCTGCTCGCGCAGGCGATCCGCGCCGCCGCGACCGGGGAAGCGTTGATCGCCCCCAATGTCACGGTGCGTCTGCTCGAGACCTTCGCCGGAGCCCGGCCTGCCGGTCCACCGCCGCAGCCCGTCGAGCCCCTCACTGATCGCGAGGAACAGGTGCTCGCCCACGTCGCCGGCGGCCTGGGCAACGGCGAGATCGCCGGCGAGCTGTACATCAGCATCAGCACGGTCAAGACGCACGTCGCGAGCCTCATGGCCAAGCTCGGCGCCCGCAATCGCGTCGAGATCGCCATCTGGGCGCATCAGACGGGGCGGATGCGCGGAACGAGCACCGGCGGCGACGCGCACTGACCATTCGGTCCTGGCCGACACCCCGCAAACTATACCGTACGTACGGTATAGTTATCGCATGCGATCAAGTTCACGATCTGAGATTCTCGATGCCGCGCTGCGAGTGGTCGATGCGGTCGGCGGTGCGGACATCACCTATCAGTCGGTGGCGACGGAGGCCGCGCTGACGAAGGCCGGCCTGATGTACCACTTCCCTACGAGGGACGCGATGATGATCGCGCTCATCGAGCACGTCATCACGAGATGGCAGGGAGAACTCCAGGAGGTGGTCGGTAAGCCCCTGGAGGAGTCGACGCTCTCGGAGCGAGTTCGCGCCTTCGTGCTCTTCGCCGGCGAAGGCGGAGTGTCGCACGGCGAGTTCGTGGTGTTCGCGGAGGCCGTTCGCCGGCCGGAGCTCTCGCGTCCGTGGCTGGAGTACCTCCGCACCTGGTTCGGGTTCGGCGACGGCATCGATACGACGCCGCTGCTGCTCGTGTGGCTGGCCGCGAACGGACTGTGGGTCGCGGAAGCTACCGGCGTCCTCACCATCGGTCCCGATCAGCGCGCCGCACTGCTGACGGCTCTCGCCAGCCACATCGACGGGAGCAAGGAATGAGGAAATGGATCGTCCTCGGGGGAGCGATCGCACTGGAGGTCACCGCGACGCTCGCATTGCGCGCGGCGATCGACAACGCATGGTGGGCGATCCTCACCGTCGTCGGATACGCGGGAGCCTTCGCCGCGCTGGCCATGCTCATGCGCATGGGGGCCTCGATCGGTGTGGTCTACGGCATCTGGGCCGCCGCTGGAGTCGCTCTGACGGCCGTGGCCGCGTCCGTCCTGTTCGGCGAACCCTTCACGTTCCTGATCGGGTTAGGGATCGCGATCGTGATCGCCGGAGTCGTGCTCGTCGAGACCGGCCATCCCCGGTCGGCAGAGAAAGGGGTGTCGTCATGACGTGGCTGCTGCTCGCCGGCGCCATCGTCACCGAGGTCGCGGCGACCATGTCGCTCCGGGCCTCGGAAGGGTTGAAGAAGAAGCGGTGGATCGCACCCGTGGCCGTGTTCTACATCACGGCTTTCACGTTCCTGACGATCGCGCTCGCACAAGGGATGCCGGTCGGTATCGCCTACGGCATCTGGGCGGCCTCGGGAGTGGCGCTCACCGCCATCTGCGCCCGGATCATCTTCAAGGAGCGCCTGACCTGGCGGATGCTCGTCGGGATCGTCCTCATCGCGGTCGGCGTGATGGTCATCGAACTCGGGAGCCAGGCGCACTGACGTTCGGGTCGGTCGTCCGGTGGCTGCATCTTCACCGCGATTTTGTCCGGTCCATCGCTCGGGATGCGATACATTGCAGGGTAGGTAGAACTTCAGGCTCTACGTCGCTTTCGGTTCGAGTGGAGGAAAATTGGCACTCTCAGGTGGACCCCTCGAGCGCAGATCCATGAGCGACGAGGCGTATGCCCGGCTGCAGGAAGCGATCATCAGCGGCGAGTTGCGTCCGGGCGAGCGTCTGCGGGACTACGAGCTCGCCGAACGACTCGGCACGTCGAAGACGCCGATCCGTCATGCCCTGGACCGGTTGGCCGATCACGGCCTGGTCGAGATGCAGCGCAACCGCTACACGCGCGTCGCGCCGATCGACCTCGACCGGGTTCGCAATGCCGTCGACCTCTTCGGCGACATCTGGATCGGCTCCGTGCGCCACGTCATGCCGGTGATCCAGGACGACGACGTCGCCTACCTCACAGATCTCGCCGACTCGATGGCGACGTCCGTGAAGTCGCGCGATGTCTCCGGCTTCGGCGACGCTCTGCGCTCCATCGCCACCGGCTTCGCCCGTATCGAGGGCAACGCGGCGCGTGCGGTCATCATCGAACGACTCGGCCCGCAGATCCGCCGCTTCGGCCAGCACTCGAGGGAATCCTTCGAGTGGGACAAAGTCCAAGCCTTCACCATCGCCATCCGCGAAGCGATCAACGCGCGCGACGCGATCAAGACGCGAGCAGTGCTCGTGACCCTCTTCGACGAGGTGCTTCCGGCGACGATCGATCGCGCCGAGGCCGCGGGCGTCGACGTCGTCGACGAGGACTGAGGGTCCGCGGGGCGGACTGCGCCTCCGGGCGTTCACGAAGGTCGGTACCTCCGTCGGGGCACCTCGGTGAACGGTGTGCCAACTTGTATTGACACCTTCCTCCGAGACGTCGATCGCGCGCGTTCGACGTCCGAGACTGGGCCTCGGGCATGGACCTCGCCGTGCCCGTGAACCTCACAGTTTCGGAGATCAGAATGTCCTCGTTCCGCACGCCCGCAGTTGTCATGACAACTGCGGCCGCCTGTCTCGTGTCCTCCCTCGCGGTCGCGCCCGTGGCCACCGCCGACTCCACGCCGGTCAAGACGCTTGTCGTCGGCATCGATGGCGCATCGTTCGACTTCCTCGACGATGCGGACATGCCGAATCTCGACGCCCTCATGGCGCGCGGAATGGTCTCGTCGAGCAACCTGTACGGAACGCCGATGGCCGGCACCATCTCCGGGCCGGGGTGGTCGACCATCGCGACGGGCGTCTGGCCCGACAAGCACAACGTCGTCGACAACAACTTCACCTCTCCGCGCTACGACCTCTACCCCGACTACCTGACCCGCATCGAGGCCTCCCAGCCGGCGCGATCCACGGCTGTGGTCGCGACCTGGTCCCCGATCGCGACCACCGTCTTCGGTGCGGCCGTGGACTCGCGCGTCCAGGGCGGCAACGATGCGGGCACGACGACGAAAGCCGTCGAGACCATCGCTGCGGGGGCGGATGACGTCTTCGTGCACCTCGACGAGGTCGACGGCGCCGGGCACAGCGGCGGGACGAATGCCGCGGCATACGGCCGAGCGCTGGCGAAGGCCGACGGAGAGCTCGGCCAGATCCTCGCCGCGGTCGAGGCCCGGCCCGCCGACGAGGAGTGGATGGTCGTGGTCACGGCCGACCATGGGCACACTCCGACCGGCGGACACGGCGGCAGCACCCCCGCCGAGCGTGAAGTGTTCGTCGTCGCAGCAGGCCCGGGGATCGCGCCCGGTGTGCGCCACGATGTGAAGCTCACCGATATCGCGCCCACCGTGCTCTCCGCCGTCGGCATCGCCGCGGATCCGGCGTGGAAGCTCGACGGCACGGCGGTGCCCGCGCTCGCGCCCGATGCCTTCGACTCGCTGCGGCCTTCGCTGCAGACGCGTGCCGACGAGACGCGTCCGGGGGCCGACGTGCTCGGCTGGACGCACGCGGCGCCCGAGGGCTGGAGCATCGACAACTCGCGCATGCCGTCCGGTGGCGTGAAGGAGTGGTCCGGCTGGTCTTTCGCGACCGATGACTTCTGGACCAATGTCGAACTCGGGCAGCGCCGGGAGACTTCGGTGCGCGCGCGCGACGTCTTCGCCGTGGCCGACTCCGACGAGTGGGACGACAAGGCGCACTCCGCCGGCGCGTTCGACTCGACGCTGGTGAGCCCGGCGTTCTCGCTCACCGGGGCGAAGACGGCGACGCTGTCGTACGCGACCAACTACTTCATCGACGGCCCGCAGTCGGCGGAGGTGCTCGTGAGCTTCGACGGTGGCCAGCCGCAGTCGCTGAAGGCATACACCGCGAACACGAACGCGAACGAGCAGGTCGCGTTCGACGTTCCGACCGGCGCGCGCACCGCGCAGTTCCGGTTCCACTACACCGGCACCAACAGTGCGTTCTGGGTGGTCGACCGTGTCGCGCTCGGCCAGGCGGCTGCGCCCGGCGATACGAAAGCGCCGACCGCGACGATCAAGGAAGGCGCCTCGTTCACGAAGGGTGCCGACGGCGTCTACGACCTCGTGAGCTACAAGCTCTTCGATGCGGGCAAGGTGTCGTCCGTCGCCATCAACGGCGTGGTGAAGGACCTCGTCGACAACACGTGGTCCGACGTGAACTTCCTGAAGCCCGGCGTCTTCGGTGCCGTCAGCGGACAGAACACGATGGTCGTCCAGGACGTCGCGGGCAACACGACGACGGTCACATTCACCCTGAACTGACGGCAGCCTCCGCGGGCGCGCTGCACCGGCGCGCCCGCGGAGCAGCCCACCCGGGCGGTGGTGGGCGGCTCCGGGCGAACCCACAGGAAGCGCAAAGGGTCGTCTTCTAGCCTGGAGACCCCAAGGGGAGTACTCCGATACGGTCGGGTCGTCATTACGGATGCACGTCGCATCCCGGGCCACCGGTTCCTGCTCAGGAATGGAGAAGACTTTGGCGGCGCTTTCGCGCCCCGAGTCTGGAGTACCCGTTTGGATATCACCCCCCTGATCTGGATCATCACGATCGCGGTCACGATCGCCTTCTTCGTCTACGAGTTCTTCGCGCACGTGCGCACGCCCCATGAGCCGACGATCGCGGAGTCGGCGCGCTGGTCGATCTTCTACATCAGCCTCGCGTTGCTGTTCGGCGTCGGCATCGGGGTCTTCTCCGGCTGGACGTTCGG
>JAQZBG010000095.1 GCA_029239165.1 Microbacterium sp. | reverse complement strand
GGCCGCTGTGACCGAGAACCTCGGGTTCGGCATCACCGCGGGCACCGCGTTCGAGCACCCCTACCCGTTCGCGCGCCGGCTGAGCACGCTCGACCACCTCACCCAGGGCCGGATCGGCTGGAACGTCGTGACCGGCTACCTGCCCAGCGCCGCCCGCAACATGGGCCAGGAGGATCAGCTCGCCCACGACGACCGCTACGACCATGCGGACGAGTACGTCGAGGTGCTCTACAAGCTCTGGGAGGGCTCGTGGGAAGACGACGCCGTGGTCGAGGACCGCGAGCGCGGCATCTTCACCGATCCGTCGAAGGTGCACCCGATCGGGCATGAGGGGAAGCACTTCAGCGTTCCCGGCATCCACATCTCCGAGCCGTCGCCGCAGCGCACACCGGTGATCTACCAGGCCGGCGCGAGCCCGCGCGGAGTGAAGTTCGCGGCCGAGAACGCTGAGGCCATCTTCGTCGCCGCCCCCTCGAAGGAGGTGCTCGCCGGCACCGTGAAGCGCATCCGCGACGCCCTGGAAGCTGCCGGACGCGACCGGTACGACGCCCGCATCTACACACTGCTCACGGTGATCACCGCCGCGACGAGCGAGGAGGCGACCGCGAAGCACGCCGAGTACCTCTCCTACGCGAGCCCCGAGGGCGCGCTCACCTTCATGTCGGGCTGGATGGGGGTCGACCTCTCGCAGTACGCCGAGGACGAGCCGGTCGGGAACGTCGAGTCGAACGCGATCCAGTCGGTGCTGCAGCACCTGAAGGAAGAGGCCGACCTCGGTCGCGAGTGGACCGTCGGCGACTTCGGACGCCACAACGCGATCGGCGGCCTCGGCCCCACGGTCGTCGGCTCGGGAGTCGAGATCGCCGACGAGCTGCAGTCCTGGGTGGAGGAGACCGACATCGACGGCTTCAACCTCGCCTACGCGGTCACCCCCGGCACCTGGCAGGACGTGATCGAGCACGTGATCCCGGTGCTGCGCGAGCGCGGCGTCTACCCGACCGAGTACACGCCGGGCACGTTGCGCAACAAGCTGCAGGGCAAGGGCGACCGCGTGCAGGACACCCATCGCGCTGCGAAGTACCGCGTCGGGGCATTCGCGCCGAGCGTCTGAGAGCAGTACTCCGATCGCGGGATCGCTGACACCGGACTGGCCGACTCGGTACCCTCCGTAGGGAAGTCGCCTGACTCACCTCCACGGAAGGAGCAGACCATGGCTCGAGTGATCGTCCACGCGACAGTCACCCTCGACGGGTTCCTGGCGGATGCGGACGGCGGGGTCGACTGGATGTTCGGCCGCCCCTCCGCTCCCGAAGACGATGTCGTCGTCGAGAACGTGATGAAGAACATCGGCGCCATCGTCGGCGGGGCGAACAGGACGCAGACCATCGACGACGGAGAGATCCCCTACGGCGGCATGCTGAAAGTGCCGGTGTACCTCATGACCCACAGCGATCATGAGCCGATCGAACGTGACGGCATCACGTACACCTTCGTGGTCGACGACATCGCGCAGGCGGTCGAGTCAGCCATGCAGGCGGCAGGCGACAAGTGGGTCAGCCTGCTCGGAGGAAGCATCTCGCGGCAGTGCCTGCAGCTCGGACTCGTCGACGAGCTCCACCTCGACGTCGCGCCGGTCCTGCTGGGCGACGGCATCTCGCTGTTCGCCGGGCTCGGGCAGCGCATCGAGCTGGAACGCCTCGAGACGTCGGCCTTCGCGAGCGAGACCCACCTCCGCTACCGCGTCCTCCGCTGAGACCTCCCCCGAGGACGCGACCGGCGATCGGGGCGGTCAGTCGTCGCTGCGGCTGAAGACGCCCCGGATCACGAGGAACACCAGCACGGCGACGACCGCGACGATCGCGAGCTTGAAGATGAACGCGAGCACCGAGAACAGCGCGCTCACGATCCACCACGCGATCACGACGGCGAGGACGACGCCGATGATGGTCCAGATGTTCTTGGTCATGCCTCCAGCCTACGGAGTCAGGCGGCCGGGATCTCCGCGAGCGTCCGGTAGACGGGCAACCCGCGCTCCTGCGCGATCTCGACGTCCTTGTCCGCCCCCGACGACTCGCCGGGTAGCCGCAGCACGGCGTCGCAGTGCTGCAGCAGCCGGTGCGCCGTCTCGTACATCACGTCGCCGTCTCCGGCTTCGGCGGAATCGAGGGTGCGCAGGATCGGGAGCGCCACCCATTCCCCGATCATCGGGACGTGGCCGAGTCGGAAGATCGGGCCGGATGCCTCTTCGAGACGGGCCAGGTTCTGGGCGATCAGGTCGGGGTCGCCGTTCGTTCCGGAGCGGTACGGGCCGGCGATCAGGATCAGGAGTGGTTTCGTCATGGAGATGACTGTAGTCTGAATCATGCAAGAACGTGCAACTTCGTGAGGAAACATATGCTGGCCGCACAACGCAAAGACCACCTCCTCGCCCTTCTCGACCGCGAGGGGCGTGTGGTGGCGAAGGCCGTCGCCGACGAACTCGACGTGTCCGAAGACGCGATCCGCCGCGATCTCCGGGAGCTCGCCGACGAGGGGAAGCTCCTCCGCGTCTACGGCGGAGCGCTCCCGCTCCCCGCACCGGAGCCGCCTGTCCGCGAACGCACCGACCTGGCGACCGAGAGCAAGGAACGCGTCGCCCGCGCGGCCGTCGCCCGCATCCGCGCCGGGTCGACGATCGTCCTCGACGCCGGCACGACCACGCTCGCGATGGCCCGGATGCTGCCCTCCGGCGCGGGGCTCACCGTCATCACGCCGAGCCCCGCCATCGCCCTCGCCGTCGTCGAGCACTCGGACGCCCGGGTGATCATGATCGGCGGCGAGCTCTCCCGCCACTCACTCGTGACAGGCGGCGGACTGGCTATGGAGGCGATCCAGCACCTCGCCGCCGACACGTTCTTCCTCGGCGCGACCGGCATCGACCCCGAACGCGGCCTCACCACGGGCGAACTCGACGACGCCGTCACGAAGCGCGCGCTCGCCTCGCGCTGCACCGAGACCGTCGCGCTCGCGAGCGAGGAGAAGATCGGCGCCGTGGCGCGCTACCCCGTCCTGGCGCTCGAGGCCGTCACCACGATCATCACCGACCCGGCCGACGGCAACCCGCTCATCGCGGAGATCGAAGGCCTCGTGGGCGGCGACTGAACCCCGCTTCGTCGCGAGGGGGACGCCGGGTCCTCACACGTAGAGCAGGTCCTCGGCGACGGCATCCCGCCACCCGGGAACGGCGAGGCGTGCGGGATCGTCCCATTCGCCGCCGACGATCTGCGCGAACGCCCCCTCCACACCGAAGAGCTTCTCGAGCGGGGTCCAGTCGGACTCCCCGGGCATGGGGACGAGGGAGCGCTCCTCGAGCACGCCGGGGTGGATCTCCTCGATCAGCGACAGCAGGCGCACACCCGTGTGCACGGGACGCAGCGCCTCGGCATCCGTGACGTGCAGGATCACTCCCTCGCACGCGTCACCGGCGTGATCGCGCACCAACGGCGTGAAGCCGTAGGGAACCGCGGCGATGCCGGGGAGCTCGGCCGCCATGATGGCTGCGGCGTAGCGCTCCCCGTCGATGAAGGGCGCCGCGATCACGCGGAACGGCACCGCGGTGCTCCGCCCCTCCGAGACGTTCACGCCCTCCGCCAGGCAGGTGCCGGGGTACAGCAGTGCCGCCGTGGGGCTGGGGAGGTTCGGGGACGGCGGCATCCACGTGCCCTCCTCCACGCGGCGAGGCGCATCTCGAGACCACCCCTCGACCGTGACGACCTCCAGCTCGACATCGATCCCGCGCGTGCGCACCCAGTGCCGGGCCAGCTCGCCGATCGTGAGTCCGTGCCGGATCGGCATGCTCCAGCGCCCCACCAGGGACTGCGCCCGTTCGTCGAGCATCGGGCCCTCCGCGCGGTCGAGTCGGCCCCCGATCGGGTTCGGACGATCGAGCACCACCACCGCGACACCCGCATCCGCGCAGGCCTCGAGCACATGGCTCATCGTCCAGATGTACGTGTAGAAGCGGGCACCGACATCGGGCAGGTCGATCAGCATCACGTCGAGATCGGCGAGGTCGGACGCGGCGGGGCGCACGGCGTCGCCGTACAGGCTGCGCACCTCGACGCCCGTGACCGGATCGACGAGATCCTCGACGAGCTCGCCCTCTCTCGCACGCCCGCTGAGTCCGTGCTCGGGACCGAAGAGCCGTGCGAACCGCCAGCCGTTCTCGGCCAGCGGCTGCCGCCCGCGGCGGAGATCGGAGGTGAGCGCGAGGTCGTTCGTGACCATACCGACGCGACCGCCTTGCAGGCGCGCCAGCAGGTCGGGACGGATGTCGCGGCGGATCAGGCGGTCGATGCCGAGAAGCATGGGATCAGTCGATTCTGTGGTCGGTGACGGCGTTGTAGGTGCGCTGCAGGTTGTCGGCGATGGTGTCGTAGTCGGCCTGCGCGATACGGGTGAACAGGAAGTCGAGCACCGCGAGCTGGGCGATCCGGCTCGCCATCGCACCGGATCGGAACGTCGACTCCGAGACCGCGGTGACGAGGACCAGCGAGCACACCCGCGCGAGCGGAGACCGGGGATTGTTGGTGATGGCGATGGTCGTCGCCCCGGCGCGGGCGGCGACCTCGGCCGATTGGACGATCTCGAGAGTGCGACCGGAGTGCGAGATCGCGATCGCGACGTCACGTTCGTCGAGGAGTGCGGCACCGGTGAGCGCAAGGTGCAGATCGGTCCGCGCCTGGGCGACGAGTCCCGCACGGTGCAGCTTCTGCTCCAGATCCTGCGCGGCGAGGCCGCTGGATGCCGCACCGTAGATGTCGATGCGGCGGGCCGCGCGCACCGCCTCGACGCAGCGCTCGAGCTCGTCGATGTCGATCTGCCGCGCGGTGCGCTCGATGGCCGACGCCTCGGCGAACGCGATCTTGCGCACGGTGGTGAGCGCGTCGTCGTGCCGGCTGACGTCGCTCTCCGACACCTGGAACCGCTCACGGTCCGAGGCGCTGCGGTCGAGCTCTGTCGCGAGAGCGAGACGCAGATCCGGGTACCCGGAGAACCCGAGGCTCTGGGTGAAGCGGGCGATGCTGGCGACCGATGTGCCGCAGGCGGCCGCCAGATGGGTGATCGAGTTCTCGACCACGCTCTGCGGATCGGCCAGCACATGCGTCGCGATGCGGCGCTCCGTGGGCGTGAGCGCGGAGAGGCGCTGATGGATGGCGGTCATCGCACTGGTGGACACGGCACCAGGATGGCACGGCCATGTTACGAATGGAAGTAATTTTCGGAAAGGGCTTGAGTTTCTGTAACAAATTCTCCAAAGTGGGCGAAGGTTTTCACAGCAGAGATGCCCCGGTCCCGCCGACGGCTCTCACAATCGAGAGGAACACCATGCGATACCGCACCACCCGACTCGCGTTCACCGCAGGTCTCCTGGTCACGGGACTGGCCGTGGCCGGATGCGCACCCTCGGCCTCCAGCGGAGAAGCCGGCGGCGAAGACATCACTCTGAGCATCTGGTCGTGGCAGGCTTCGTCCTCGCCCAAGTGGGAGGCCGTCTTCGACAAGTACGAGGAATCGCACCCCGGCGTGACCATCGAGTTCGAGGGCTACCAGCCGACCGAGTACAACCAGATCCTCGCCACCGGACTCGAGGGCAGCGACGGCCCCGACATCGCCATGCTCCGCGCCTACGGCGGCATCCAGTCGGCGATCCAGTCCGAGCAGATCGTGCCGATCGACGACATCGTGGACGGGCTCGACCAGTTCGATCCCACCGTGCTCCGCGCGGCACAGGGCAAGGACGACGGCAAGACCTACGGCGTGCCCTTCGCCTACCAGACGATGCAGATGTTCTACAACAAGACGATGTTCGACGAGATGAAGCTGGAGGAGCCGAAGGACTGGGACGAGTTCATCGAACTCCAGGAGAAGCTGCTCGACGAGGGCGTCACCCCGATGGCCCTCGGCGCCCGTGAGGACTGGGTCCTGCCGATGTTCCACGACATCGTCGGATCGGCGAACTACGGTGGCGCCGACTTCGAGGAGAAGGTGCTCGCCGGCGACGTGGACTTCACCGACCCCGCCTACGTGTCGTCGCTCGGCATCGTCAAGGACATGCAGAAGTACCTCGACAAGAACGTCAACGCGATCGCCGTCGCGGATGCCGTGCTGCAGTTCACGTCGGGCCAGGCCGCGCAGTGGCCGGGCGGCTCGTTCGACCTGCCGACCTTCCAGAACTCGGCCCCCGACACCGAGTGGGGCGTCTACGAGGTGCCGCCGGCTCCGGGCAGCGCGCTCGACCACGCCGTCACCCCCGGCTACGCCGACGGCAGCTTCGGCATCAACGCGTCGAGCGACCAGCAGGAGGCCGCGACCGAACTGCTGAACTGGATGACCACGAAGGAGTTCGGCCAGCTCGTCGCCGACGAGGTCGACCAGTTCTCCGCCCTGCCCGGCGTGGAGTACTCCGACCCGCTGATGCAGGAGATGAACGAGCAGTACACCGCCAACCCGGCGCCGTACCTGCTGCTCGTCGACTTCCGCTACGGCGACCCGACCGGCACCGCTGTGCTCGGCCCGGACATCCAGGCGATGTTCCTCGGCGACAAGACCCCCGAGCAGCTCGGCGCCGACCTGCAGACCGGGATCTCCACCTGGTTCACCCCCGCATCCTGATCCGACCGTGAGGGGCGCCGGCCTCGGCGCCCCTCACGCAGCGAAAGAGGCATCATGGCCCTGACCCTCCCCCTCCGCCGGGAGAAGACACGGCGCTCACGCGCGGGGATCGCGCTGTCGACCCCCACCGCGGCGCTGTTCGTCCTCCCCGCCGCGGTGCTGTTCGCCGTGCTCATCCTCTACCCGATGCTCGCCGCGCTCAGCTACTCGTTCTTCGACTGGCAGGGAACGAAGCAGGGCGGTTTCGCCGGCGTCGCGAACTACATCACCCTCCTCACGAAAGAGCCGTACGCCTCGGAGCTCTGGAACGCGTTCGGGCACAACCTGCTGCTCTTCGCGGGTGCACTCGTCTTCCAGAACTCGCTCGGCCTCGGCATCGCGACGCTGCTGCACCGCCGCAAGCGCACGAAGCGGTTCTTCCAGACCATCTTCGCGCTCCCCTACCTCGTGAGCCCGATGGTCATCGGCTACCTGTGGTCGCTCATGCTCTCGCCGTTGTTCGGTCCCGTCAATGCGATCCTCCGCGGCGTGGGGCTCGAGAGCCTCGCGCTCCCGTGGCTGGGCGACCCGCAGCTCGCCATCTGGGTGATCGTGCTCGTGAGCGCGTGGCAGTGGATCGGCTTCCCGATCCTGCTGTACGGCGCAGCTCTCGGCGGCATCCCCGAGGAGATCGAAGAAGCAGCCTCGCTCGACGGGGCCACCGCGGGCAAGCGCTTCCGGTACATCACCCTGCCGATGCTCACTCCCACGATCGGCATCATCACGGTGCTCACGTTCATCGGCAGCATGGAGGCCATGGCGATCCCGTTCGCGCTCGCGGGCTCGAACGGCGCACCGGCCGGATCCACCGACGTGATGATGCTGCTCTTCTACCGCACCGCGTTCGAGTCGGGGAACCCGAACTCGATCGGCGTCTCCTCCGCGCTCGCGACCGTCCTGTTCATCTTCATCATGGTGATCTCGGTCGTGATCACCTCCACGATGCGTCGCGCCGAACGAAAGCTGTTCTGATGAGCACCGCCACCGAAACCCGCACCGAGCCGACGACCGAGGCGATCGTCTCGGGCCGCCGTCCCTCCGCGCCGCGCCGCCGCACCAGCCGCACCTCGGACACGCCGTTCGTCGGGCGTCTGTTCGCGAACATCTTCCTGTGGGGCTACGCGCTCGTCGCGATCGGCCCCCTGCTGCTCATGCTCAACAACTCGCTGCGCACGCAGCAGCAGATCGCGACCGAGCCGCTGGGCCTTCCGGTGCCGCCGACGTTCACGAGCTTCCAGAGCGCGTGGATCACGGCATCCTTCGACACCTACTTCTTCAACTCGATCATCGTCACGGTCGGGTCGGTCATCGTCACGACGGTCGTGTCCGTGCTCGCGGCGTATGCGTTCGCCCGGGCCAGGGCGAAGTTCTTCCGCGGCATCGAGGCGGTGTTCCTCTCCGGACTCATGCTGCCGGTGCACCTGGCGATCCTGCCGCTGTTCTACCTGCTCGACTCGCTGAAGATGACCAGCAACGTGTTCAGCCTGATCCTCGTCTACGGCGCTCTCGGCATCCCGTTCACGACGTTCGTGCTCACGGTGTTCTTCCGGGCGCTGCCGATCGAGCTCGAGGAGGCGGCCCGCATCGACGGGGCCGGTCCGTTCCGCACGTTCATCCAGATCCTGCTGCCGCTCGTGCGACCCGCCCTCGCGACGGTGATCGTGTTCCGTTTCGTGCCGGTGTGGAACGACTTCTTCTACCCGCTGATCCTGCTGCGCGACCGCGACTCCTACACGCTGCCCGTCGGCCTCACCCGCTTCTTCGGCGAGTACTCGACCGACTGGCCGCAGCTGTTCGCCGGGCTGACGATCGCGACGATCCCGCTGATCGTGCTGTTCCTGCTCGCGACCAAGCAGATCATCAACGGGCTCACCTCCGGAATGAGCAAGTGAGGCGCACGTGGTGAACGGGGCGCCGGGGTCGGCGTGGGCTTCGCTGCGAAGCAGGCGCGGCGGGGATGCCGAGGAGCTCATCCTGCTCGGCACGCCCGCGGACGACGACCACGAGCCGCTCGGCGCAGAGCACCTGTTCGACCTGGCCTCGGTCACGAAGATCTTCACGACCGTGGCCGCGCTGCGTCTGGTGGATGCCGGAATGCTCGATCTCGATGAACCAGTCGCCCGCGTGGTCCCGATCGGCACGAGCACGGACGCCGCGATCATCACACCCCGACACCTGCTGACGCACACGGCGGGGCTTCCGGCCGAAGGCGGCGCGTGGCCTCGTGGCAGACGCGGCTGCGGCCATGGGCGCGGCGACACTCACCTGGGACCCTTCGACGACCCGCGCGGTGGCGACCGAGGTGCAGCCGCATCGCGGCCTCGTGCGCGGCGAGGTCCACGACGAATTGGCGCACGCGCTCGCTCGCCCCGCGGGCCACGCCGGGCTCTTCGGGACCGTGCACGACGTCGCCGCGCTCGCCCGCACGATCCGCGACGGCGGCCAGGGCGCCCAAGGGCCGGTCCTCTCCGCGGAGAGCGTGCGGCTGATGGTCACACCGGTCGTCACCGCCGCGGCAGGCTTCGGCCAGGGAGTCGGGCTGCGGGTGCGCGACTCGGCGTGGATGGGTGAGGGAAGTGCGGTCGGCCACTCGGGATTCACCGGTACTGCCTTCGCGGTCGATCTCGACTCCGGAGGCTGGGGCGTGCTGTTGACGAATCGCGTGCATCCCTCGCGGGAGGGCGCCGATGTGACCCCGGCACGCCGCGACTTCTTCCGGACGATCGGCTGAGGTTCCCGTCTGCCCTTCCCGCTCCAGTAGCGTCTTCTCATGAGCTTCACGCCCCTCCGGTCCCGGTCGCGCAGTCTCAACCCCTGGTTCGCCACGCGCCCGGATCTCTTCGTCTCCGAGCGCTCGCCCCGGAAGTCGGCGACCTGGCTCGTGATCGGCGGGGTCATGGTGATCGTGACGCTGCTCGTCTAT
>JAQZBG010000094.1 GCA_029239165.1 Microbacterium sp. | reverse complement strand
GTGCACCAGATCATCGAGCACATCGACCTGCTCGTCGTGAAGAAGGGCGAGAAGGTCGCCATCGACGTGCCGATCGTCGTCACCGGCGAGTCCGCCTCGGGCACCATCGTGAACCTCGACGCGACCACGCTGTCGATCGAGGCCGAGGCCACGCACATCCCGCAGAACATCGAGGTCTCGGTCGAGGGTCTCGAAGAGGGCGCGCACATCACCGCCGCCGAGGTCGTCCTCCCCAAGGGTTCCTCGCTGCTCTCCGACCCCGAGGTCCTCGTCGTCGCGATCTCCGTTCCGTCCGCGCCGTCCGAGGACGACGCTGCGGCCGAGTCCGAGGCCGCCGAGGCGACCGAAGAGGCTGCTGCGGAGTGATCTCCGACTGACCGATCACAGAACTGATCGATCACAGAGGGGACGCGATCCGATCGCGTCCCCTCTGTCGTATCCTGACCCGGGGCCGCTCTCGGGCGAGTGAGAGGACAGCGAGATGGCATCGACCTGGCTGGTGGTGGGACTCGGCAATCCCGGGCCGCGATACGAGGCCACCCGGCACAACATCGGGCAGATGGTCGTCGACGAGATCGCGTCCCGTCGCGGCGAGGCGTTCCGTGAGCACAAGGGCGGCGCGCGCGTCGTCGAGACATGGCTGCGCCCAGGAGCCGACAAGCTCGTGCTCGCCAAGCCCAACACGTTCATGAACGTCTCGGGCACCCCGGTCGCCGCGTTGGCCCGGTTCTACTCGGTGCCCGCCGAGCAGGTCGTCGTCGTGCACGACGAGCTCGACATCCCCTTCGACACGGTCAAGCTCAAGATCGGAGGCGGGCACGGCGGCCACAACGGCGTCCGCGACGTCGCGCGAGCGCTGGGCACCGCGGACTTCCCGCGCGTACGCGTGGGCATCGGTCGTCCGGTCGGACGCCAGGACCCCGCCGACTGGGTGCTGTCACCCTTCGGGAAGGAAG
This sequence comes from Microbacterium sp., assembly GCA_029239165.1. Taxonomy (GTDB): domain Bacteria; phylum Actinomycetota; class Actinomycetes; order Actinomycetales; family Microbacteriaceae; genus Microbacterium. Next base: position 8,018 of record JAQZBG010000094.1, on the reverse strand, counting down.
AGCGGCCGAACCTGCCGATCCTCATCGACGACGCCGCCGATGCGGTCGAGCTTCTCGTCGCCGAAGGGCTTCTCGCCGCGCAGCAGAAGCACCACGCACCGCGCTGACACCGCGGCGATGCTCGCGCTGCACCGAGCGCGTCGTCAGGACGTGTAAGTGGCGAAGCCGGCGGCGCTTCCCGCCGCGAGAGCGGCGACCAGGACGACGAAGAAGATGACCGCGCCCAGCACGGACACGACGAGTGCCGCGATGCCGGCACCGCGACCCCGGCGTTTCGCGATGGCGATGATGCCGAGCACGATCGCGGTGATGCCGAGGATCGTGCCGATCCAGAAGGACAGCTCGGCCCAGAGGACCTGATCCCGCGCCGGAGAGAGCACGCTGAGGTCTTCGGTGGTCGTCGTCGTGACGCCCTGCGGGATCACGCGTCCGATCTCGAACGCAGCGATACCCGCGATGATGGGGGTGACGACCGCGGCGAGGAGCGCCAGCACGAGCGCGATCGTCCCGAACAGGCCGGAGGGCCGAACCGTGGTGTCGGGAGCCGTGTATGCACCGGCCGGTGCCGCGTAGCCGCCGACGGGGACCTGGTAGGCACCGGGAGGGGCTGCCGGGTACGCGGCTGCGGGGGCGTTCTGCGTGCTCGCGTACGGCGGAGCGACGGGATACGTCGGCGCCGCAGGCGGGTACACGGGCGCTGCCGGCGGCGGCACAGTACCGAACGGCGCTTCCGGTACCGGCGGAACCGCGGTGGTGGGCGGTACAGAAGGATCGACGCCGGACGGGGGAGGCAGCTGCGGATCAGTCACGTCCCCCATCCTAGGGCGCGGTTCAGACGCGTCGGAGGAGCCCCACGCGGTCGTACACATTCGACAGGGTGGCGTCGGCGACGGCGTCCGCGCGTCCGGCGTTCTCGGCCAGGATGCGGTCGAGTTCGGCAGGATCGTCGAGCAGTTCGAGGGCGCGGGCGCGCACGGGCTCGAACTCGCTCACCACGACCTCGGCGAGGCCCTTCTTGAAGTCGCCGTAGCCGCGACCCGCGTACTCGTCCTCGATCGCGGCGACCTGGCGACCGCTGAGGGCCGCGTAGATCGTGAGCAGGTTGGACACACCGGGCTTGTTCTCCCGGTCGAAGCGCACCGATCCCTCATTGTCGGTCACCGCTCGCATGATCTTCTTCGCCGACTTCGCCGGGTCGTCGAGCATCCACAGCACTCCCGCATCGCTCTCCGCCGACTTGGACATCTTGGCGGTCGGGTTCTGCAGGTCGTAGATGCGGGCGGTCTCCTTCTGGATGACCGGCATCGGCACCGTGAAGGTCTCGCCGAAGCGGGAGTTGAAGCGCTCGGCGAGGTCGCGGGTGAGCTCGACGTGCTGCTTCTGATCATCGCCCACCGGCACCACGTCGGTCTGGTAGAGCAGGATGTCCGCGGCCATGAGCACCGGGTAGGTGAACAGGCCGACGCTGGTGGCATCGGCCCCGTACCGGCTCGACTTGTCCTTGAACTGCGTCATGCGGCCGGCCTCGCCGAAACCCGTGATCGTGCTGAGGATCCAGGCGAGCTCGGCGTGTGCGCGCACATGGGACTGCACGTACAGGGTCGACAGCGACGGCTCGATGCCCGCCGCGATGTACTGCGCGGCGGTGCGACGCGTCTTCTCCCGGAGCTCTGCCGGATCCTGGGCGACGGTGAGCGCGTGCAGGTCGACGACGGAGAAGTAGGCATCGTAGGAGCTCTGCAGGTCCCGCCACTGGAGGAGCGCGCCGATGTAGTTGCCGATCTGGAGGGAGTCGGCGGAGGGCTGCATTCCGGAGTAAAGGCGAGGTTTCGTCACACCCCCAATCCTATGGGGTGCGTGCGCGGCCCCTACGATGGGCGCATGACGCCCGAATCTCCTCGCCCCCGCACGCGAGGAGACAGAGCCCTCTACGTCGAAGTCCTCATCCGGGTGCCGCTGGAGGAGGTCTGGCGGTTGACGCAGGATCCGGCCTCGCACGTGCGCTGGGATGCACGATTCAGTGACATCGTTCCGCAGCGCACACGATCGGACGGCGCAAGGGAGTTCCGATACGAGCTCGACCTCGCGGTGCACACGATCCGCGGTACGGGAGTCTCCCTCGCGACCCGGGAGGGGCACGCGGGGGAGCGGACTTCGGCTCTGCTGTTCGACACGGAGGACGCGCTGTCGCCGCTGGGGGCCGGGCGCGGGTACTGGCGCTACATCCCGACGCCGGAGGGCACACGATTCCTGACCGGCTACGACTACCGGCCGGGATGGAGCTGGCTCGGGCGCCTCATCGACCCGTTCCTCGTCCGCCCGTTCGTGTGGTGGCTGACCGCCCGCAGTTTCGATCGTCTGCGGATGTGGGCGGAAGAGGGAATCCCACCCGAACACACCAGCGGATGGCGGTCGCTACGGCCTGGGTACCGGCCTCGGGCCCGCAACTGTCTGTCGCGCCCACCTCGCCGCACGGGACGATCCACCATGCAAGACGCACCGAAGTCACTCGAGGAGATCGCATGACCACGGGCAGCGGGATCTTCGAACGTGCGCTCGGAGACGACTTCGCCCGGCTCCATCCGCAGCTGCAGCGGCGGTTCGGGGTCGGCGTCGAGGCGGGGTACGGCTGCATCGGACGCGGCACGATGACGGAGGTGCGCCGCGGCCCGTGGTGGACGCTGCCGTTCCTGCTGATCGGGACGTTCCGCAACATCCTCTTCCCTGAGCGCGGACGCGATGTCCCGTTCCGGATCGACAACCACGCGTACCTCGACGATTTCGGTCGGGAGACGGTGACGTTCGTCCGCACCATGGACGTGCGTGCAGGGCGTCGCCGGCGCTTCGATGCGACCATGATCTACAGTGACGCCCGCCGTCGAGTGGTCGACTACCTGGGCACTCATCAACACCTGGCGGTCGACCTGGACCTGGCCGTCACCGACGACGGCGCGCTGCAGCTGACCTCGGGCGAGCAGCGTTTCTACGAGGGGCCGCTCGCATTCCGGTTCCCGATGCTGTTCAGCGGCCGGGCGCGATTGCACGAGCGGTACGACGACGACCAGCAGCGGTTCCTGATCGACCTGGAGATCCACAACGACCTCCTCGGTTTCCTGTTCGGCTATCGCGGTGCGTTCACGTGCGAGTTCGTCGACGCACCGGCACCGGCCACCGTGAAACCGTACCGAGAGGAGCTTCGAGAATGACGGCCAGGGGTGCCGTCTTCCTCGCCGCTCTCGGCGATGTCGCGGAGCGGTTGCATCCGGAGATCCTCGCCCAGATGCGTGTGGACGCCGGAACCGACAGCGCGGCCGGTGTGTTCACCGTGGCCGGCAGCCGCTTCGGGCGACTCACCGCTCTGGCCTTCCCGATGGTGGGCCCCGGCCTGCTCGTCACGCGCTACGCCCGAGATGTGCCGTTCCGGATCGACACCGTCGCGGGGCGGTCGCAGTCGGGCCGGGCCACCCTCGTGGCTCGGCGCGAGTTCCGCTTCCCCGGGAAGGTCCAGCACATCGAAGATCGCCTCACGGTGACGGGCCGTCCCGGAGTGCTCCACAACGCGCTGGGAGTGCGCGGGCGCGTGGAGATGCTCGAAGAGTGCTCGGTCACGCCGGAGGGTGCACTGCGGATGCGCTCCCGCGCGGTCGCCCTGCGCCTCGGCAGACGGCGGATCCCGCTCCGCGGCCTCCTGCGCCTCGACGTCGACCTCGTCGACGGCTGGGACGAAGCCGAGCAGCGTCGCACCATTGCGATGCGTGCCACCAGCCCCGTGCTGGGGACGGTCCTCGAGTACCGCGGCTGGTACCGCTTCAAGGAAACCCCTGGGTCAGCCGAGGGCGCCCTCGGATCGGGTCAGTAGGAGTAGTCGACGACGACCGGGGCGTGGTCGCTCCAGCGCTGATCGTATGCCGCCGCGCGGGCCACGTGATAGGTCGCGACCCGCTCGGCGAGGGCGGGCGTCGCGAGGTGATAGTCGATCCGCCACCCCGAGTCGTTGTCGAACGCCTGACCGCGCATGGACCACCAGGTGTACGGCCCGTCGATCTCGCCGTGGAACCGACGACCGACGTCGACCCAGCCGAGTCCCGTGCCGATCGTGCCGTCGACCGCGGTGATCTCTGCGCCAGGTTCGCCGAGGAAGCGGTCGAAGTACGCCCGTTCACGGGGGAGGAATCCGGCCTTCTTGCGGTTGCCGCGCCAGTTCTTGATGTCGAGCTCGCGGTGCCCGACGTTCAGGTCTCCCGTGACGAGCGCGAGCGCGCCGTCGGTGCCGAGCTCGCCGAGCCGGGTGCCGAACGCGTCGAGGAACTTCCATTTCTCGTCCTGCTTCGGGGTGTCCGCCTCGCCGGAGTGCACATAGGCGCTCACGACCGTGAGCGGACGGTCGCCGAGGAGATAGTCGGCCTCGATCCAGCGCCCCTTCGAGTCGAAGTCCGCGGCACCGAATTCGGTGCGCGAGGCCAGAGCCGGCGTGCGGCTCGCGATGGCGACACCCGCGCGACCCTTCGCCGTCGCCTCGTCGTGCACGAACGACCAGCCGGGCAGCGCGGCTTCGAGGTGCTCGTCCTGTCCGCGGACCTCCTGGAGCGTGAGGATGTCGACTCCGGCATCATCCAGCCAGGTGCTCATCCCGTTGCGAGCCGCCGCTCGGATCCCGTTGACATTGACCGTGGCGATACGCAGATGAGGCATGGACACAAGCCTAACGAGCACCGCCGACATCCCGAGACGGCCGGTGCAGATCGGCGATCAGACGCTGTGCGAACGGAGTCGGCGACTCGACGGGTGGGGGAGGAGAGGCCTCGAGGGCGGCGAGTTCCTCCTCCGCGGCCCGCACCGCTCGACCGGCCGTCCACGCGCGGAGCCACGGGGCAGCATCCCGGGCTTCCTGAGCCTCCCGCACACGGATCCGCGCCGCGGAGAGCAGGGTCTCGTACTCGACCAGACGGCGCTCGGCCTCGGTCTGCTCCAGCAACGGCTGGTCCCGATCCTGCGCAGCGACCGCGATCCACGAGGACGCCACCAGCATCACGACCCCGTTCACGCGGAACCAGAGCAGGAGGCCGATGAAGATGGCGAAGGTCGCGAGCAGCGGATTCGACGGGGTGTAGCTCAACAGGAACCCGGCTCCGTACTGGAGCACGGTCATCGCGCCGCCGCCGAGGAGGGCGCCGGGCCAGATGGTACGCCATGCCAGCGATGTGCCCGTGAGGAAGCGGACCATGGCGGCCAGTGCTGTCGACATCAGGACGAACGAGACGATGACGGTGCCGATGCGGATGCTGAGGTTGAGCCCTTCGGAGCCGGAATCCCATCCGAGCAGGCTGAGGAGCCAGCTCAGCACGGCGGCGCTGGCGGAGCTGAGGAGGGAGCCGACGATCAGCGAGACGCCGAACACCAGCGCCGCGAGCAGGTCGCGAGCCTTCAGGATCACGTAGCTGCGCCGGTCAGGAGGAAGGCCGAAGATGTCCCTGGTCGCCCGCCGGGAGAACGTCACCCAGCCGATGGCGGTCCAGATGACGGTCCCGAGGGCGATCAGACCCGTGACTCCCAGGACGTTGGCCGTACTCGCGGCGACGTCCTGAACCTGCTCCGGTGTGAAGACACCGCCTTCGGGGAGGATCAGGTTGGGGACGTAGCTGTTGATCATGTCGATCAGACCGTTGACGGCCTCCTCGCTGCCGCCGAGCCAGAGACCGGCGATGGCGAAGGCGAGGTAGACCGCCGCGAAGATCGCGAAGAGGGCTTGATAGCTCACGCCCGCGGCCAGGAGGAATCCGTTGCGCTGCAGGAAATGGCGCCACACCCGCACGGGGAACAGGCCGAGGGTGCGCTGGGTCAGCGCGGTCGCGCGCTCGACCGCCGCATCGAGGCGACCGGGTTCCGCGGCAGCGTCATCGGGTTCGGACACGACCCCACCCTATCCAAGCGCCGCGTGACGCGAGGTCAGGCGAACACACGAGAACAGGCGGCCCCGGAAGGGAGCCGCCTGTTCTCGGATGATGGCCTGGTGCGGCGCGTCAGGGACGGCCGCGGAGGATCGCCTGCTTGACCTCGGCGATGGCCTTGGTCACCTCGATGCCGCGAGGGCATGCCTCGGAGCAGTTGAAGGTCGTGCGGCAGCGCCAGACGCCTTCCTTGTCGTTGAGGATGTCCAGACGCACGGCGGCGTTGTCGTCGCGCGAGTCGAAGATGAAGCGGTGCGCGTTCACGATCGCCGCCGGGCCGAAGTACTGACCGTCGGTCCAGAACACGGGGCAGGACGACGTGCACGCGGCGCACAGGATGCACTTGGTGGTGTCGTCGAAGATCTCGCGGTCGGCGATCGTCTGGACGCGCTCCTTGCCCTTCTCGGGGACGGAACTGGCGACGAGGAACGGCTGAACCTCGCGGTACGACGCGAAGAACGGCTCCATGTCGACGATGAGATCCTTCTCGAGCGGCAGACCCTTGATGGCTTCGACGTAGATCGGCTTCGAGATGTCGAGGTCCTTGATCAGGGTCTTGCAGGCCAGACGGTTGCGACCGTTGATGCGCATGGCGTCGGAGCCGCAGATGCCGTGAGCGCAGGATCGGCGGAAGCTGAGCGAGCCGTCGACCTCCCACTTGATCTTGTGCAGCGCGTCGAGCACGCGGTCCGTGGAGTAGAGCTCCACGTCGTAGTCGACCCAGTGCGGCTCGGCGTCGACCTCCGGGTCGAAACGGCGGATGTTGAAGGTGACGATGAAGGACTGGATGCCGGTCTCCGCGGTGGTGTCGGCGGGGGCTTCGGCGATGGCGTTCGACATGCTCAGTACTTCCTCTCCATCGGCGGGTAGTTCAACTCGCCCTGATCGTTCTTCGTGAACACGACAGGCTTCCAGTCGAGCTTGATGTGATCGCCCGGGTCGGAGGAATGGGCGTCACCGGTCAGGTAGGCCATGGTGTGCTTCATGTACTTCTCGTCGTTGCGCTTCGGGAAGTCGTCGCGCATGTGTCCGCCGCGGCTCTCCTCGCGGTTCTGCGCGGCGTAGACGACGACCTCTGCGATGTCGAGCAGGAAGCCCAGCTCCACGGCCTCGAGCAGATCGGTGTTGAACCGCTTGCCCTTGTCGTCGACATGGACGTTCTTATAGCGCTCGCGCAGTTCGGCGATGACGCCGAGCACGTGCTGGAGCGAGTCGTGCGTGCGGAACACCTGCGCGCCCTTGTCCATCTCGTCCTGCAGCGTCTTGCGCAGCACGGCGATCCGCTCGGTGCCCTGGTTGTTGCGCAGGCCCTCGAGCATGTCGGAGACGAATGCGGCGGGGTTCTCCGGCAGCGGCACGAATTCGGCGGTCTTGACGTACTCCACGGCGTTGCGGCCGCTGCGCTTGCCGAACACGTTGATGTCCAGCAGCGAGTTGGTCCCCAGGCGGTTCGCGCCGTGGACCGAGACGCACGCGCACTCGCCGGCGGCGTACAGTCCGGGGACGATCGTGTCGTTGTCGGCGAGGACCTCGCCGTTGTTGTTCGTGGGGATGCCGCCCATCGCGTAGTGCGCGGTCGGCATGACCGGGACGGGCTCGACGACCGGGTCGACACCGAGGTAGGTGCGCGCGAACTCCGTGATGTCGGGGAGCTTGGTCTCGAGGACCTCTGCGCCCAGGTGCGTGCAGTCCAGGAGCACGTAGTCCTTATGGGGCCCCGCGCCGCGGCCGTCGAGGACCTCCTGCACCATGCAGCGCGCGACGATGTCACGCGGTGCGAGGTCCTTGATGGTCGGGGCGTAGCGCTCCATGAAGCGCTCGCCCGAGGCGTTGCGTAGGATCGCGCCCTCGCCTCGTGCGCCCTCGGTGAGGAGGATGCCGAGTCCCGCGAGCCCGGTGGGGTGGAACTGGAAGAACTCCAGGTCCTCGAGGGGGAGGCCCTTGCGCCAGACGATGCCGACGCCGTCGCCCGTGAGGGTGTGCGCGTTCGAGGTCGTCTTGAAGATCTTGCCGAAGCCGCCGGTCGCGAAGATCACGGCCTTGGCCTGGAAGACGTGCAGCTCGCCGGTC
>JAQZBG010000093.1 GCA_029239165.1 Microbacterium sp. | reverse complement strand
ACCGCGAACACGTCGCCGACGATGCCGAAGTCGGCGACGTCGAAGATCGGCGCCTCCGGATCCTTGTTGATCGCGACGATGTTCTTCGAGGTCTGCATGCCCGCGCGGTGCTGGATCGCACCGGATATGCCGAGAGCGACATACAGCTGCGGCGACACCGAGACCCCGGTCTGCCCGACCTGGTGCGACTGAGGGATGTACCCCGCATCGACTGCGGCACGGGACGCCCCGACAGCGGCGCCGAGGGCATCGGCGAGCTCCTCGACGAGCACGAACTTCTCCTTCGACGCGAGACCGCGGCCACCGGAGACGACTCTCGTGGCTCCGCGGAGCTCGGGGCGGGAGGAGGCGACCTCGACCGCCTCGATCGGACCGGCCGTCGCGGCGACCGCACCGGAGGCCGTGACCGCGAGCGCTTCGATCTGAGGCGAGGCCACGGCCTCGGCCCGAGCATCCACGGCGCCCTGACGCACCGTGATCACGGGCGTGCCGAACGTGGGAGCCGAATCGACGAGGTACGCCCCGCCGTACACGGAGTGGTGGGCGACGATGCCCTCGTCATCGCGGGAGACGCCGACGGCATCCACCGCCAACGCGCTCTTCGTGCGCACGGCGAAGCGCCCGGCCACGTCGCGCCCGGTGATCGAGTTCGAGATGAGGACGGCGTCGGGGCGAACCTGCGCGGCCGCGGCCTCCAGGGCGTCGACGAGCGGCACGGTGAGCGCGGAGGGGTCGCCGTCGGCGGTCAGCACGACGCTCGCGCCGGCCGCTGCCGCCTGATCGACGGCGGCCTGGCCACCGCCGACGACAAGGGCGACCGGTGCGCCCACCTGCGCGGCCGCGCCGATCAGTGCGGCCGTGCTGCTCGCCGCGTTGCCGGACGGGTCGACATCGACGAGGACGAGGATCGGGTTCTCGGGGTACGTCATCTCACACCAGCCTGTTCTGCACGAGGTACTCGACGAGCTTGTCGGCTGCGTCGCCTTCATCGGTGATCTTCACCCCGGCCGCGCGCGGCGGCTTCTCCGACACCGCGGTCATGATGGTCCGGGGAGCTGCCGACGGGTCGGCCGAGACGTCGAGGTCGGCGAGCGAAAGCACCTCGAGGGGCTTCTTCTTCGCCGCCATGATTCCCTTGAAGTTGGGGAAGCGTGCATCGGGGAGCGCCTCCGTGATCGAGATCACTGCGGGCAGCGGGGCCGAGACCGGCTGCCCACCGGCATCGGCGGCGCGGATGCCGGAGACTTCGGTGCCCGTGATCTCGACGGAGCTGAGCGCGGTGGCCTGCGCGAACCCGAGGTGCTCCGCGAGCATCGCCGGGATGACGCCACCGGAGCCGTCGGTCGAGAGGTTGCCGGTGATCACCAGGTCGGGCGCGCCGCGGCGGATGGCTGCAGCGAGCACTTCGGCGGTGAGACCGAGGTCGGCACCGACGAGATCCTCATCGGCGATGTGCACAGCCGATGCCGCCCCGATCGCGAGCGCACGCCGCACGGAGGCGGTCGAGCCGGCCGGAGCCATCGACAGCGCCACGACCTCGGTGCCCTCGTTCTTGTCGGCGTAGCTGAGCGCGACTTCGAGCGCCCGTTCCGTGATCTCGTCGAGGACGACATCGCCGGCCGCACGATCGGCGAGTCCGGTTTCGAGATTCAGCTTGCGATCGCCATAGGTGTCCGGCACCTCTTTGACCAGGACGAAGATCTTCATCGAATGCTCCTCACGACTGCTGCAATTCTAGACGGCGATACTGAGTTCCAGACACCCTGCGACTGAGAGTCAGCCGTGGCGAGACCGGATGCATCGCGCGCCGTCGCCGCGCCCTGCCCTCCCGCCAGTACCGTGGAGAAATGGCCCGACCCCGACCGCTCCCCATCGATCCGCTCGCCGAAGCCAAGCGGCAGTGGATCGCGCACGGATGGACGGATGCCGCCGATGGCATGGCGCTCGTCACCTCGGTCATGCGGGCCCAGCAGCTGCTGCTCGCCCGAGTCGACGCCGCGCTCAAGCCGTTCGCCCTCAGCTTCGCCCGATTCGAGGTGCTGCGCCTGCTGGCGTTCAGCCGCGCGGGACGTCTTCCCCTGTCGAGCGTGGTCGCACGCCTCCAGGTGCATCCGACCACGGTCACCAGCACCGCGGAGCGCCTCGTCCGCGACGGGCTCATCGCCAGGGAGCCGCACCCGCACGACGGACGCGCCGCACTCCTCGCACTCACGGATGCCGGTCGAGAGCTGGTCGAGCGCGCCACGCAGGCGCTGAACTCCGAGGTCTTCGCCGACCCCGGCATGAGCCAGGCCGACGCCGCCGAACTCGTCGCGATCGTCGCCCGGCTGCGCAAGGACGCCGGCGACTTCGCCGATCCGCGTCCGCAGCCCGACGCGCTCTGACATGGCACGGTTCGTGCTCGAGACAGTCGTCGGGGCCACTCCTGCCGAGGTGTTCGCCGCGTCGCTCGACCCGGCACTCCATGTGAAGAGCATGGCCCGATACGGCGAGACGATGATCGAAGCCCCCGCGGGCGGGGCCTTCACCGAGGGAACGACGGCCACCTGGCGGGCGCGCCACTTCGGCATCCCCTTCCGGCTGCGCTCGACGGTGTTCGACATCGATCCGCCGCGCGGATTCTCGGACCGACAGATCGCCGGGCCGTTCCACGACTTCCTGCACGAGCACCGGTTCGAGGAGCATCCGGCCGGCACGCTGATGCACGACACCGTGACGTTCCACTCGCCGTTCGGCCCGCTCGGTCGTCTGGTCGACGCGATGTTCCTGCGCACGTACATGCGTCGGCTGATCCAGGAGCGCAACGCCATCCTGGCCACCGAGCTCGAGGGGCCCGGGCGTACTCTTTCGGCATGAGCGAACTGCGCCTGCACACCGTCCTCACCGGCCGCGGCCCCGCTGCGGCGATCCTGCTCAGCGATGAGCAGGTCGCGTCGCTCGGAGCCGGCAAGGCGTTCCCGGTCGCCGTCACCATCGGAGGCCGCACGGCGCGGCTTCGCGTGGCCCGCATGGGCAGCGAGAACATGATCGGCTTCAGCAAGGCCGCGCGCGCCGACCTCGGGCTCGAGATCGGCCAGGAGGTCGACGCCGTGATCCGGGTGGATTCCGCCGAGCGCACGGTCGACGTCCCGCCCGAGCTCGCAGCGGCTCTGGACGCCGACCCCGCAGTACGCGCCGCCTTCGACGCCCTGTCGTACACGGTGCGCAAGGAGCACGCGCGGAGCGTGACCGAGGCGAAGCAGGAAGCGACCCGTGAGCGCCGCATCGCGAAGATCGTCGACGCCCTCCGCGGCTGAGGCCGCGCACGACTCCGCAGAAGACCTCGCGCTGTGAGAGTCGAGGCGGCGCGGCGGCCGGCCCGTCCACTTTTCTGAGGAGTTGTGCACGGGCGGCTAGCGGTTCTGGAAGTCGGGCGACCGCTTCTCCCGGAAGGCCGACATGCCTTCCTTCTGATCTGCGGTGTCGAACAGCGCGGCGAAGGCCTGCTTCTCATGCGCGAGGCCTTCGGCCAGGGTCGTCTCCATCGCAGCATCGAGTGCGGCCTTCGCGGCGTACAGCGAGGGCAGCGACTTCGAGGCGATGGTCTCGGCGAGCTTCTCGGCTTCGGCCGGGAGATCGGATGTCGGCACCACGCGGGACACGAGGCCTGACCGTTCCGCCTCCTCGGCGCCCATGAAGCGCCCAGAGAGCACGAGTTCCGCCGCCTTGTAGTAGCCGACCGCGCGGATCAACCGCTGAGTACCGCCCATGCCGGGGATGACGCCGAGGTTGATCTCGGGCTGGCCGAACTTCGCGTTGTCGGCGGCCAGGATGATGTCGCACATCATCGCCAGCTCGCATCCGCCGCCCAGGGCGAACCCGGAGACAGCCGCGATCACCGGCGTGCGCACCGCCGCGAACTCATGCCAGACCCCGAAGTGGTCGGTCTCGAGCATCTGCGCCGCGGACATGCCCTCCATCTCCTTGATGTCGGCACCGGCAGCGAAGGCCTTCTCTGAACCGGTGACGACGATCGCTCCGACCCCCTCGTCCGCGTCGAAAGCGACGGCGGCGGCGGTGACCTCCTCGGCCAGCCGGCTGTTCAACGCGTTCAGCGCCTCCGGGCGGTTCAGGGTGATCCACCCGACCCGTCCGCGCTGCTCGACCAGGATCGTCTCGTACTCGGTCATATCGCCTGCCTTCGTGTCGTGTCGTGTCGTGTCGTATCGTGTCGTGTCGCTGTCCAGTATCGTCCGTCGCCTCTCGAGCGCCCCCGCACCCGCACCCGTCGCGCTGAGGGGTCAGGACACGCCGCATTCCGCATGGGAGCGCGGCGTGTTGTGACTCCTCACGGCCGCGCTCGCACGGGGGTCACACGACGCCGTCGCGGATGTCGGTGATGATGCCGGAGAAGTCCCGGGATGCACCGTCGCCCGCGGCGAAGGCGGCGTACAGTTCCTGCGCGAGTCGGCCCATCCGGGCGTCGGTGGATGTCTGCTCGATCGCCTGCAGCGCGAGGCCGAGGTCCTTGGCCATCAGCGCCCCCGCGAAACCGGGCTGATAGTCGCGGTTGGCAGGACTCGTGGGTACGGGCCCGGGAACAGGACAGTTGGTGGTGATCGACCAGCACTGTCCGGATGCCTGCGACACGACATCGAACAGCGCCTGGTGCTCGAGCCCCAGCCGCTCCCCCAGCACGAACGCCTCGGCGACGGCGATCTGCGAGACCGCGAGCACCATGTTGTTGCAGACCTTCGCCGCCTGGCCGAGGCCCGGACCACCGCAGTGCACGATGCGCTTGCCCATGACCTCGAGCAGCGGGAGGGCTGCCGCGTAGTCCTCGTCCGACCCGCCGACCATGAACGCGAGTGTCCCGTTCTCGGCGCCGACGACTCCGCCCGACACCGGGGCATCGACGTTGCGGTGTCCCGCGGCGAGCGCCAGCGCGTGGGCCGCGCGAGCCTCGTCGACGGCGATGGTCGACGACTCGATGAAGAGCGTGTTCGGTCGCGCCGCATCGAGCAGCTCCGTGCGATAGGCCTCGATCACATGCTTGCCCGCGGGGAACATCGTGATGACGACGTCCGCGTGCGCCACGGCATCCGCCCCGCTCGCCGCGACGGGGATGCCGGCCGCCCGGGCCGCCTCGATGGCTGCGGGCACGAGGTCGAAACCGTGCACCTCATGCCCGGCAGCGACGAGGTTCTTCGCCATCGGCAGCCCCATGTGCCCGAGGCCGAGGAAAGCCACGACCGCTTTCGAAGACGAGACGGTCATGATGCGCTCCGCATCTGCTCTCCGCCGCTGCGCTGGAGGGACGAGGACCCCGCCGGTCGCAGCATCTCGCGTCCGACGATCAGTCGCATGATCTCGTTCGTCCCTTCGAGGATCTGGTGCACGCGGAGATCTCTGACGACCCTCTCGATCCCGTAGTCCTGCAGGTACCCGTAGCCGCCGTGCAGCTGCAGCGCCCGGTTGGCGACGTCGAAGCCGGCGTCGGTGGCGAAGCGCTTGGCCATCGCACACCGCATTGTCGCGTCGGGCGCCTGCTCGTCGACGGCCTGGGCGCCGTCGCGCACCATCAACCGGGCCGCATGCAGTTCGGTGCGCATGTCGGCGATCGCGAACAGGATCGACTGCTTCTCGGCGAGCGGCTCCCCGAAGGCGACCCGCTCGTGCACGTACCGCACAGCCTTGTCGAGCGCCCACTCCGCTCCCCCGAGCGAACAGGCGGCGATGTTGAGGCGTCCGCCGTTGAGCGCCGACATCGCGATCGCGAACCCGCGGCCCTCGTCGCCGAGCATGGCGGAGGCCGGGACCCGGAGGCCGTCGAAGATCACCTGGCGGGTGGGCTGCGCGTGCCAGCCCATCTTCTTCTCGAGCGGGCCGAAGCTCAGCCCCTCGGCGTCGCCGGGAACCAGGAAGGCGCTGATGCCCCGCGCGCCGGGCTCTCCCGTTCGCGCCATCACGACGTAGACCGCAGCCTCGCCGGCGCCGGAGATGAACTGCTTCATCCCGGTGAGCACGTAGTCGTCGCCGTCGCGGACCGCGCTCGTGGCGACGTTCGCGGCATCCGATCCGACCCCCGGTTCGGTGAGGCAGTACCCGCCGAACTCGGCCATCGCGGTGAGCTGCGGCAGCCACGCCTCGCGCTGCGTGTCGTCGCCGTAGGTGTCGATCATCCACACCACCATGTTGTGGATGGAGATGTAGGCGGCCACTGCGGGGTCGCCCTTGGCGAGCTCCTCGAAGATCGCGACGGTGTCGGTGCGACTGAGCCCGGTTCCCCCGAAGTCCTCGCGTACGTAGATGCCGCCGAGCCCGAGCTCGCCGCCGCGCTTCAGCGACTCACGCGGGAAGATGTGCTTCTCGTCGCGCTCGGCGGCATAGGGGGCGAGCTCTGCCTCGGCGAACTCCCGGACGGCGGCGAGGATCGCCTCGCGCTCCTCGGCGGTGGTGGTGACGGTGGTCATGGTCATCATTTGTCCTTGTGGGATCTCGTGACGGGGCGGGGGGTCAGTGCATGGTGGGGATGACGAAGCTGGCACCCTCGCGGATGCCCGCCGCCGGCCAGCGGCTCGTCACCGTCTTGGTCTTCGTGTAGAAGCGGAAGGCGTCGGTGCCGTGCTGGTTGAGGTCGCCGAAGCCGCTGCGCTTCCATCCGCCGAACGTGTAGTACGCGATCGGCACCGGGATCGGGACGTTCACTCCGACCATCCCGACCTCGACGCGTGCCGCGAAGTCGCGCGCGGCATCGCCGTCACGGGTGAAGATCGCGACGCCGTTGCCGTACTCGTGCTCGGACGCCATCCGCAGCGCCTCCTCGTAGTCGGCGGCGCGGGCGATCACCAGCACCGGCCCGAAGATCTCCTCGCGGTAGATCGCCATGTCGGTGGTGACGTGGTCGAAGAGCGTCGGTCCGAGGTAGAAGCCCTCTTCATGCCCCTCGACGGTGAACCCACGGCCATCGGCGAGGAGCGTCGCACCCTCGTCGATGCCCTGCTGGATGTAGCCCTCGACCCGCTCCACGGCCGCCCGGGTGACGAGGGGGCCGTAGTCGATGTCGGCCGCGAGCGACGGACCGATGCGCAGCTGCGACACGCGCTCGAGCAGCTTCGCCGCCAGCGCGTCGGCGGTCTCCTGCCCGACGGGGACCGCGACCGAGATCGCCATGCAGCGCTCTCCCGCGGAGCCGTAGCCCGCGCCGATCAGCGCGTCGACGGCCTGGTCGAGGTCGGCATCCGGCATCACGATCATGTGGTTCTTGGCGCCGCCGAAGCACTGGGCCCGCTTTCCGTGCGCCGTCGCCGTCGCGTAGATGTACTCGGCGATCGGCGTGGATCCGACGAATCCGACCGCGCGGACCCGGTCGTCGGTGAGCAGAGCATCGACGGCCTCCTTGTCGCCGTGCACGACGTTGAGCACGCCTGCCGGCAAGCCCGCCTCGAGGAACAGCTCCGCCAGGCGGACGGGCACGGAGGGATCGCGCTCACTGGGTTTGAGCACGACGGCGTTTCCGGCGGCGAGTGCGGGACCGGCCTTCCAGAGCGGGATCATCGCGGGGAAGTTGAAGGGGGTGATCGCGGCGACGACTCCGAGCGGCTGTCGCATCGAGTACACGTCGATCCCGGTGCCCGCGCCGGTCGAGTACTCGCCCTTCAGCAGGTGCGGAGCTCCGGCGGAGAACTCGATGACCTCGAGACCGCGCTGGATGTCGCCCTTCGCGTCGTCGACGGTCTTGCCGTGCTCACTCGCCAGCAGTTCGGCGAGCGACGTCATCTCGCGCTGCACCAGGTCGAGGAATCGCAGCAGCACGCGGGCGCGCTTCTGGGGGTTGGTCGCGGCCCACGCGACCTGCGCCTCCTCGGCGTTCGCGATCACGCGGCGCACCTCTTCGGCCGAGGCGAGCGGCACTCGGGCCTGCACGGCACCCGTGCTCGGATCGAACACGTCGGCGAAGCGGCCGGACTCCGGAGTGAGAAGCGATCCGCCCACGAAGTGCGAGATAGTACGAGTCATTGTGTGACATCCCTCCGTGCCGTCGTTGGCACATTGGCGAGTTTAGTCGGAGGGCCGGATATTTACTAGGACATCCTTGCAGTTGGAGGTGCTCTGCGCCGCCTTCGACGATCGAGGGTGTTCTCGTCCCGTTCACCGCCCGGTCATCTCTCCCGGGTACAACTGCAGATGCGCGGACAGAGACTCAGACCGGATCGGGTGTCACGTCATCCGCGCGAACGGTGAGCACTCTCGCTCCCGTCGCGGCGCCCACGCCGCGAGACCCCCGCCGAATCGGGTCGGCGGGGGTCCTCTTCTTCTGCGGACGCAACGGCCTGACGAGGGCCGCGCCCCGATTAGAATCGACCGTGCGCCGCGACCCCTGGCGCATCCACTTCGGCGCTCCGACCCCGGGCGCCCGTTCCCCCGAGGACCGCACCATGTCCGAGCCCGTCACCGTCTCCATCCGCCGCGAAGTCGACCCCGGACGCATCACCGAGGCGACCGCCTGGGTGCAGACGGGCGTGAACCTCGCGACGAAGTACCCGGGCTTCCTCGGCTCCGGCTGGGTGCGTGCCGGCGAGGACTCGCAGGTCTGGCACATGCTGTACCGCTTCTCGAGCGAAGACTCGCTCACCTCGTGGGAGCAGTCGGCAGAGCGTGCCTGGTGGCTGTCGATGGGCGAAGGCTTCGTGCGCAGCGAGCGCTCCAAGCGGCGGACCGGGATCGAGGGCTGGTTCGACGAGCCGACCACCGGCACCATCACGTTGCCGTCCTCCGACGGCACCACCGAGACGGTCACGGTCGCGCCGGCTCCTCCGCGCTGGAAGCAGGCGACCTCGATCTGGCTGGGGTTCTTCCCCGTGAACCTGGTCTTCACCTATGTGATGAGTCCGATCCCGGGATGGAACGAGCTGCCCATCTGGCTCCGCGTGCTCGTCACGACTCTCGTGCTCACACCGATCATGGCCTACTGGGTGCTCCCGTTCGTGACCCGCTCACTGCGGAACTGGCTCACCCGCTGA
>JAQZBG010000092.1 GCA_029239165.1 Microbacterium sp. | reverse complement strand
CGACAGCCGGAGCGTCATCACGCCCTTCTCGCCGACGCCGATCATCGCCGCACGACCGGGGACGAACGGCAGCGGCGCGTCGACGACGGCACCGCCCTCGTCGACCACGAGCCACGGCACGCTGCCGCGTTCCCGCAGCACGCGCGCGATCTCCTCGGCCGCCTTGCCGTAGGTCTCCTCGTTGCCGCCGAACGAGAGGTAGACGTCGCGGGGCGGGGCGAAACCGTCCGCGAGGAGGTTCTCGACCGCTTCGAGCACCACGATGAGGGGACCCTTGTCGTCCAGGGCGCCACGCCCGTAGACCGAGCCGTCGGCGATCACGCCTGCGAAAGGCGGGTGGGCCCAGGCATCGCTCTCGTCGACGGGCACGACGTCGTAGTGCGCCATCAGCACGACAGGCCGGTCCGATGCCGCGCCGCTGCCCTGCCAGTGGAACAGGAGTCCGAAGTCGGTGTGCCGTTCGAGGCGCAGGTTCGAGCTCGGCCGAAACCGTCGGGATCCGGATCATCTGTGAAAGCCGCTCGGCGATGCCGGGGCGCACGGTCGAGGGGGGCACAGACGCCATCGTACCGAGCGCCCCGACGGCGGTCACGCGTACTGCCAGAGCACCGTCATGCGCGCCGGACGCGTCTCGTCCCACGGGAGCACGTGCCAGATCTCCCGCGGCGGGCCCACTCTGGTCGCCTTCTGCTCGTCGATCCACTCGCAGCCGCGATCGTAGGCGGCGAGAATCGCGGGAAACGCGGTGTCGTCACCCTCGACTGTGACGGCGACGGCCGCACCGCCGCTGAGGCGATGGCTCCGGATCCCCTCCGGAGTGTCTCGGATGACGCGGTCGACCGGAAGGCACACCTCGATGGGGCCGTCGCTGTCGGCGGTGATCGGCGCGTGGAAGATGCCGAACGCGTCGGAGGGGATGGCGAGACCGCGCTCGGCCGCCAGCGCGGTCAACCGCTCATGCGCTTCCCGGATGCGTTCGTCGAGCTCGCCGACGTAGGTCGTGACGAGCAGGCTGAGCACCGCCTGTTCGGGGCGGATGTCGGTCGTGAGGGACTTCGTGTTCATCGGTGATCCTCTGAAATGGCCACGCGCCTGATCGAGGAGCGTGGCGGTCGAGGCCGCGGACGTCCGAACATGGTCCCGGAACGCGTCCAGAGCCGCGACCGCGTCGTCTTCGGGCAACGCGAGCACCTCCTGGATCGCATCGAGGCTCATGCCCGCCGTCCGCAGCAGGGAGATGAGCCGCCCCGTCCTCGCCTGCTCGATCCGATAGAAGCGGTACCCGTTGGCCGGGTCCACCGCATGCGGCACCAGGAGCCCGCGCTTCTCGTAGAGGCGCAGGGCCTTCGGAGAGAGCAGCGCGGCTTCGGAGAAGGGACCGATGCTGAGGAGGTCGATGGAGTGGCTCACAGGTTTCACGATGCTCTCTGCCCTCGGGACAAGGTCAAGCGGTCGCCCGCTCCGGGGAATCGTAGCGAGCGGATTACGCCGACGTCTCACATTTCGAGTCCCTGCCCGGTCATCCATGGAGAAGGATGTACCGAGAAGAGAAGGAGAACGCATGAGAATCGCCGTTGCGGGAGGAACCGGAACCGTCGGTCGACACACCATGGAGGCGGTACGCACGGCGGGGCATGAGGCTGTGGCGCTCAGCCGGTCGCAGGGTATCGACCTGCTGACCGGGCATGGTCTGGATGCCGCTCTGGCCGGCTCCGACGCCGTGATCGACGTCGCGAGTGTCCAGACCCTCAAGGCGAGCACGGCGATCGAGTTCTTCACGGCCGCGACCGGGAATCTCCTCGCTGCGGCGGCGGACGCAGGGGTCCGCCATGTCGTGCTGCTGTCGATCGTCGGGATCGATCGCATCCCCTACGACTACTACGCGGGGAAGGTCGCGCAGGAGAAGATCGTCGAGGCATCGTCCGTGCCGTGGACGATCCTGCGCGCGACGCAGTTCCACGAGTTCGCGGGGCAGATGTTCGACAACGCGAAGATCGGACCGCTGCACATCGCACCGAACGCGCGGACGCAGCCCGTGGCGGCAGCGGAAGTGGCCGGGCGCCTCGCCGCCCTCGCCGCAGCGGAGCCCCAGGGTCGCGTGCGCGACCTCGCCGGCCCGCGCGAGGAGAGCCTCGCGGACATGGTCCGGGCGTTCGCCCGACACCGGGGATATCGCGGATGGATACCGGCCCTGAACGTGCCGGGACCGCAGATGGCGGGGATGCGCGCGGGACACGCGCTGCCCGGCCCCGACGCGGACCTGGGCGCCCAGACCTTCGCCGAATGGCTCGCGTCAGACCGGCGCCCCTGAGACCGCGGGAACAGTGCGGCCCGCGCTGCTGTTGCACCTCAGGTCCGCCGCGAATCCGAGGAGGTGCACATGGAACTGACACTGGTCTCGTCCTCGTTCTGCGGCGCGTGCGCACGAACCCGGTCCGTGTTGGCCGACGCCGCTCGATTCCTGCCGGACGCCACGGTCACCGAGATCGACGTCGCCCAGGATCCGGATGCGGCGGAGGCTCTCGACATCGAGGCC
Source organism: Microbacterium sp. (assembly GCA_029239165.1). GTDB lineage: Bacteria > Actinomycetota > Actinomycetes > Actinomycetales > Microbacteriaceae > Microbacterium. The sequence continues at coordinate 6,969 of JAQZBG010000092.1, read as the reverse complement.
ACGCCGACCGTGATCATTCGTGATGCCTCCGGTGCGGAGGTGTTCCGCGCGACGGGGGTTCCCACCGTTCCGCAGGTGCTCACAGCAGCCGTCAAGGCGCTGCCTACCTGAGCGGGACCTGCCTCGTCGGACCTCTTGCGGGCGCTGGTCTTGCGGGCGCAGACTGAGCGTCAGCGGTACCGGTCGTTCCCCTCTCACCCTCTCCTGGAGTCCGCATGCCTGCTCTCAACCCATATCTCTCGTTCCGCACCGAAGCCCGCGAGGCGATGGAGTTCTACCAGAGCGTGCTCGGTGGCGAACTCGTGTTCAACACGTTCGGCGAGTTCCCCGACATGGTGCAGGACCCTAGCCAGAAGGACCTCGTCATGCACGCCCAGCTCGATGCCCCCGGCGGACTCGTGCTCATGGCGTCGGACTCTCCGGACGGCATGCCCTACGAGAAGCCGCAGGGGTTCTCGGTCTCACTGAGCGGCAACTCGCAGGAGACGACCCGGGCGGTCTGGGAGAAGCTCGCCGACGGGGCGACGATCACGATGCCCCTGGACGTGCCACCGTGGGGCGGGCTTTTCGGGATGCTCGTCGACCGCTTCGGCGTCCCGTGGATGCTGCACGGCGACCCGGAGGACTGAGCAGGTCTCAGCGCGGTTGCACGGCGCGACACGCGAGGTGCAGAGCGAGCCGCGCCTCGGGATCGGTCATATCGATCCCCAGGAGTTCCTGCACGCGCCGGATCCGCACCATCACCGTGTTGCGGTGCAGACCGAGCGCGTTCGCCGTCGCCGCGATGCCGGATTCGTGGTCGAGGTAGGCGGAGAGCGTGGCGAGCAGCTCCCCTCCCCCCTCGCGCAGAGGAGCCAGGAGGGACTCCGCCGCCGGCACGAACGTGTCGTTGCCGGTCCAGGCGAGCAGCAGCTGCTCCAGACCGAGGCTGTCGACGCGGACGAACCATCCCGTCGCCGAGCGCGATGCCGCGATGCGCGCCGCATCGCCTGCCTCGTCCAGGGTCGTGGCGAGGCCCTCTGCCCCTGCCTGCAGTGAGCCGACACCGGTCGCCACGGCGAAGTCGCGGAGCACGCCGAGATGGAGCTCCCGCAGCGAGGCGACGGCGCGCTCCACGCGATCCGGGTCCGGGGTCTCCGGGAACGAGAGCCATCCGCTGAGCCCGCGACCGGCCGTCGTCGCATGCGCCTCTCCGTCGACCGCCGAGAGCCCTGCGCTGACCGACCGCAGCAGCGAGAAGGAGTCGAGCCGTCCCCTCGCCACCACCCGGAATCCGAGGTGATGCCCGCCCGTGCGCCAGCCGCGCTCTGCCATGCGCCGCTCGACATCGGCATCGGCCGCCCCGTGCAGGTCGACGAAGTCTCGCAGCAGACCGGACGACACGGCGACGTCGTTCACGGCAGCCACCTCGTCGATCAGGATTCGCGCCGCGACCGCCGGCATCGCGATCTCGGCCGCGACCGACAGCGACTGCACCTGCGCCTCGCCGAGCCCACGGCCGAAGAGAACGAGCCGGAGTCCGCTGCGCCCGGGGCTGTCGACGCGCACCGAAGCCGCCGCCGAGTCCTTCGCGCGCGCCTGATCGAGCCAGGAGTCGAAGCCGATCGCCGCATGCAGGCCCTCGTCCAGGTGGGCCCCTGCCTCCTGCAGCACACCGGAGGAGTCGATCAACGCGGCCCCGACCCCGAGGTTCGACGCGATGTGCCCCAACAGGTCGGCCAGGTCGTCGGCGGCGTACTCGAAGGACTGGGCGACCTTGCGCACCTGGCTGAGAGTCAGTGCGTCTCGAGCCTCGATCAGCATCCAGCAGGCCTTCGCGAGCTGCACCGGTCGCTCGACATCGAGCAGGCAGAGGCCGATGCGGTCCGCGAGCCGGAACGCTCCGGCGTCGAAGCCTGCCGCACCGGGGAGGGCGAGACCGGTGAAACCGCGGTCGCGCAGTCGTCGCAGCAGTGCGTCCTGCTGCCAGGTCGCGCTCGGCGCCGCGGACGTGACGACAGCCAGCCGGTCTGCACCGCTCTCGGTCAGCTCGGCCTCTCCGGCGCCGACCGCTACCGCCTCCCACGCGGCATCGGCCGGGCCGGCGATGCGCCGTAGTCCGCCGTTCTCCGCGTGGGCGAGCAGGGCGCTCAACCGCAGCCGCTCGATCACGCCGCGTCCAGATCGTCGAGACCGTAGGCCGACGGCAGCACCTTGGCACGCCGGTCGGGCCGCGCGTTCCACCACTCCGGCGCGGGGACGGCGAAGACCGCGACGTTCCGGGCGAGGCCCAGCTCGGTGACCTCGAGGATCTCGCGGGACACCGCATCGACGACCACGATGATGGTCGGGGCCGAAGCGACCAGGCGACCGTCGGTGAGCACGGCCAGTGCCTCGGATCGCGTGACGACCCGGTGCACCGCGCCGCCGAGTCCGCTGATCTCGACGGCGTTCACGTGCGGGTCCTGGAGCGATGGCGCCACCGAGACGATGCGACCTTCGGCGAGCAGCTCAGCCCCGAGGGCGTCGGCGAGGAGCGGAAGGGGAGCGGACGCGGAGGCGAGATATGCCCTGCCGAGTTGCAGGGTGTACGCGAGGTGGCCACCGATCGCGTGCTCACGCAGGTCGCCGACCGTGAACCCACCGAGCACCGCGCAGCCGACGCCGCCAGCCTGGACGATCGCCGACCGCACGACCCGCTCGGCGTCGATGGCCCGATGCGCCTCGACGAGCGCGACCCCACCCGCACCGGTGTCGCAGGCGAAGACGAGCCCCGGCACGCTGTCGACGAAGAGGGACATCTGGTCGAGTCCCGGCACGGCGCGGCCGGTGCAGTCCGCGTCGAGCACGACGTGCGATCCGGCGAGCGTCAGCGGAGCGAGCCCGTTCATGCCCCCGCCCTCGAGCGAGCAGACCGCCGGAACAGGATGCCCGACCCACCGCTCGACCGCCGCAAGAAGACGGGCGAACGGCTCTTCACCCGGAAGCCGTTCGCCGAGCAGCATGGTCGAACCCACGAACGCGACGCCGAGGCAGGGGGTGGCGGGATCGAGCGACGAGGTCGCGGAGACCTCGATCGGCCATTCCGCCGCGCCGGACAGCATCAACTCGAGCATGGTCGTCGAGCCGCCTCCGCCCGAACCGAGCAGGGAATAGCCGCGCGCGAGCGCCGTGAGGTCGTCGCGCTGCAGCATCATGCGCTCCAGCCTAGGGAGAAACGCCTTCGCCTGCGGACAGCGTCTCGACCGGGACGAACGCCGCCGAGAGTCCGAACGCGGACGGGCCGAAGGCGGCGAGCGCGTCGGGCGTGCGCATCATGTCCGGCGTCGAGATGCCCAGCACCCGCACGCGCTGACCGTACCGCAGCCCTTCGGTCGTGATGGGCTCGGCCGTCTCATGGTCGACGACGCAGATCAGGTCGGGGACGATCGCCACCAGCGTCTCTCCGCGGTGGGCGGTGAGGTTCTCGTTCTGGAAGGAAATCTCGAACGTGTCTCCCTCGTCCGCGCCGAGCGGGGCGATGACCGCCCGCCCCTTGGCGAAGCCCTCGGTCGTGCGGCGTTCCACGTCGATCACCTTGCCGACGCAGAGCTCACGCAGGTGCGGGTAGAGCGTGCTCGACAGGGTGTCGGCGATGGCATCGAACGGTGAGCGGTGCTCCTCGCGGGCCACCCGGATAGCGCGACCGAGCGCGAGGGCCATCGAGATCGTGCGGGGAACGGCCGTGCGCCGCACGTCGGCACCCGTCATCGCGTACTCGGCGATGTGACCGACGCCGCCGAGACGGATCGTGATGCCGCGGGCCAGCCACTCCATCTGCCGGTCGTCGTCACCCGTATCGATCACGACCTTCTCGCCCCGTTCCCCGGCCAGAGCCAGCGGCGACCCGTGCACGCCGTAGACGGCGAAGGTCTCCATCGACAGCTCCGGGAATGCGCGGCCCATGCCGTCGGCGTCCACCACCGGGAGTCCGGTCTCGGCGGCGACGATGAGCGGGATCATCGAGTTGATGCCCCCGCACTCGATCGGCATGGTCGCGTCGGCCTTGCGCCCCAGATGCTCCTCGAGCGTGCGCAGCGCGAGGGTGGGTTCGGTGCCGGCCGGAATCTTCTCGATCATCACGGTCGGCGCACCCATCTGGGCGGTCGGGATCACGAACAGGTCGTCGGCGAGCTCATCCGGGTCGAGGATCGTGATGCTCCCCTCCCCCAGCACGCGCTCGACGAGCATCTTCCCGATGTACGGGTCACCGCCTCCCCCCGTGCCGAGCAGCGTCGCACCGCGGGCGAGGTCGGGGAGGTCGGCGGCGGTGAGCTGCCAGCTCATGCCGCGACTCCCGCCGACGCCGTCCCGGTGGAGATACTGCCGTCGTAGCGGTGCGCGGCCATGTCGTAGCCGAAGTAGCCGGGGCCGACCATCGCGAGGGCCGCCTCCGAGTGCCAGCGCTCATCGGCCGGCGCCGCGATCACCCGCACCCGCTGCCCGTAGCGCAGGCCCTCCGTCGTGATCGGTTCGCCGGATTCACCGTCGAGCACCATGATCAGGTCGGGCGTGGTCGCAAGCACCGCCCCGTCGGCCTCGGCCACGAGATGCTCGTTCTGGAACTGGAGGGTGAGCGTGGCGCCGGCGTCGCCGTCGATGCGCGCGCGTCCTCGGGCGAAGCCGGTGGTGGTCGCGCGGTGCACGTCGACGACCTTGCCGTCGAACAGCTCCCGCCCGCCGAGCAGATCCACGACCGCGTCGACCGGGTCGGTCTTCGCCTCCCGCGCGTCGGTGATGCGCTGCCCGATCTCGATGCAGCGCGTCAGAGAGCCCGAGACGAGCGACTCGCGCGCGGCGGTCCCCGACATCGAGAACCCGGAGATCATGACCGAGCAGCCCATCTCGACGCAGGCCACGCGGGCGATGCGCTCGGTCCACGAGTTGTCGGCCGTCTGCAGCACCCCGGTATTGCCCTTCTCGTCGCTGAAGGCGAGGGGCGAAGCCGTGACGCCGTACAGGGTCGGGAGCACCATCTGCAGTTCGGGGAACGCACGCCCCATGCCGTCGGCGTCGACCAGCGGCAGTCCGAGGGCGGCGGCCGCGGCGATCGGGATGGTCGAATTCACTCCCCCGACCTCCGCGCACGCGATGTGCGTGACGGGGCGGCCGAGGTGGACGCTGAGCGCCTTGACCGGTTCGATGACCTCGGCAAGGCTCGGGAGCTTCTCGACCATGACGGTCGGAGCGCCCATCATCGCCACGAACAGGACGAGGGCGTCATCGGGCACCTCGTCCAGGCCGACGACCGTGACGTCGCCGGAGGCCAGCGCCTGACGGGCGAGGAGCGCACCGATGTAGGGGTCTCCTCCGCCGCCGGTGCCGAGGACGGCGGCACCGCGGGCGAGTCCGTCGATGTGCGCGGGGGTGATGGTCCAGCTCATGTCACGCCCCCATGTCGAGGTCGCCGACAGCCTTGACGCGGATGCGCGTGGCGTTGCCGGGAAGGTACGGGATGGGAACCTCGTCGAAGTCGATGATCGACACGGTCGACGGCTTGGCGCCCGCGGCGATGGCCTTGTCGACGGCCTCAGCCCGCACATCGGCGAGCGTCTCCTCGCGGCGGCCCGGTTCGATCGCGTAGACCTTGTCGATCTCGCCGCCGACCTGGGCGATGGAGGCGCCGATGGCATTCGCGACCGCGTAGTTCTCGGGCCGGTGCACGGTGCCGAACAGCGGCAGCTCATCGGGGAGCAGGATGGATCCGCCGCCGACCGCGACCACCGCGATGGGCTCGGGCGAGGTGCGCATGCGGTCGACGGCCTCGGATACGCGCTCGGCGATGCGGGCGAGCACCCGCTCGACGAACACGGGGTCGAGGTGGGCGACCTTGCTCGCATCGCCGACCTGTGCGCGACCTGCCGCCACCGCGATGTCGGTGGCCGTGAGGGTGGAGCCGCCGAAGACCAGCGCCTCGGTGGTCAGCCTGTAGCCGACGGAGGCCGGGCCGACCTCTGCCGTCTCCTCGTCGACGATGCTGCCGCCGCCGATGCCGAGCGAGAGCACGTCGGGCATCCGGAAGTTGGTGCGGATGCCGGCGACCTTGACCTCGTTGGCCGTCTCTCGCGGGAACCCGTTGATCAGCAGCCCGATGTCGGCCGTGGTGCCGCCCACATCGATCACGGCGCAGTCGTCGAGGCCGCTCGTGGCCGCGGCACCGCGCATCGAGTTCGTCGGGCCCGAAGCGAACGTCGCGACCGGGTAGCGGCGCACGTACTCCTCGTCCATGAGCGTGCCGTCGTTCTGGCTGAGGAAGATCGGCGCCTCGATGCCCTGAGCGCGAACGGCTGAGGTGAGCCCGTCGACGATCTCCGAGGCCAGCTCGCGCAGCGCCGCGTTGATGATCGTCGCGTTCTCGCGCTCCAGCAGCCCGATGCGCCCGATCTCGTGCGAGAGCGAGATGGCGGCATCCGTCCCGAGCACCTCCGCGACGATCTCGGCCGCCCGCACCTCGAGGTCGTGGTTGACCGGGCTGAACACCGACGAGATGGCGACCGAGCGGATGCCATGGGCCTTCATGTCCTCGGCGTGCGCCCGGATCTCCTCGGGGTCGAGCGGCGAGATCGGTCGGCCGTCGAACTCGTAGCCGCCGTGCGCGAGGTAGCTGCGCGCCTGCGTCGCCTCGACCAGCACCTCCGGCCAGTCGATCAGCGGCGGCAGCGCCCGCGTGGCCGGGAGCCCCAGCCGGAGCGCCGCGACCGGCGCGAGGCGGCTGGCCTGCACGAGCGCGTTGATGAAGTGCGTCGTGCCGATCATGACGGCGTCGATGTCCGTGCCCTCGAAGGCATGTCCGGCCCGCAGGTCCTCGATCGCCTGGATGATGCCGCTGGTGACGTCGGGGGTGGTCGAGTGCTTCACCCCCGCCAGCGTGCGGGTGCCGTCCATGAGGACTGCGTCGGTGTTGGTGCCGCCGACGTCGATGCCGATATGCATGATTCTCGCTTTCCTGTG
>JAQZBG010000091.1 GCA_029239165.1 Microbacterium sp. | reverse complement strand
ATCGACCCGGATGCTCCGGTGCGGCCGGGCCCCGGCCCCGGGGTCGAGACCGACGACTGAGCCGCTGCCCAGAGCCCTCGCAGGTCAGAACCCTCGCAGGTCAGAACCCTCGCAGGTCAGAACCCTCGCGGGTCAGACCCCTCGCGGGTCAGACCCCGGCGGTCGCGACGACCCGCTCGCGTGTGCTCGTGACGGTCGCGAACCCGCGGGCCGCGAGGATGCTCTCGGTGCGGCGCATGATGTCGTGCCCCGACACCGCGGTCAGCGCACCGTGCGCCGGGATGGCCGAGGTGGTCGTGGCATCCGTGACGAATTCGACCTCGAAACCGAGGTCGGCGGCGATGCGGGCGGTCGTCTCGCAGCACTGCTCCGTACGGATGCCGCAGACGACGACACGGCGGATGCCGGCCCGCTGCAGTCGCTGCTCGAGGTCGGTCGAACCGAACGCGTTGACGGTCGTCTTCGTGAGGGCGTCCTCCGACTCCCGAGGCTCGAACTCCTCGATCACCCGCACGAATCCGTTGGTGGGGTCGAACACACCGCCGGTGCCCGGTTCGGAGTGGGTGATCCACACGACCGGGTCACCGACTTCCCTGGCGTGGGCGACGAGGAGTGCGATGTTGTCGAGCACCGCCGGGTTCGCGGTCGCCGCCCAGTCGTCGGTGCGCTGGCGGAACGACTCCTGCGCATCGATGACGAGCAGGGCGGTGTCGGAAGAAATCGTCATGCGCTCATCGTCGTCGCCGTCGGAGCGCCGGACAAGGGTCGATCCGGCCAACGTCCGCGCGGTTCCGGACAGCGTCAGAGCCAGCCCTTGCGCTTGAACACCGCGTACAGGACGAAGCCCAGCGCGACCATCATGCCGATCGCCATCGGATAGCCGAGCAGCCAGTGCAGTTCGGGCATGTGATCGAAGTTCATGCCGTAGATCGTGCCGACCAGCGTCGGGGCGAACAGGATCGCCGCCCACCCGGAGATCTTCTTGACCTCCTCGTTCTGACGGATGCTGAGCTCCGTCATCCGCCGCATCTCCTCGTTCTGCCGTCGCGCCACGATCGTCGACTCGACCGTGAGGGCGTTGTCGAGCACGGTGCGGAAGGTCGTCGCACGGTCGCTCACGCGCAGCGTGTGATCCAGCACGTCACGCAGGTAGCGCTGCAGCTCATCGTCCACCCGGTACTTGTCGGAGCCGCGCAGCAGCGCCTCCAGCATCCCGGACAGCGGCTGCGTCGCGCGCTGGAAGTCGATGACCTCCCTGCCCAGGTCGTAGATGCGCTGGGTGGCGTCCGTGTCCTCCTCGAACAGCTGGCTCTCGATCTCGTCGATGTCGTTCTCGAGGCCGGCGAGGACGGGCGCGTACTCGTCGACCACCTCGTCGAGGATCGCGTACAGCACGGCTTCGGGGCCACGCGCGAGCAGCGCGGGGTCCCCCTCGAGACGGCGGCGTACGCGTCCGAGGTCGGGCGATTCGGCGTGCCGGATGGTCACGACGAAGTCGGAGCCGACGAGCACGTGCACCTCACCGAACTCGACCTCTTCGATGTCGTCGAGATAGCGGGCAGGCCGGAGCACCATGAAGAGCACATCGCCGTAGCGCTCCAGCTTGGCGCGCTGATGTCCCGACAGCGCGTCTTCGACGACGAGCGCGTGGATGCCGAACTCCTCGGCGACCTCGCGGATCTCCTCTTCACTGGGCCGGTACAGTCCGATCCAGCTCATCCCGCCGCGCTCGCGCATGAGCTCGAACGTCTCGCTCAGGCTCTGCGGGTTCTCGGTGCGCACACCGTCCACATAGATCGCGTTGTCGATGATCGCCATCGTCGCCCTTCCCTTCCGCGTCGAGGTCGGGCCGACGGTCACTCCGCCGCGGGCGGGACGCAGGCCAGTGCGGACTTCGTGATCCCCTCGTGGTGCTGCTCCGCCGTGAAGGGAAGACCGAACTCCGGCACGGTCTGTCCGGATGCCGGGGCGGCCTTCGAGGCGATCGCCGCGAGCTCCCAGGACAGCTGCTGGGCGAAGCCTGCGCCCACGGTGGAGTCGTTCAGAACGACCGCGACGGTGAATCCGGTCGCCGGATCCGAGTACGCGGCGGTCGCGTAGCCGGGAACCCATCCCTGCTGGCCGACCATCGAACCCACGAGGTAGGCACCGCCGGTGGCCTGGTACCAGGAAGCGCTCTTCGCGCTGGCCGGAAGAGGCGCCCCGAAGCGGTCGGGCTTCTCCTTCGTGCGCAGCACCTGCTGCGCTTCCGCCTGGATGTAGCGGCCCAGATCGGTGATGTTCGACACGACGCCGGAGTCCGTGTAGCCGCTGCTGGCGGAGATCGTGCTGATGTCGACCGGGGCTGCGCAGTTGAATCCGCCCTCGACGGCGGGCATGTAGTAGCCGTTCAACGGGGTATCGCCCGGCGCAGCCGGCGTCGAGCCGGGAAGCGAGGTGCCGGAGAGCCCGAGGGGCTCGGTCACGTACTCCGCGATCAGCTCGGATGCCGACTGCCCCGTGGCGCGCTCGAGAGCGACGCCGAGCAGGAGATATCCGGAGTCGGAGTCGCGGAAGGTGGTGGCCGGCGCCTGCCGCGGACGTCCGAGTCCGTAGCCGGCGAGTTCCAGCGGAGCCCAGATCCGCTCCGGGGTGTTCAGCAGCGCGCCCTTGATCGTCGCCTCGGACGATCCGGCGCCACTCGTGCCGTTGCACAGGTCGAGGAGGGTGACGTCCTTCATGTCGGCGACCCCCGAGACGTACTGGGGCACCTTGGCGTCGAGCTCGACCGTCCCCTCGTCGGCGAGGGCGTAGAGCACGTCGCACGTCATGAGGCGCGTCACGTCGGCGATGCGGAAGGACATGTCGGTGGACAGCTCGCCACCGTCACGGCCCTGCGTGCCCGATGCCGCGACCCAGCTTCCGCTCCACGGAACCCAGACCCCCACGATCGCCCCGGAGGCGCCGGATGCCGTGAGCGCGTTGTCGACCGCGGCCTGCATCGCCTCGACCGTGGCGTCGGGCAGAGTCGCGTCCACCTGAGCGGGTGGCGTGTAGCTGAAGGTGCCTTCGGAGGAGCATCCGGTGAGGACGAGAGCGAGCACGGCCGCACTGGCCGCTGCGGCGCGCCAACGGCGCGACGAGAGAAGCTGCATGTAGAACCCCCGAGGATGTGTCTCCCGAGTCTAGAACGCGGATCCTGAAAGACGGCATCGTGCCGGGCATTCTCCCCGCGCGTAAGGTGTGAATCGTGCCCCACCTCTTCGATGCCGACGTGATCACCGCCGTTCTCCGCCACATGAACGGCGACCACACCGACGACAATCTGCTCATCGCCCGCGCGTTCGCCGAGACCGACTCCGAGATCACCGAGTCCGTGATGACGGACTTCGACGGCGACGGCGGAGTGTGGGCGATCACTGCGGCTGGGGCCACCGCCGAGCTGCGCGTGCCGTGGCCCGGCGGCCCGATCACGGACCGCCCGTCGGTGCGCCGCGAGGTCGTCGCCCTCTACGACCAGGCCTGCGCCCGCCTCGGCGTCGAGCCCCGTCCGCACGCCTGACCTCCACGAACTCGGCACGGGGGCGACTTCCGGTCACTCCGGGCTTTCCTCTGAGGTAAGGCTCCCCTTACACTGAGGTCATGTCCGAGATCCTCTCCTTCTCCGCCGCACTCCGCGAGCGCTCGTCCGGATCGCACTCCCGCAGCGAGACCGCCGGCTTCATGTCCGACCTCCTGAAGGGCGAGGGCTCCCGCGAGGACTACATCTCGCTCGTCGCCCAGCACTACTTCATCTACGAAGCACTCGAGAGCGCCGGCGAGCGCATGCGCCAGGATCCGATCGCCTCGGTCTTCCTCAGCGACAAGCTCACCCGCCTCCCCGCGCTCGAGGCCGACCTCGAGTTCCTGCTCGGTGCCGATTGGCGCGAGCAGATCGTGCCGCTGCCGACCACGCAGCGCTACGTGGACCGGATCCGTCAGGTCGGGGCGACCTGGGCCGGCGGCTTCGTCGCTCACCACTACACGCGCTACCTCGGCGACCTCTCCGGCGGTATCTTCATCGGTCGGGTGATGGCCCGCCGCTTCGGTTTCGAGACGAACGGCATCGGCTTCTACCTGTTCGACGACATCGCCGACCCTGCGGCCTTCAAGGACGTGTACCGCGAGCAGCTGGATGCCGCTCCGTGGGACGATGCCGAACGTGAGCGTGTGATCGACGAGGTGCTCCTCGCGTACCGCTTCAACACCGAGCTCTTCGAGGACCTCGACCGGGCGCGCGCCGCGGCCTGAGACATCGACCTCAGCTCTTCGGCAGCTCCGGCGTCGACGCCGCGAGCCAGGCGTCGCGCATGAACCGGCGCACGTCCTCGTCCACGCGGATGTCGCGGGGTCGCAGCGGACGCGAGAGGTACAGCCCCTCGAGCGAGGTCAGGCGACTCAAGGCCACATAGGTCTGCCCGGGCGCGAACGCCCCGGAGCCGAGATCGATGATCGCGCGGTCGTACGTCTTGCCCTGCGACTTGTGGATCGTCACCGCCCAGGCCAGACGCAGCGGGAACTGGGTGAACTCGGCGACCACGTCGCGGGAGAGCTTCTTCGTGTTCTGGTCGTAGGCGTACCGGAACCGCTCCCAGACGGCGGGCTCGACGTCGACCTCCTCACCGTCGATGTCGACGCGCACGGCGCTGCCGAGGATGCGCGTCACCGTGCCGATGGTGCCGTTCACCCAGCGCGGCGGCTCACCGGACATCGACGTGTCGTTGCGGAGGAACATCACCTGGGCGCCGACCTTGAGCTTGAGTTCCGACTCCGCAGGCAGCGACGCCTCGCCGCGACCGAAGTCGCCGCTGACCTCCGCCCGTGCGGTCTGCTCCTTGCCCGGCAGCGCGTTCAGGTGCTGGCTGTTGATCTTGTTCACGATGTCGTTGCGCGTCGCGAGGGTGATCATCGGCACCTCGCCGGGCTCGGGATCCGGTGGCGTGCGCGCACCCTGGGTGTTCAGGACGTCGGCGATCTCGGCGGTCACCCGCCCGTAGCGCACGGCGTTGAGCATCGCCTTGAATCCGTCGTCGGACTGCCGATGGATCTGCACCAGCTCCCGCACGTGCAGCTCGGCGCGGGTGTCGACCTCGAACAGGCCCCCTTGGTCGGAGATCCCCGATCCACCGGCCCACACCTTCGCGTCGAAGAACCAGAACGAGCGGTAGTGGTCCTGCACGTAGCGGGCTTCGTCCCCGCGCGGGGGGACCGGCGCCAACTGGTACGGGTCGCCGAACATGACGACCTGCACCCCGCCGAACGGTTCGCCCCGGCGTCCTCTGGCTTGGCGAAGGGACCGGTCGATCGCATCCATCAGGTCGGCGTTGACCATCGAGATCTCATCGATCACGAGAGTCTCGATGGCATTGAGGATGCGACGGGTCGCATCGTTCTGGTCGATGTCGGCGTCGCCGATCAGACCGATCGGGAGTCGGAAGAGGGAGTGGATCGTCTGGCCCTCGACGTTGAGCGCCGCGACGCCGGTCGGTGCGCAGATCGCGATCTGCTTCTTCGTGTTCCCGGCGAAGTGCTGCAGCAGCGTCGACTTGCCGGTCCCGGCGCGCCCGGTGATGAAGACATGCTCGCCGGTGTCCTCGATGAGCCGGAACAGCTCTTGCTGCTCGTCGGACAGGGCGGGAAGGGACACGGCACTCACAGGGGAAGCAGGCGGAAACGGGGCGCCACCCATGCTACGTCCCGCCATCCACCCGAGGCCGCCGACGCTCGGCGTCCCCTCAGGACGCCCTCCTAGACTGGCGCCATGGGACGGGCCGGCACGCGCGCGCCCCGGCGATCGCGCCTGGGCGTCGATCTGGCGATGCTGGCCGTCGTGGGACTCATGCTGGTCGCCGCGCTCGGCGCCGGCGGGGCCACGCTGTACCAGCAGTTCTACGGCCCGTCCGCCTTCGTGGTCCGCTATCTCGATCTGCTGTCCGCCGGTCGCGCCGCCGATGCGCTCCGCATCCCCGGCGTCGCGATCGACCGCGAGACCCTCGACGACGCGGGCATCGACCCGGCGGCGTCGGAGGCGATGCTGCGGCGCTCGGCGCTCGCCCCGCTGACCGATGTGAAGGTGGAGTCCGAGAAGCCTGCGGACGGCGCCACCGCGGTCACCGTGAGCTACGAGGCGAGCGGCCACCCCGGCACGAGCACGTTCCTCATCGAGCAGGACGGCTGGGCGGGTGTCACGCCGAACTGGCGCTTCACCACCAGCCCGCTCGCCGTGATCGACCTCACGGTGCGGGGTGCCGACCAGTTCGCGGTGAACGGCTTCGAGGTCGACCGTCGACAGGTGTCGGCGCTCGGACCCGAGGCGGGCGCGCTCGACCCGCTCCCGCTGCTGGTGTTCACGCCAGGGCTGTACTCGGTGACGGTCGACACCCCCATCGCGACCGCATCCGGCCACGGCGTGCTGGCCGACACGCCCCTCGCGATCACGCCGCTCGACGTGCAGACCGAGCCGACCGAGGAGTTCGTCGAGGTCGTGCAGCAGCAGGTCGAGCAGTTCCTCACCGAGTGCACGACGCAGGAGGTGCTTCAGCCGACCGCCTGCCCGTTCGGCCTGCGGGTCACGAACCGGATCACCGCCCCGCCGAAATGGTCCATCGCGACGCAGCCCCAGGTGACGGTCGTGCCCGACGGCGGTCAGTGGCAGATCCCCACGACGGATGCCGTGGCGCACGTCGACGTCGAGATCCAGTCGCTGTTCGACGGCTCGATCGCCCCGCTCTCCGAAGACGTGCCCTTCCAGCTGAACGGCTCCATCGTGATCCTGCCGAACGGCTCGGCGTCGATCAGGGTCGGCGCACCGGGCGACGTACCGGTCGACTGAGGTCGCTGTCGACGGAAAGCCCCGGCGACGCGCTCAGCGGCCGTCGCGCTCTTCGCGGCGCTGATCGCGTTCGGCGAGCGCAACGAGCTTCGCGTTGTACGCCTCGAGTTCGGCATCTCCGGTTCGATCCGCGTGCCTGTCGGCCCGACGCTGCAGCTTGGTGTCGCTGCGGCTCCACTGGATGGCGACCGTGATGGCCAGGATGAGCGTCGGGATCTCGCCGATCGACCAGGCGATGCCGCCGCCGACGTACTGGTCCTGCATCGGATCGACGCCCCAGTCGCGGCCCATCGCGCCGAACCAGTCGGCGACCATCAGCCCCTCCTGCATCATGATCGCGATGCCGAAGAAGGCGTGCATCGCCATGACGGCGATCAGCGTGATGAGGCGTCCGGGATACGGCAGACGGTACGGGACGGGGTCCGCACCGATGAGGCTCATCACGAACAGGTAGCCGGAGATCAGGAAGTGGATGACCATCCACTCGTGCCCGAGGTGCTCGAACATCGACCAGCGGACCAGGTCGGTGAAGTAGAACGCCCACAGCGACAGGATGAAGATCGCCGCCGCGACGAACGGGTGCGTGACCACGCGGGCGAAGGGCGAGTGCACGGCCCACATGATCCACTCGCGACCGCCGCGGGTGCCGTCGTCACGCTTGTGGATGGCGCGCAGCGCGAGCGTGATCGGGGCGCCGGAGACGAGCAACAGCGGGATCGCCATCGACAGCATCATGTGGCCCATCATGTGGATGCTGAACAGGTACTCCTGGTACGCGTTGATGGGCCCTCCGGTGACCCAGACGAGCAGCAGCATGCCCAGCACCCAGAAGACCGTGCGATGGATCGGCCAGCGGTCGCCGCGCCGGTGCAGTCGCCACACACCCGCCAGGTAGAAGAACAGTCCCAGTCCCGCGGCGATGAGCCACAGCACGTCGATGTCCCAGGCCGTGAACCAGCGCTCGAGGGTGAGTTCGGGCGGCAGTGTCGACCCGGTCAGGATCTGGGCGGGCGTCTGCAGGAAGGCGGCGGTCTCGCCGGTGGGCGGGGGTGTGCGGGCCAGAGCGGCCGCGGCACCGGAGGCGAGGCCCATGAGCGCGACCTCGCACAGGACCAGCAGCCAGAACCACCGGGCAGCGCGGGCACCGGCGAGCTTCGGGATGAGTCGGGCGCGGTACCAGGCGCCGAGCAGGCCCATGCCGCCCAGCAGGGCGACTTTCGCGAGCACGATCCAGCCGTAGGGGGTGGTCCACAGCGCGTTCCAGTCGCCCACGGCCACGATCGATCGGGTGACACCGGAGACGGCGACCACGGCGAAGGCGGCGATCGCGAGGGACGAGTAGCGTCCGACGAGGCGCACGCTGTCGACGTCGGTGCGTCCGCGCAGCAGCACGAGCAGCAACAGGCCGCCGAGCCACACCGCCGCCCCGATCGTGTGCAGCAGGATCGAGTTGACGGCCATGTTGTGCCCGTCGAGGTCGCCCGCGTGGCCCTGCGTCGCGAGCGGGAGGAACGATGCCGCGGCCAGGAGCGCCGTGATGAGCGTGGGTGTCCACGAGCGCCAGGCGAAGGCGAGCACCGTGATGATCGCGCCGAACAGCGTCGTGATGAGCCAGGACTGCCCGAGCGGCAGCTCCAACAGGAAGCGCCCCAGCTGCGTGCCGAACTCGCGCTCGATGCTGAGCTTCGGGTTGAAGGCCGCCATGAAGGCGAGGAACCCGGCGAGACCTGCGGAGATCGTGAAGACGGCGGCGCCGACCGAAGCGATGTTCAGTGCCGCGTCGAACGACTTCTCCCCCGCACGCAGGCCGAACAGAGCCAGTACCAGGGAGCCCAGCATCACCGCACCGGACATGTTCATCACGAGCTTGGCGATCGGGGTGCCCCACAGCACGAACGGGCCCGGGTCCTGCAGGAGCGGTGGCTTCGCGCCGCCGCCGACGAGGAGCGCGAACGTCAGCGCGACCAGCGCGGCGATCACGAGGATGACGATCCCGGCGATGCGATACGCCGAGATCCGACTCGTCGACTCGCTGTGGGAACTCACCCCTCCAGCCTAGGCGCGCCCGGAGGGGGCGGAGCACGAAGGCCGCCCCCGTCGAACGGGAGCGGCCTTCGATGAGGTGCGGTCGATTACTTGACGGCAGCCTTGAGCTTGGAGCCAGCGGTCACCTTGACGCGCTTGCCGGCCGGGATCTTGATCTCGGCGCCGGTCTGCGGGTTGCGGCCC
>JAQZBG010000090.1 GCA_029239165.1 Microbacterium sp. | reverse complement strand
GGCTGATGATCTCCTCGTCCGCCCGGGTCAGCCGCCCCTTCGAATGGGGGAAGCGTCCGAAACCGACCAGCTGGCGCACCGTGAGCCGGGTGACGAAGTGGTTCTCCTGGCGGAGGATCGACACGACCTTCGCGAGGTCCTTCGACTTCGTCGAGGCGACGTCGAGGCCGGCGATCTCGATCGCGCCCGCATCCATGCCGTTCAATCGACCGATCATCGTCAGCAGCGTCGACTTGCCGGCGCCGTTGGGTCCGATCAGCGCCGTGATTCCGCCGGCGGGGATCTCGAGGTCGACGGGGCCGATGGCGACCTCGCTGCTGTAGTCCCGCCGGACGCCGTCGAGTGCGATCACAGCCTGCCCTTTCTGAGGATGACGATGAGGAACACGGTGCCGCCGACGAGCTCGATCAGGATCGACACCATCCCCTGCGCGTAGAAGACGTTCTTCATCACGAAGTACGCGCCCGCGAGGATCGTGAACGCCGTCAGCACCGCGACGGGGAAGATGAGCCGGTGGTCGTGCGTGTCGGCGAACTGGTACGCGAGGGTCGCCACCAGGAAGCCGAGGAAGGTCATCGGCCCCACCAGCGCGGTCGACGTCGCCATCAGCACCGCCACCAGGAAGAGCACGATGAAGAGCTCGCGCCGATGGTCGACACCCAGCGAGCGCGCGGCGTCCTGGCCCAGCGCCATGAGGTTGAGACGCCGGGATCGCAGCCACAGCAACGCGGATGCCGCGACGACGAGAGGGACCGCCAGCGGAAGGTAGGAGGGATCGGCGTTGGACACGTTGCCGAACAGGCGCGCGGCGAGCACATCGAACTCGCTGGGCGTGAGCAGCCGCTGCATGAAGGTCGCGACGGCCCCCAGTCCCCCGCCGATCACGATACCCACCAGGAGCATGATCTGCAGGTTGCCGTAGCGCCCCGACAGCAGCCAGCCGTAGAGTGCGACCGCGAGGCCGACCATGATCACCACCTGGATCGCGAACTGTCCGACTCCCTGGATCGCCACGAGCCCGGCCACCCCGAACAGATACACGGTCGACGTCTGCACGACGCGGTACAGCGACTCGAAGCCCATGATCGACGGCGTGATGATGCGGTTGTTGGTGACCGTCTGGAAGCTCACGGTGGCGATGGCCTGCGCGACGGCGACCAGTGCCATCACCGTCACATCGGTCGCGCGATGCTGGGCGATGCGCCAGAACCCCGTCGATCCGACGGGCATGGGGTTGCCCCATGCGAGGAGTCCGAACCCTGAGCCCGCCGCGAGGACGATGAGGATGCCGAGGACGATCAGGTAGCGTCTGCGCGCCCGCGGGGTCGTGAACGACCCGGCCGACCGCATCGCCGATCCTGCCGATGCCTGCTCCACCACGCCGCTAGCCACGTCGACGCTGCCTCAGCAGGAGGAGCACGAACACCACGGCGCCGACGACACCGAGGATCAGTGACACGGGGACCTCGAAGGGCATGATGAGCGTGCGTCCGATGATGTCGCACACCGTGACGATCGCGATGCCGAGCAGACACACCCACGGCAGGTTGCTGCGCAGGTCGTCGCCGCGCACCATCGAGACGATGTTCGGCACGATCAGCCCCAGGAAGGGCAGGTTGCCCACGACGACCGTGACCACGCCCGTCGTGACCGCGATGAGGACCGTGCCGAGCAGGATGATGCGGTTGTAGTTCACCCCGACGTTCGTGGCGACCTCTTCGCCGAGGCCGGCGATGGTCAGCCGATCGGCGACGAGGAACACGATCACGCCGATGATCGCGACGATCCACAGCATCTCGTATTGGCCGCGCATCACCGAGGTGAAGCTGCCGGCGAACCAGACGCCCAGGATCTGCAGCGAGTTCGTCGCCAGCGCGAGATACGTCGACAGGGCTCCGACGACCGCACCGAGCATGATGCCGACGATCGGGACGATGAGCGAGGACTTGAGCGCGACGCGGCGCAGAAAGGCGAAGAACACCATCGTGCCGATGAACGCCGCGAGCACGGCGCCGGCCATCCGCAACGGGAGCGACGGCTGCGGGACGAGGATCATGACCGTCAGGAGGCCGAGCCCCGCCCATTCGGTGGTTCCCGTGGTGGTCGGCTCGACGAAGCGGTTCTGGGTGAGCAGCTGCATCACGAGACCGGCCATCGCCATCGCCGCACCGGAGAGGACGAGGGCGATCGTGCGGGGGACGCGCGTGATCTGGAACATCTCCGCGCCGTCGTCGGCTCCGGCGATGTCGTACACGCCGGTGAAGAGCGAGATGACGAGGAGGACGGCGACGACGAGCACGCCGATGAGCAGCTTGCCGTCGAAGAGCCGCCCGGCGTACCGGGGCGGCGGGGTGAGGTCGGTGGAGGTCATGATGACGGTGCGGCGGCATCCGAGCCAGCCGGATGCCGCCGCGTCGGCTCAGTCCTTCGCGGCCTCGAGGGCGTCGGCGAAGTCCTCGAGGAAGGTCGTGTACGTCTGGATGCCCTCGTTCAGGTAGGTGTCGGTGGGCATGTAGACGATCTGCTCGTCCTTCACGGCGGTGACGCCCGCGAGCGCCTCGGAGCTCTCCAGGATCTCGGCTGCCTGCACGTAGTCGGGGGTCTCGGCGGCGAACACGGCGTCGCGGTCGAGGACGAGGATCCAGTCGGGGTTCGAGGCCGCGATCGCCTCGACCGAGATGTCGTCGCCCTGGTGGTCGTCGGTCGCGTCCTCGACCTCGAGCGCGGGGGTGAGTCCGAGGATGTCGTAGATCGGACCGAGCGAACGACCGACGGTCGGGGCGAGGTATCCGATCTCGCCGCCGGAGGTGTTCACGGCCATGACGGTGTCGGCGTCGTCATAGGCGGCCTCGGCGCGCTCGACGGCGGCGTCGAAGTCGTCCACCAGCTTCTTCGCCTCATCCTGCTTGCCGAAGATCTCGCCGAGCACGGTGACCTGGCGCTTGAGCTCCTCGTCGAAGGGCTCCCCCTCGCGCGGCTCGAGGTCGATGATCGTCGCGTCGGGGACGAGGTCGGCGATGGCCGCGTTGTGCTGGGTGAAGCGCTGGCCGCTGATGATGAGGTCGGGCTCGACCGCGACGACAGCTTCGAGATCGGGTTCGCTGTGCAGACCGATGTCCACGATGCCGTCGTCCTTCACGTACGACACGGTCTCCGGCATGAGCGCGACGGCTCCCGCCGAGAGGTCCACGCCCCAGTCGGAGAGGGTCTGGAACGTGCGGTTGTCGAGGGCGACGACCGAGGCCGGAGGGGTCGCGATCTCGTGCGTGCCGGTATTGTCCTCGATCGTGACGGATGCCGCCGCGGGTTCGTCCTTCGCAGGTTCGGCCGTGCTGCCGGAAGCGCAGCCGGCGAGGGCGAGGAGGCCGACGAGCGCGGCGCTCGTGGCGGTGAGGGTTCTGGGCACGGACATGGAGAGACTCCTGTTCTGCGGGATCTGTGCGCACACGAGGGCGCCGGGAGGGCGAGGTTAGGGTGACCTTCCCTCGCTTCATTTAGGTTAGCCTTACTTCATGAGCGATACGAAATCCGGCTTCTCGATCGAGCGTCGCGGCCTCGAACTGCGCTTCCGCAACGTGACCCTGAGCGCCCGGGAATGGCTCGCGCCCGACTTCGTGCGCGTGCGCCTGACCGGCTCCGATCTCGCCGGCTTCGAGTCGCTCGGCTCGGACGACCACATGCGTCTGTTCTTCCCGGCAGGCCCGGTCGGCTCCGTCGAGGAGCTGCGTGCTTCTCCCAGCCGGGAGTACACGCCACTCGCCTGGGGCGAGGACTGGCTCGACGTCGAATTCGCCGTGCACGGCGACCAGGGCGTCGCGGCACCCTGGGCGGCGACCGCTCCCCTCGGCTCGTCCATCGGCGTCGGAGGGCCTCGCGGGTCGGCGGTGCTGGTCGGCGAGCCCGACGGATGGCTGCTGGTCGGCGATGAGACGGCCATCCCCGCGATCCGTCGCTTCGCCGCGCTGATCCCCGAGGGAACCCCGGCACGCATCGTCGTCGAGACCGTGAACCAGGGGCGCGAAGTCGAGATCGAGGCGCCGGTCGAGATCGAATGGCTGCATCGCGGCGAAGCCCCGTCCGGTTCCGCCCTCATCGCGTTCGTCGATGCGCTCACGGCCGAAGATGCCGTCGGGACCGACCCGTTCGTCTTCATCGCTGCCGAGCAGTCGATCGTCAAGCCGGGCCGCGCGCTGCTCGGGCGCTGGGGCGTCGACACGGCGAACGCCGTCGTGAAGGGCTACTGGAAGCGTGGCGAAGCCGAGTACCACGCACCGCACTGACCCGTCCTCCGCGTCCGCAGCCTCCGCTGTCGGTGGGGGCCCGTACGGTGGTGCGTATCGTGGTTCGCGTCGTCTCGAGGTGGGAGTGCTCATGAAAGGTGACCGCCTGCAGCAGTGTGCGCGCGACCGCGCCGAGGAACTGCCGGGGTCTCGACTCGAGCATCCTTTCGGCCCCGAATGGGACGTGTTCAAGGTGCGGGACAAGGTCTTCATGCTGCTCACTTCGGCCACCGGCGAGGCCATGGTGACCCTCAAGTCGGCACCCGAAGACGGCGACGCGCTCCGCCGGCAATTCGACGACATCATCCCCGGTTATCACATGAACAAGAAGCACTGGATCACCCTCCTCCCGGGCGGGAAGCTGCCGAAGGATCTCGTCCGAGAGCTGGTGACCGAGTCATACCTGCTCGTCGTGGAGAAACTCCCGCGACGCCAACGGCCCGTCGACCCTGCGACTTTCGCGAAGATCGCCCCGTGACGCCTTCCGACCCCTTCTGCAACACTTGACGCATGGCACTTCTGGATCACGTGGGCATCACCGTCGACGATCTCGAGCGCGGCCGGGCGCAGTTCCATCCGGTCCTCGCCGCTCTGGGTTATGAGAGCGGCGGCGAGGACGACCATTCGATCTCGTGGCACAACGGCGAAGAGACCGAGATCATCCTGTACACCTGGGACGAGGATTCCGCCCAGCACCGGCACGGCAAGATCGGCTGGCAGCACATCGCCTTCGCCGTGCCGACACGCGACGAGGTCGAGCGCCTGCACGCGATCGCGCTGGATGCGGGCTGGACCGCCGTGCGCGACCCCAAGGAGTATCCCCGTTACTCGGCGCGCTACTACGCCTCGTTCGTCGAAGACGCCGACGGCATCCGGATCGAGTTCATGTACAACCCGCCGCGCGAGACGGCTTGACGCCCGGGCGTGTCGCCCCCTAGTGTGGCAAAGCTGTGCCGATCGGCGCAGCACGCCAGCCGAGGAGTCGACGGATGACCGCCCAGCGGAACCTTCCCATCGCAGCGGTGTTGCAGCTTCAGCAGAAGCGCAATGACCGCTTCGAGTCGTACCCTCCGGCGCGCGCCGTGTGACAGCATCCGCTCTCACAACGCCCCGCACCGTCAGGTCCGGGGCGTTTTCCGTGGGAGAGCACCCTGACCTGTGGCTGACCACCACCACAAGGAAAGGAATCATGGAGAGGCTCTCCGCACGGCTGCTGTCGTGGGCATCGCTGATCGACGAGAAGACACTCGCTCAGGCGCACACCACGGCCCGCATGCCGTTCATCCACCCGCACCTGGCGCTGATGCCGGATGCGCACCTCGGCAAGGGGGCGACGGTCGGCTCGGTCATCCCGACGCTCGGCGCGATCATCCCCGCAGCCGTCGGCGTCGACATCGGCTGCGGCATGATCGCCGTCCGCACCCAGTTCGCGAAGAGCGATCTGGAAGGTCGCGATCTCGCCGAGCTCCGGGAGCAGATCGAACGCGCCATCCCGTTGTCGGCCGGCCGGTACAACCGCAAGGTCGTCGCGACCGCCGAGTCCCGGATCGCCGAACTCGAGGAGCTCGCGGAGAAGAACGGGTTCGACCCCGCGACGTGCGCCGGGAACTGGCGACTGCAGCTGGGCACGCTCGGCTCCGGCAACCACTTCATCGAGGTGTCGGTCGACGAGCTCGACCGGGTGTGGCTGTTCCTGCACTCCGGCTCGCGCGGCGTCGGCAACAAGATCGCCGGGCACCACATCGCCGTCGCGCAGAAGCTGGCGAAGCGATGGTGGATCGACCTCCCCGACCCCGACCTGGCCTACCTGGTCGAAGGCACCGAGGAGTTCACCCGGTACATCCGGGAGCTGCGGTGGGCACAGCACTTCGCCCTGCTGAACCGGGAGGAGATGATGGACCGGGTCGTCCGGCAGGTGTCCGAGTTCCTCGGCACCGGTGTCGACGAGCAGGAGCGCATCAACTGCCACCACAACTTCACCGAGTCGGAGAAGCACTACGGCAAGCAGGTGTGGGTGTCGCGGAAGGGCGCGATCCAGGCGGACGCCGGTCGTCCGGGGCTCATCCCCGGATCGATGGGCACCGCGTCCTACGTGGTCGAAGGACTCGGCGACCCGCAGTCGCTGAACTCGTCGCCGCACGGCGCCGGTCGGGAGTACTCCCGGTCGGCCGCGAGGCGGACGTTCACGCACGAGCAGCTGCGGGAGGCGATGACGGGCATCGAGTTCCGTGACACGGACGCCTTCATCGATGAGATCCCGCAGGCGTACAAGCCGATCGATCGGGTGATGGCAGATGCCGCGAGCCTCGTGTCGATCCGGCACACGCTGCGCCAGCTCGTCAACGTGAAGGGCGATTGAGGGCAGGAACCGGGCGGTGGCGCATCCGCCGCCCGGTTCTGCCCTGCGGTGAACACCCGCATCGACGTACTCGTCGGCGATGTGAAGGCATCGTCACGTACACGTTCGGTCGGGATCGGGAATGACCCGAGCGGACGTCAGACGACCGGGGCGACCTCCGCATCGACCGACCGGTCGGTGAACGCGGTCTTGGGCACGAACACGAGGATGACAGCTGCGGCGAGCGCGGTGACACCGCAGACGATCCAGACCGTGAAGTACCCGGCGAGCGAACCAGCGGTCCCTTCGGTCGCACCGGCCGTCGTCGCGACGCCGTGCAGCAGCGCGATGCCGAACACGCAGGAGGCGATCGCCCCGCCCACGGTCTTCACCGAGTTGGTGAGCCCCGTCGCGACACCGGTCTGCGTCGCAGGCGCCGCAGAGGCGGCCGCAGCGGGGAGCGCGGCGACCAAGGCGCCGGAACCGAGACCCACGATGACCATGTTCGCGATGACCTGGCCGTAGGTGTCGTGGAACGGCAGGAAGAGGAGGAAGCCGACCCCCACCAGCACGGAGGCGGCCATCAGGGTCACCCGCGGGGTCACCCACCGCGCGACGGTCGGGAACAGCAGCGCACCCGCGATCATCGCCACGAGGTACACGCCGACGATCAGCGAGGTGGCGAACCCACTCGTTCCGAGGCCGTAGCCGTAGACCGACGGATCAGTGCGCGCGAAGGTCGAGAGGGGCGCCTGTGCGCCGAGCACGCTGACCCCGAAGAGGCCCGCGGTGAGGAACACCGGTCCGAGCGACGGCGAGCGGAACATCCGCACGTCGATGAGCGGGTCGTCGCAGCGGAGCTCCCAGAGCACGAACGGGATCACCAGCAGCACACCGAAGACGACGACGGCCCAGGACCACGGATTCACGAGACCGCCCTCGAGGCGGAGCAGGCTGAGACCACCGGTGAAGCAGACGAGAGCCAGGGAGATCAGCACGAGGCCGACCGTGTCGAAGATGCCGCCGGTGGGTTCCGGCGATTCCTTGACCCCGAAGAGGATCACGAAGAAGCACACGACGATGAGGACGGCCGGGACGAGGAGCACGACCGTGAGCGGCAAGACGTCGATCAGCGCGCCGCCGACGAGAGCGCCGATGATCGCGCCGCCTTCGAGGGCGGCGACCAGGAGACCGGCGGCCTTGGCCGTGATCGACGAGCGTCCTTCCATGCGCCGCGACCGCGACCAGATGAGGGCGATCTCGAGCGGGAGCCAGACGACGTAGAAGCCCATGAGCGCCCAGGCCGCGAGGAAGACCGCGAAGGAGTCGGTGAACGGCAGCACCAGTGCCGCGGCGGCGGTGACGGCAGTGGAGATCAGCAGCATCCGCTTGTGCCCGACCATGTCGCCCAGCTTCGCGAACGCCGGGACGACGAGCGCCGACAGCATGAGCTGCGTGCCCTCGAGCCAGTTCACGTCGGCGTCGTGGATGCCGAGGTGGCGGGCGATGTCACTGAGCATCGGCGTGTAATAGCCCTGCAGCACACCGCTCGTGAACTCCACGAAGGCGAGGAAGCCGACGACGACGGCGAGGGTGCCCAGAGTGCGGGTGCGCGTCATCGCGTCTCCTGCTTCTTGTTCGGGTACTCCCGCTCGAGACGGGAGGAGGGTGAGATCACCCTAGCCGTTCGAGAAGCGCCCGATGGAATCGCTCTCCGCGCTCCAGAGCGGCGATCTCCACGCTTTCGTCGACCCCGTGGATCGAGGCGCGCTGCGCGTTCGACATGTCGAGCGGAGCGAAGCGGTAGACCGCCGGCGAGAAGCGATGGAAGTGCCGCGAATCGGTGGCGGCCATCATCACGTACGGCACCGCGGGAACCCCGGGATGGGAGACCTCCAGAGCCGCCGCGAGCAGCGCGAACTGCGCGTTGTCGGTGGGTGATTCCGGCGAGGGCTCACTGGCCTCGACCACGTCGACGGCCACGAGCGGATCCCGGATGCGGCGGCGCACCCGGAACACGGTCTGCTGCGTCGTCTCGCCCAGCGCGATGCGGAGATTGACCGTCGCCGATGCCTGTGAGGGCAGCACGTTCGCGGCCGTCCCCCCGGACTGCATCGTCGGTGCGACGGTGGTGCGGACGAGAGCAGCGGGCTCCCCGCCGAGAGCCGCGAACACCTGCCCGGTCAGCAGCGGCGCCGCTCCGAGAAACCGCAGCAGGTGGCGAGCCGGACCCGGCGTCTGCGCGGCCAGCCGCGTGAGCATGCGGAGGACCGCCTTCGAGGCACGAGGGCGGAACGTGGTGGGGCCGAGACGGTCCACGGCCCTGGCGATCCGCCGGACCGCGGTCAGCGACGGCGGAGCCGAGGCATGACCACCCTCTCCCCGCGCCGACAGCCGGAGCGTCATCACGCCCTTCTCGCCGACGCCGATCATCGCCGCACGACCGGGGACGAACGGCAGCGGCGCGTCGACGACGGCACCGCCCTC
>JAQZBG010000089.1 GCA_029239165.1 Microbacterium sp. | reverse complement strand
GGACGGATCCGGTGTGGCACGGCCGATTGTCCGCGTCCTCCTCAGGAACACGGGGACCCACCGTGACATGATCGTCATGTGCCAGCCGACGAAACAGCCGCTCCCCTACCCGGGGTGTCCTTCGTGATGCCGGTGCTCAACGAGAGCGCGTATCTCGAACACGCGATCGAATCCGTGCTCGCCCAGGACGTCGATGTTCCCACCGAGTTGGTCCTCGCCCTGGGGCCGTCGACCGACGGCACGACGGAGCTCGCTCGCCGCATGGCTGCGGAGGACGGGCGCATCCGCTTGGTGGACAACCCCGCGGCGCACATTCCGGTCGGGCTGAACGCCGCGATCCGCGCGAGCCGCTATTCGACGATCGTGCGCGTCGACGCGCACTCCGAGCTCTCCCCCGGATATGCTGCCCGAGCCCTTCGGACACTGGAACGCACGGATTCGGCGAACGTCGGCGGCGTCATGCACGCCGAGGGGCGCACACCGTTCCAGAAGGCCGTCGCCCGCTTGTACAACTCCCCCGTCGGGCTCGGCGGAGGCGCGTATCACGGCAGCTCGCAAGAGGGCGAGGCCGAGTCCGCCTATCTCGGCGTCATGCGACGCGAGGTGCTGGACGACGTCGGCCTTTTCGACGAGTCCATCCGGAGAGGCGAGGACTGGGAGCTCAACCTGCGCATCCGCCAGGCCGGGCACCGCGTGTGGTTCGACCCGGAGCTTTCCGTCACCTACTGGCCCCGCGAGAGTTGGATACGACTGGCGCGTCAGTTCCGCGCGACCGGCGCCTGGCGCGGCGAGCTCGTGCGTCGCTTCGGTCGCCGCAACGGCATCCGCTACTTCGCGCCTCCCGTGCTCGTCCTCCTGGTCCTGATCGCCCTCGTGACGGGGGTTCTTCAACTCAGCGGCGCACTCAGCGGCATGGTCTCGCTGGCCGTGTCCATCATCGTGTACGGACCTCTCGCTCTGTACGTGCTCCTGGTCCTGGCGGTGGCGCTGGCCCCCAGCGGCGGAGGAGTACGCCAACGTCTGTGGACCCTGCTCGTACTGCCGACCATGCACCTCTCATGGGGCATCGGTTTCATCGGCGGTGTCCTCCGCGGAGCACGCGACACCGTCGACGCCTCGCGCCTCGGCACTCGCAACACCCCGCTTCCCTGACCCGAGCCGCCGGCAACGGGGTCAGAGCGTGACGAAACCGAGATCCAGGATGCGATCGACGACACGCTGAGCGGCATGCCCGTCGTCACGAGAGTTGAACTGTCGGCGCCATGCGGCATAGCGCTCGGCGTAGGCGGCCTCGTGATCCGCGTCCTCAAGGGCAGCGGTGAGCTCCTCCTGCGTGCGCACCAGCGGTCCAGGGGCGCGCTCGGCGAGGTCGAAGTAGAAGCCCCGCAACTGCCCGCGGTAGTGATCGAGGTCGGGGACCAGGAAGTACATCGGTTTGCCCGTGACGCTGAAATCGAACATGACCGAGGAGTAGTCGGTGATCAGCGCATCGGCGGCGAGCAGCAGCCGTGCGGTCTCCGGGTAACCCGTCACGTCGATGACGCGCGCCCCATCGCGGTTGCGACCCTGCTCCAGCGTGCGGGAGTGGCCGCGCACGAGTACCACGGCGTTGGCCTGACGAGCGAGGAGCTCGGGGTCGATGAAGTCGACCATCTCGGTGCGGTCGTCTCGCCAGGTCGGCGCATAGAGGAGCACCCGCTCTTCGACACGGATGCCCAGAGAGCGACGGATCGCGGCGGCGTCTCCGGTGATCAGCGTGTCGTTCCGGGGGTATCCCTCCACCCAGATCGGCCGTCCGAAGAACGCATATGCCTTTCGCAGAATGCGTTCCGCGTAGGTGTTCTGCGCCAGGAGCACGTCCCAGCGGCGGGATTCCTTGACCACGGCCGCCATGCGTCGTGGATCGAATCCGGGGCGGTGCAATGCGAGCCTCTTCAAGGGGGTTCCGTGCCACGTCTGCACGACTCTCTGCCCGGGCTTGCGGGCGAATCGACGCCGCAGCCAGTCGTTCACGACGAGCAGCCGCGCCGCCCCTCGTGCATGCCACCACTGCGGACTCCCCTCGACGACCGCGATCGCACCCTCCGGAACCTCGACCGAGAGGTCGACGACGCTCCAGTAGCGCCGCACCTGCGGGGCGCGAGCCGCGAGTTCACGATCGATCGCACGGGGGTTGCAGCCGACACTGCGCCCGTAGAAGGTCTCGAAGAAGACAGCATTCTCCGTGCCACCGCTCTGGGCGACGTAGCGCTCCTCGAGCGTCGACCGTCCCTCCGTGGTCTCGTACACAGGATCGATGGGCGGAGCGATGCGCACCGTTCCGCCGTCGACGGCGATGCGCACACCGGTCAGGACGACCGGTTCGATCCTCAACTCCTCAACGTCTGCATCCGGGATCTGCAACTCGTACGATCCACTGGGCAGCGGAAGCGACGGTCCTCCCCAGCGCGATGCCTTCAGGGGGAAGGTGGCCTTCCAGGTCGTGCCACCGCCGCTGATGCGGGCCTCGACGCGTGCGCGCGGTCCGACCAGCGCCGCATCCGCGGGGCGTTCCCCGGTCCCTGCGACGACCAGCGTCTCTGCCACGTCGTCGATACGGGCCGTTGTCATGCTGCTCCCTTCGGCGCGGGAATACCCCGTGCGCGGATCACGTCGTAGACGCGCTCGGTATTGCGTCCGTCCCGATACGCGTGCATCCCCGCGCTGAGCGTAGCGGAACGCTCGGACGCCGCGTCGTATGCCCGGCGGTCGGAGAGCAACTGCTCGAGCTGCGCGAGCAGCCCCCTCCAGTCAGCCGTCGCATCCTCGCCGGCGACGTCCTCGTACCGGCCGTAGAAGCCTCGTGTCTGCGCGTACTCCTGCGCATCCGGCGCCAGGAACAGCACCGGCGTCCGTAGGAGCCCGACGTCGTACGCGAGGGAAGAGTAGTCGGTGATCAGCACGTCGACCGCCGGCAGCACGGGCGTCACGTCGGCGATCACGGACGACCCCAGAGCACGGACCCGCCTGCTGGGCAGCGGAGGGGCGTAGCCGCCTTCCCCCAGGGGGTGCGAGCGGACGAGGAGGACCGCGTCCTGCGCCTCGAGGACACGGATGATCCGGATCCACTCCGCGGCAGACGGAACGGCCGGGTCCGGCGCGCCGTCCCGCCACGTGGGGGCGTACAGGATCGTGCGTGCGGATGCGGGGATGTCGCCGACCGCCCGAAGGAGACGCGCGGATGCGGCACGGCGCCGCTCCTCGCGCGAGCCGGCCGAGAGCACGTCGACGCGAGGCTCACCGGTCACGACGACACGATCATCGCCGAGACCGAATGCGGACTCCAGCCTGCCCCGCGCCCGATGGGACGCAGCGGGCAGCACACGGATCCGCTGCGCTGCCGCGCGGTAGAGCACGGCGATCGCGCGCCGCAGCAGCGGTGCCCCCGGGACATTGGGCACGTCGGTCGTGGCCGGCGAGTCCAGCCCGATGCGCTTGAGCGGAATCCCGTGCCACAGCTGGACGAGGAACGCGCCGCCGTTCGCATAGCGATTGACATCGCCCAGACCGTGCGTGACCACGAGTACACCGGCTCTGGCGGTCGCCCACCAACCGCGCAGACCTGCCTTGCGGACGAAACGGATGCCGAGGGCGGCGGCGTCTCGGTCTTCCCGTTCGGAGGAAGTGAGCCAGAGCGTGTCGTGTCCTGCCGCTGCAGCATACCGCTGCAACGCGAGCGCACCGTCGCCAATCCCGGCCCCGCAGCCGAACACCCAGCGTCGCCCCCGCGGCATCAGAAGCGTACCGATGCGTCCGACGGCATACAGCGGGATCCGGAGCAGCTTGGCCGCGTTGCCGGTGCCGAAAGAGAAGGACGCCACCCTGCGAGCCTATCGCGCGGGGTGGCGTCCTTCTCTCGGAGCCTCGGGGTCAGCCGGCCAGTTCGCCGAGCGTCACCTCGACGTCGTAGTCCTTGCCATCCCGGACATATGTGACCTTGGCCTCGCTGCCGGCGGCTGCCGCGCGCACCTGTGCGGTGAGGTCGGTGGCGCTGGTGATGGGAACGCCGTTGAACGAGGTGACGATGTCGCCCGCCTCGATGCCGGCCGCCGCTGCGGCGCCACCGGCATTGGCTTTCGCGATGTACGCACCGGCGACTGTCGCACCATCGATGCTCGAGGCGTCCTGGACGGAGGCGTTCAGCAGACCGTGCGTCGCGGCGCCGTCGGCGATGATCTCCTCGGACACGCGCTTGGCGATGTTCGACGGAATCGCGAAGCCGATGCCGATCGAGCCGGACTCCTCGGAGCTGCCCGAACTCGCGATCGCCACGTTGATGCCGATCAGCTGGCCCTTGCTGTTCACGAGTGCGCCACCGGAATTGCCGTGGTTGATCGCCGCGTCCGTCTGGATGACGGCGATCGAGATGGACTCAGAAGTCTGCTGCTGGCCACTGCCGGGGATGTCGAACTGGAACGGCCCCTGGCCCTCACCCTCGGGCGACTGCTCCTGCGGAGCGTCCTCGGTCGAGGAGTCGGGCAGAGCGGAGGAGGCGATCTGGATGCTCCGGTTGAGTGCGCTCACGATGCCGGTCGTCACCGAGTTCGCCAGGCCCAACGGGGCGCCGAGTGCGACCGTCGTGTCGCCGACATTGAGCTTCGACGAGTCGGCGAAGTCGATGGGCGTGAGCCCTTCCGCGCCCTTGAGCTTGATCACGGCGAGATCGTAGATCGGGTCGGTGCCGACGATCGTGGCCTCGTAGATCTTCCCGTCCGACGCGGTCACACGGATGGTGGGGTCAGCGGCCGCGCCACCGAGGGTCACGACGTGCGTGTTGGTGAGGACGTAGCCGTCGTCACTGATGATCACGCCGGAACCGCTGCCCGCCTCCTGCGAGCCGGCGACCTCGATGGTGACCACGGACGGCAGCGCGGAGGTCGCGACCGCGGTGGTCTCGTTGACCGAGCCGGGGTTGTTGACCGTCACGGTCTGCGGGCCCGTCGCCGTGCCGGAGGACGGGGTGTCTTCGAGCCCGTTCAGCAGCGCACCGCCGCCGAAGCCCGCGACGCCGCCGACGAGTGCAGCCGCGACGATGAGCGCCGCGAACTTCGTGCCGCCTCGCGTCTTCTGCTCTTTGGTCTTGGTGCCGTCACCCGCGAGTGCCTCGGCGCCGAACGGCTGCGTCGGCTGCGTGTGCGACTCCGCGGACGGGATGCCGAATGCCGCTCCCGAGGCGGTGCCTGTCGCCGGTGCCGACGGGGCACTGAATGCGTGCGCAACCGGGGCGATCTGCGGTGCGGGCGGCACATGCGACGTGAACGTCGAAGGCACCTCGTGTCCCTGCACCGGTGCACCGAACGTCGGCGAGGCGGCGGAAGGAGCGGCGGAAGCCGGCCCGGTCGTGTCAGCGGCGGCAGTCGTCGCCGGCTGAGCGGCGACCTCTGCAGCCTCGGTGGACGGCACCGCGTCGTTCGACGCGGGTGCCGAGTGGTCCTGGGTGTTGTCTTCGTTCATGGTGTGCTCCTTCAACGACCACTTCAGAATGACGGCTGTGTCTGTGTGTTCCTTATGTCGAGGATGAGTTTCCCCTATGGCCTTAGCCTGTTCTTCATGAGTGTCATTCCCGGCGCATGGCGGCGCACGGCGGCGGGTGCAGGCCTGCTCGCCGCTGACGGAACCGTCGCGCCCACCATCTTCGCAGAGATGTCCGCCGCAGCAGCCCGGACCGGGGCGATCAATCTCGGGCAGGGCTTCCCGGACGAAGACGGGCCGTCGGAGGTGCTCGAAGCCGCCCGTGACGCGATCGCGAACGGCGCCAATCAGTATCCTCCCGGTCGCGGTGTTCCCGACCTGCTCGCCGCCATCAGCGAGCATCAACGCCGCTTCTACGGACTCGACGTCGACGCCGGCAGCGAGGTGATCGTGACGGCCGGCGCGACCGAGGCGCTGACGGCGACACTGCTCGCGCTGATCGACCGGCCCGACGACGAGGTGGTCGTCTTCGAGCCCTACTACGACTCGTACGCCGCGGCCGTGGCGCTGGCGGGTGCGCGACTTCGTACGGTCCCCCTTCGCGCTCCCGATTTCCAGCCCGACCTCGACCAGCTCGCCGCGAGCGTGACCGATCGTACGCGGATCATCCTCGTCAACGATCCGCACAATCCGACCGGCGCTGTCTTCGGGCGCGAGGTTCTCGAGGAGGTCGTCCGGCTGGCCGCGCGGCACGACGCCGTCATCGTCACCGACGAGGTCTACGAGCACCTCGCGTTCCATGCACCGCACACGCCGATCGCCGCACTCCCGGGGGCGGCCGAACGCACGCTCACGATCTCCTCGGCAGGCAAGACCTTCTCCGCGACGGGGTGGAAGATCGGCTGGGTACACGGGCCCGCCGACCTCATCACCGCGGTCCTCACCGTGAAGCAGTACCTCACGTACGTGAACGGATCCCCCTTCCAGCCGGCCGTCGCCCTGGGCCTGCGGTTGCCCGATTCATACTTCACGGACGCCGCGGCGACGCTCGCCCGCAAGCACGAGATCCTCGGCGAGGGGCTGCGTACGGCTGGATTCACCGTGTACGCCCCGCAGGGCGGCTACTTCACGGTGGCCGACGCGACGGCGCTCGGCGGCGAGGATGCGGCCGCCTTCTGTCGCACACTGCCGGAGCGTGTCGGTGTCGTGGCGATCCCTCTGACCGCGTTCGTCTCGGAGGGCCGTCGGCATGAGTACTCGGGGCTGGTGCGCTTCGCCGCCTGCAAGCGCGTCGGTGTGCTCGAGGAGGCGGCCTCGCGCCTGGCGCAGTTCTCGGTCTGACCGATATCCCCGGGCGGGATCAGTCGCTCAGCGCGGGACGACCGCGTACCGCCGCACCCGCAACGAGGGGTTGCTCGCTCGTGCTCGCTCGATCACTGCGGCCTCCACGACCGCGACCGCGACGCCAGGGGCTGTCCCGACCCCCGCCAGGACCACGCCCTGCGGATCGATGATCTGCGAGTGGCCGACGCCGATCGGCGTCGGGTGATCGGCCGCGACCACGTAGACGGTGTTCTCGATCGCCCGCGCGGCGAGCAGCGTCGTCCAGTGGTGCTCCTTGAGCGGCCCTCTGACCCACTCGGCGGGGACGACCAGGACGTCGGCCTGCGCATCGACGAGCGACCGGGCGACTTCAGGGAACCTCAAGTCGTAGCAGGTCATGAGTCCGAACCGGAGACCGCCGAGCTCGAACGTCGCGGCCTCCCCCACGTCTCCGGCCTCGATCCAGTCGGACTCGGTCTGCCCGAACGCGTCGTAGAGATGCTGTTTGCGGTAGACGGCGAGGATGCCGTCGCCGCGTACCGCCACCACCGTGTTCCGCACGCGGTGTCCGTCGGTGGCGCGCTCGACGAGGCCGGCGACGATCACCACGGCGCGTTCGGCGGCCAGCGCGGTCAGGGTCGCGACGAACTCTCCGTCGAGGTCTTCCGCGTTCGCGGCAAGGGTGTCGTCCATCGGATCGACGAAGTAGCTCGAGTACTCGGGGAAGACGATCAGCTTCGCACCCCGCGCGGCCGCATCCGCGGTCAACTCCGCGATCCGGGCGAGGTTGTCGGCACGCGAGGCGGTCGGCGCGAACTGGCACACGCTCATAACCCGGAGGTCGCAGGTTCAAATCCTGTCCCCGCAACAAATGAAAGGCCCTCTGACTCGGAGAAATCCAGGTCAGAGGGCCTTTCGCTTTGCCTGGACGCGTCCGAGGGCGGCGCACGATCTCCGGTCGGGATGATCGAGACGCTGCTCAGCAGGCGCTCCGGCCCGCCCGCTCGACCCGGTCTCGTCGGCCGTGAACGAGAATGGGCGCCCCGCGAGGGACGCCCATTCTTTTCACCGTGAAGGCGGGATGATCACTCCCCCGCGGCGGACTCCAGCTGCAGGAGCTTCTCGACCGCGGCAGTGAGGCGCTCGTCCGCCTCGGCGAACTTGGCGAGGTCGCCGGCCTTGAGCGCCGCCTCACGATCGATCAGGGCCTCCTGTGCGGAGGCCAGGGCGTCCGCTTCGGCATTCGTCGGCTGCGTGGGCTCTGTCGGCGTCTCTCCCGAGTCCGGATCCTCCGTGCCTGGTTCGGTGGGTTCGACCTCGTCATCGCCACCGGTCGCGCCGGAGTCACCGCCGAAGAGCGTGTCCAGCGCCTCGGTGAGAGTGTTCTCGAACGCGACCCGGTCACCGAAGGCGACCAGCACCTTCTGCAGACGCGGCAGCTGCGTGCCTTCGGACGACTGCACATACACAGGCTGCACGTACAGCAGACCACCACCGACGGGCAGCGTCAGCAGGTTGCCGTAGATCACCTCTGACTCCCCCTGCTGCAGCAGGTTGAGCTGCGGCACGACGGCGGTGTCCGAGTTGTAGGTGTTCTGCACCTGGCCAGGCCCCGGCACCGTCGTGTCGGTATCGATCTCGAGCATGCGCAGCTGACCGTAGCCCTCCGCCTTGACGCCCTTCTCGGACCCCGCATCCGAGTCCACCGCGAGGTAGCCCATCAGCACGTCACGGCTTCCGCCTGCACCCTGCGAGTTCGGGATGAACGTCGAGAACATCGAGAACCGCGGTGAATCCTGCCCGGGCATCTGCATCGTCAGGTAGTACGGCGGCTGCAGCATCGCCTCGCTGCGCGGGTCGTTCGGCGTCTGCCAGCGGTTGTCCTGCTGGGCGAAGGAGCCGGCCTTGTCGACGTGGTAGACGCCGAGGACGTCGCGCTGCACCTTGAAGAGGTCGGTCGGGTAGCGCACGTGGCTCATGAGCTCACCCGACATGTCGCTGATCGGCTTCAGTGTCGACGGGTAGATCTTCTGCCAGGTCTTGAGGACCGGGTCCTCGTCGTCCCACGCGTACAGCGTGACGGAACCGTCGTAGGCATCGACCGTGGCCTTGACCGAGTTGCGGATGTAGTTGATGTCGTCGATGGCGAGCGTCGGCGACGGGACGTTGGAGTCCGCGATCGCGTCGGACAGGCTGACACTCGTCGAGTACGGGTACGTCGAGCTGGTCGTGTAGCCGTCGACGATCCACACGATACGACCGTCCACCACGCTCGGGTACGGGTCGCTGTCGAGCTCGAGGTACGGAGCGACCTTCTGGACGCGCGTCTTCGGGTCGCGGTCGTACAGGATCTGCGATTCCTCGTTCACCAGATTCGAGAACAGGATCTGCTCCGACTGGAACTTCAGCGCGTAGAGCAACTTGGTGAACGTGTCACCGATCTGCGGTCCGCCGCTGCCCTCGAACGTGGTCTTCGTCTCGCTCGAGCCGTCCTTGCCGCGGGGGTAGTCGATCTCGGCCGGCTCGGAGCCGTCGGGAGCACCGACGATCGAGTACTCGGGCGAGTTCTCGCCGAAGTACACCCGAGGCTCGAAGTTCTCGCGGTCTGACAGGAAGCCCGAGGTCGGGATGCCGCGCTCGAGGAACACCGGCTCACCGTCGGTCGTCCGCTGGTTGCCGGCAGCCGCGACGAGGCCGTAGCCGTGGGTGTAGACCGCGACGCGGTTGTTCCAGTTGTCTCCGTCGCCGAGCCCGGACATGTCGAGGTCGCGCACGGACACCACGGTGTCCTGCATCTTGCCGTCGATCTCGTACCGGTCCACGTCCATCGTCTTCTGGAACTGGTAGTACCCGCGGTACTGCTCGAGCTGGCGCACCGTCGGCGGGATCACCTTCGGGTCCATGATTCGGGTGGAAGCCGTGGTCTCGGCGTCAGCGCGCAGCTGGCCGGCCTCAGCGTCGGTCTTGGCGGCGAAAGGCGTCGTCTCGAGGTTCGCGACCCCGTACGCCTCCTTCGTGCCATCGATGTTCCGCTGGTAGTACTCGGCCTGGTAGGCGTTCTGGTTCGGCTTCACCTGGAACGTGGTGACCACCCAGGGGTACCCGACGCCGACGACCAGAGCGGCGACGATCAGCAGCGCGGTGGCCGCGAGCGGGAAGCGCCAGCGCCCGATGACGGCGGTGACGAAGAAGAGGATGGCCACGACGGCGGCGATGATCGCGAGGATCGCGAGGCCCGGGATGGTCGCGTTGACTCCCGTGTAGGCCGCACCGGTGATGCGGTCGTCCGGTTCGACGAGGGTCTTGTACTGGTCGAGCCAGAGGCTCGCCGCCTGCACGAGGAGGTAGAGCCCCGCGATGACCGCGAGCTGGATGCGCGCAGGCTTGGAGATGCGCAGCTCACCCTGGCCGATGCGCACCGAGCCGTAGAGGTACGACACGAGAGCGGTGACCAGCAGCGAGAGCAGCAGGACGGCCGAGACGAACGCGAGCAGGATCGTGTAGAACGGCATCGCGAACATGTAGAAACCGGTGTCGATGCCGAACTGCGGGTCGACGCTCGAGGTGGCGACGCCGTTGGCCCACAGCCATACGGTCTTCCACTGCCCCGCGGCGGCGAAGCCGGCGAACAGACCGAAGAAGATCGGCATGCCCCACATGGCCAGACGACGCAGGGGTTCGATGACCTCCTGGTATCGGTCCAGCTGCGAGCTGAGTCGCACGTAGACCGGGCGCAGCCGGTACGCGAGCTGGATAGCGACGAAGAGCGGCACGGCCATCCCGAGGAAGCCGACGACGAACATCACCGCCGTGGCGATCCACTGCGTGGTGAGAACGCCCGTGAAACCCACCTGGTCGAACCAGAGGAACTCGGTGTACAGGGAGGCGAACACGAAGAACACCGCGATCAGGGCGGCGATGATCACCAGAGAGATGCCGAGAATACGTCGGGACGTTCGAGGCGTGGCCGGATTCGGTGCTGAGGGTGAGGTCACCCTTCCATCCTAGGCATCGCTCACTGTGCGCGGGCTGTCATCCCGATCACGGCGAGGTCACGGCAGGGGCGGGGATCAGCCGGCGGCGGGTTCGCACGTGGGCAGCGAAGCGACGTCGCCGTCGTCCGCGATGACCTCGAGGGCATCGAGCGACTCGTCGAGCGTTGCCGTACTGATCACCTGGAGACCATCGGGAACATGTCCGACGACTTCGTCGCAGTTGGCCTCGGGGGCGAGGAAGTACTCGGCTCCGGCGTCACGCGCGCCGTACAGCTTCTGTCGGATCCCGCCGATCGGCCCGACCGTACCGGCGGCATCGATCGTGCCGGTACCGGCCACGTTCTCGCCTCCGTTGAGCTCACCCTCGGTCAGCGTGTCGATGATCCCGAGCGCGAACATCATCCCGGCGCTCGGACCGCCGACGTTGTCGAGCTGGATCGTCACGTCGATCTCGAAGTCGTAGTCGGTACGGAGGGTGACGCCGATGAGCCAGGTGGTCACTCCCCCCTCGGTGTGCTCCTCCGGCGTGACCTCGACGGCCTGCTCCGCACCGTCGCGCAGCACGGTGAGCGTCACCGGGTCGCCAGCGGCCTCCTGGATCGCGGCGCGCAGCTCCGTCGCCGATGCGACCGCAGCTCCGTCGATCGCGGTGATCACGTCATCAGCCTCGAGTGCACCATCGGCGGGCGAATCCGGGACGGCCTCCACGACCACGACCTCTGCGCCCGTGTCGTAGCCGAGCTCGTTCAGTGCGGCGGCCGTCGCCTCGTGCTGCGAGTCGACCATCAGCGTGGCGTTGCGCTCGTCCCTCTGCTCGGTGGTGACGCCTTCGGGGAACACGGAGTCCAGCGGCACGACCGCGCGCGACGAGTCCATCCAGGCCAGGGCGAGTTCGAACCAACTCGGAGTGCGCTCCCGGTTGCCGACCACCTGCACGGTGGTGAGGTCGAGTGTGCCGGCCGTCTCGAAGGTCTCGGCGCCTTCGACCTTGATCAGCGCGACGATCAGCGCCCAGACTCCGAGTCCGAGCTTTCCAGACCGCGTTCGATCCACTGCATTCCTCCGTCGTTCGCGGGCGGCGTACACCGATCTGCCCGCATCGGGTTCGCGCGCAGAAACCTGTGACTAGCGTAGAGGCCACGGCTTCAGACCTGCTGAGAGGCGAGCGACATGGCAGACAACGACCCCACCCCCGAGGACTTCCAGGAGTTCCTGAGAAGGATGCTCGCGAACCAGGGCGGCGGTGACATAGACCCGGAGGCCCTTCGAGGGGCCTTCGAAGGCATGGACGGTTTCACCCTCGACCCCGCGATGATGCAGACGATCATGTCGCAGCTCCAGGGGGCCTTCGGCGGTGACCCGTGGGAGAACGCGCTGCGACAGGCGCTGTTCATCGCCAACCGCGACGGTCAGGGCATCACGGACGGCTCCCGCACGTCGCTCGCCGATTCCTTCGCGCTTGCGAACCTATGGCTCGGTGAGGCCACGACGATCTCCGAGCTCTCCGAGTCGCCGACCGCGATGACTCGCGGCGAATGGGTCGAGAAGACGCTGCCGGTGTGGAAGGAGATCGCCGACCCGGTGTCCACCAGCATCGCCGATGCGCTCACCTCCGCGCTCGACACCCAGGTCCCCGAGGAGATGCGCGGGGTCGTCCAGGGCGCAGGCAAGCTCATGCGCGGTCTCGGCGGCTCGGTGTTCGCGGCCCAGTTCGGGCAGGTGCTCGGCAACCTGTCGCTCGAGGTCGTCTCCGGCGGGGACGTCGGGATCCCCGTGCTCCCCGCGGGTACAGCCGCCGTCATCCCCCAGAACCTCACGGCTTTCGGCGAGGGTCTCGAGATCCCGGAAGATCAGATCGCGCTCTATCTCGCTACACGCGAGCTCGCCTACGCCCGGCTCTACCGGCACGCGAAGTGGCTGCACCTTCATGTGATGGCGCAGATCACCGACTTCGCCCGTGGCGTGACCGTCGACGTGGACGCCCTCGAAGACGTCGCGAGCCGGTTGGACCCCTCCGACCCCGAAGAGCTGCGCGCGGCCATCGAGGGCGGCGCGCTGCTGCCCGTGCAGAGCGAGGCGCAGCGGGAGGCCCTGACCCGGCTCGAGAACCTCATCGCGACAATCGACGGCTGGGTCGACGTGGTGACGGCACAGGCCACCTCCCGCCTCCCGGACGGCGCACGCATCGCCGAGGCCGCCCGTCGTCGACGCGCGGTCGGCGGGCCAGCCGAAGACGCACTCGGTGCGTTGGTCGGGCTGAAGCTGCGACCGCGGCGCATGCGCGAAGCGTCCGCGATGTGGCAGTCCGTGACGGATGCGGTCGGCATCAGCGCCCGCGACTCCCTGTGGGACTACCCCGACCTCATGCCGACGGCCGAGGACATCGACGATCCGAGCGCCCTCGTCGCCCGGTTGCAAGCCGTCGAACGCGGCGAGCAGCCCGTCGCAGACGAGTTCGACGAGGCGCTCGCCCGCCTGCTCGACGGCGACGATTTCTCGGACGAGACGCCGTCCGACGGAGCCGAGGACCGTACCGGGGATGCCGGAGACGGCGAGGACGGCGACGCCGCCCCTGAGGGCGACCGCCCCGTCTGAGCATCTGACGCCGACGGGGAGGAGAGGCGTTCGCACCTCTCCTCCCCGATCGGAGATCCGGGCGGCAGTTGTCCACGGATGCCTCGGCGTCTCCCCGCCCGGCCCGATATCCCCCCAGAATCGGGGGAATGCCCCTCACGCCGCCGACCCTCACGCTCCTCGATCCGAGTGCACCGCTGTTGTGGCGGGACGAGCACACGCTGCAGCTCGGCGACGACGACGCGCTGCTCATCGACGCGGATGCCGCCTGGGTGGAGCTCCTTCTCAGCCGCCTGCGCACGGGATTCCGCCGCGGGTCTTTCGACATGATCGCGCACACGGCCGGTGCACCACGGGACGCGGCGCGGGCACTGCTCGCACGGCTGGAACCGGTGCTTCTCGATGAGGCGGCTGCTCCCCGCCCGGCCTGGGTCGAGAGCATCGGCATCGACGACGGGCGCACCGAATACCGCATCCGGGAGGCCCTGATCGATGAGGGTGTCCCCCTCGTCGATCACGGCCGACGACCAGGGGTGGGCGTGGTGCTCGTGCGAGGCGCCGCAGCCGCCCTGCAATTCGCGCACCATCTGCGCGAAGACACCCCGCATCTCCCGGTTTCCTTCGAACCAGGCCGGGTCACGATCGGTCCACTCGTGACGCCCGGCGCATCCGCCTGCCTGGCCTGCCGTGATGCCCACGCCACCGACCACGACCCGGCATGGCCGTTGCTGCACACCCAGATGATCGGCCGCGATCCCGGACCGATCCGCGCCGCGCAGGTGGCCGAGGCCGGACGGCTGGCGGCCCTGCTTCTCGCCGCAGACGGCAGCACCGACGGGCGCATGGTGCGGGTCAGCGCGGACGGTTCCCGCGTGTGGCATTCGGTGACATTTCACGAAGAATGCCGGTGCCGCGGGCCGTTGTCCCCATCTCAGCAAGGAACCTCGACGGAGCACGTTCCCCCCGTCCTGCCGATCTCGACCAGGACAGGGACAGCGTTCGCGCGGCGCGCGTGACGCCCACGTAAGCCAGTCGCCGCTCTTCATCGATCGACTCGAAACTGGTCGCGTACGAGATCGGGAGCGAACCCTCAGCCCAGCCTGCGAGGTGCACATGAGGCCACTCGAGACCTTTGGCCGCGTGCAGGGTCGAGAGCGTCACCGTCCGCATCGTCGGCTCGTGCTGGTCCTTCGCTCGCGCCATCAGCGCGTCGCTGAAGCTGCGCAAGGTCGCGTCCGGTCCCGCCTCCTCAGCGAGGCGCAGGATCGCGCGGCGCGCCTCCCACCCGCCGCGCTGCGCCCCTCCTGCCGCGGGCGGCTCGTCAGTGAGCCCGAGCTCGCGCAGCACCCGCTGCACCCCGGCAAGGAATCCCTGCTCGGTGGGCGCCACCGCCGCGGCGCGCAGCGCCAGAATCGCCTGACGCACCTCCGGCATCGAGAAGAAGCGGGTGCCGCCCAGCACCGTCGTGGCGATGCCCTCTCCGGCGAGCGCCTGCTGCAGCATGGCGGACTGCGCGTGCGCTCGGTAGAGCACGGCGATCTCCGACGGCGACGCTCCCGAGGCGATCTGGCCGGCGATGGCGGCGGCGATTCCCGCAGCCTCCTCACCCTCGGTGTCGTAGGCGGTCACGGTGGGCGCCTCTGCGGTGAACTGCTCTCGCGCCGGGACGAGCTCCAACGCCCCGGGACGGCCCTGC
Organism: Microbacterium sp.; assembly: GCA_029239165.1. Classification (GTDB taxonomy): domain Bacteria; phylum Actinomycetota; class Actinomycetes; order Actinomycetales; family Microbacteriaceae; genus Microbacterium. The sequence continues at coordinate 5,833 of JAQZBG010000089.1, read as the reverse complement.
ATCAGTGCATTCGCCACAGTGAGGATGGGCGGCTGGGATCGGTAGTTCGTCTCCAGCCGGACCACCGTGGCGTCGGGGTGACGGCGTTCGAACTCGAGCAGGAATCTCTGCTCCGCTCCGGCGAAGGAGTAGATGGTCTGACTGGCGTCGCCGACCACGCAGATGTCGTGTCGGTCACCGAGCCACAGCTCGAGCAATCGGTTCTGCAGGGGCGAGACGTCTTGGAACTCGTCGACCGTGAAGTGACGGTACTGCTCATGGACGGACGCGGCGACCCGAGGCTCCGCCTCCAACATGCCGGCGCACGCGAGCAGCACGTCCTCGAAGTCGAGCTGTCTGCGATCGTCCTTGAGTGCTTCGTAGCCGCGCATGAGCTCGACCAGCTGCCCCGCGTCGACGCCGCTGATCGGACGGCCGAGGGCGGCGTACTGGTCGATCGACAGCATCGAGACCTTGCGCCACTCGATCTCGGACGCGATGTCGCGAAGCGTGGCGGTGCTCGGACGGAGGCGGATCGCGTCGGCGGCCTGACCGAGCATCCGCACCTTGTTGTCGATGATCGTCGGTGCGGGTGAGCCGGCCAGCGTCGGCCAGAAGAAGTTGAGCTGCGCGAGGGCGGTCGCGTGGAAGGTTCGAGCGGCGACGCCCTCGACGCCGAGCGCCCGCAGTCGTCCTCGCAGCTCGCCTGCCGCCTTGGCGGTGAAGGTGACAGCCATCACACGCGACGGCGAGTACGCACCGGTGTCGACGCCGTGAGCGATGCGATGCGTGATGACACGCGTCTTTCCGGTGCCGGCTCCGGCGAGCACGACGACGGGACCGCGAAGGACGGATGCTGCAGCCCGCTGCCGCTCGTCGAGGGCATCGAGTGCGCTCACGCGTGCCCCTCGTACCAGTCCACGATCAGCGCCCGGGCGATCGACGCGTGCCCCGGAAGCCCGACCGGGCCGTCGCCGGCGAGCGAGGATCCGATCTCGGCACGAGTGAACCAGCGCACATCGACGATCTCCTCCCCGTCGGCGATCGCGGCGGACTCGTCCTCCACGACCGCACGGAATCCCACCATGAGCGAACGGGGGAACGGCCAGGCCTGCGATGAGATGTAGCGCAGCGACGACAGACGCACGCCGGACTCCTCCTCGATCTCGCGATGGACGGTCGACTCCAGCGACTCTCCCGCCTCGGTGAAGCCGGCGAAGCACGAGTACATCCGGCCGCCCCAGTTCGCGTTCGCTCCCAGGAGCAGTCGTTCACCGTCGCGGCTCTCGACGGCGACGATCACGGCCGGATCCGTGCGCGGGAAGTGCTCGCGCCCGCACACCAGGCAGCGTCGTGACCACCCGCCGTTGCGCAGTTCGGTTCCGCCGCCACAGGTGGGGCAGAAAGGAGCGTCCCTGAGCCACCCGGCGAGCGCGACGGCGCCGGTGAGCAGCTCGGACTCCCGCCCGTCGATACGGCCGCCGAGATCACGGATCCCCAGCCACACCTCATCGGGCGCGGTGTCGAGTGCGTCGGTCTCGGGCGGGGCTGCGGCGAGGAGGAGCACGGTGCCATCGGCGTCGCGCCCGAGGAGGGCCCAGGTCGCCTCCACCACTGTCTCAGCGGGTACGCGCAGGAGCACCGAGTCGACGACTCTGACACGCCCCTCGCGCACGACGATCACGCGGGTGGCCGAGTCGTCACGGAGGCGGTCGAGAACCTCCGGCTCGTCGCGGAGTTCTGCCGCACGGTCGAGGGACGGGCGCGGAATGGTCATCGACTCCCTCTTTCACGGGCGTGGCGGAGGCGGGACCGCCCCTGAGCCGACCTACCCTGGGGGCATGGGACGCTCTCCTTTCACTCTAGCCGCGGCAGTGACCGCTGCTCTGCCCGGGGCGGAGGTCACGGGCGCCCGCCGCCTGAGCGCGGATGGCGACGCGCGCTTCGACTCGGCAGTGGCCTCGCTCGCCGACGGTCGCGAGCTCGCGATCCGTGTTGCGGACGACGACGAGACAGCGCGGGAACTCGCGGCCGAGGCGCTTGCACTGCGCGCACTGACCGACGGCGCCCGCGCGATGCTGCCCTTCCGAGCCCCGGCTTACATCGGCGAGACCCGGCTCGGCGACGCGCGTGCCCTCGTGACCGAGCTCCTCCCCGGATTCCAGATCGAAGCCCCCCTGGTGCCGGCCGGGCGTGGCGCGGCCGAGTCCATGGGCTCCTCCATCGCCGCCGTGCACGGTCTTCCGACGTCGGTCGTCCGCGGTGCGGGACTCGCCGTGCGCAGCGCCGAGGAGAGCCGTGCGGAACTGGATCGTCTCATCGACACCGCCGCCGCCACGGGCCGGGTTCCCGCCCGCCTCACGGTGCGCTGGCGCGATGCCGTCGCCGACGACGAGCTGTGGCGTTTCGAGTCCACCGTCATCCTGGGTGGCGTGCAGGCGACCTCGTTCCTGTTCGAGGACGACCCCGAACGCGGCCCCGAGGTGATCGGGCTGGTCGGGTGGCATGGGCTCTCCGTGGGCGACCCGGCCCTCGATCTCTCCTGGCTCTCCGCGGCCCCGGACGCCGCCGACGACGTGCACGCCGCCTACGCTCGTGCAGTCGACCGGGCACCCGACAGCGGCCTCGAGGTGCGGGCGCGCCTGCTCGCCGAGCTCGAATTCGCCCGGTGGCTCGTGCACGGCGACTCGATGCGCCGCCCCGACATCGTTGACGATGCCGCCGCCCTGCTGGACGCCCTCGCCGAAGGCATCCGCGCCGACGACCTGAACGTCGTCGATACCCGCAGCGCCGGGGTCGACTCCGCCCTCGACGCCCTCGACCGCGTCCCCCAGGATGCCGCCGCCGAGATCGACACGTCGATGCACACCGACGCGTACAACCCCGAGGAGCTCTGGGCGAAGGACCGTGACGAGTCGGAGTCGGCGGACACCGAGACCGCGCCGGACGACGCACTACCGGGCACGGAGACCGACCGTCCCACGGACGAGAGTGCGCACAGGGCCGAGATGCTGAACATCGAGACCGAAGACCTCTCCGGTGTCGCGAGTCTGTTCGCCGGCACCAGCGGAGCCGCCGGAGCGCGCGAGGATTCGCATCCTCTCGCCCCGCGCAGAGACATGGAAGACGATTCCGACGACTCCGACGACTCCGACGACTCCGACGAGGCTCAGCGTGCTGCGCGCGCGGCACTCCAGCGGTGGAAGAGCTCCTCCTCCGAGTAGACGCGGTCTCCGCGGATGATCAGATCGTCCGCCACGTAGTACAACGCCACGTCGATCTCGTCGAGCGGCACCTCGAAGCGCCGGTGGTAGGCCAGGCGGTAGAGCGCGAGCTGCAGCATCCGCTCGTCGCGCTCCTCCGCCGTGCGCGGGGCCCGCCCCGTCTTCCAGTCGACGATCTCGATGCGACCTCCGCGATCGGCACGCCGATACACCGCATCGAGCTTGCAGATCACGATGTGCGCCCCGCCGCGAACCTCCGACTCGGGAAGACCGGCCCCGAGCGCGAAGTCGATCTCGATCTCCACGGCGATCGGCTTCAGCCCACCCCACTCGCTGCGTTCGAACGTCTCCTGCAGTGCGGCAAGGTCGGCGGCGTCGGCGGCAGCACCCGATCCCTCACGGATCGGAGCCGCGCCGATCTCGTCCTCGTCGACCTCCCAGAGGGCTTCGTCGACGCGGCTGCCGACGCCGACGAGTTCGGACCGCTGCTCCACCCACGCGTGAAAAAGCGTGCCGAGGCGCGTCTGCCGATACGGTCGCTCCGGCATGGGACGCACGATCGACGACAGCGTTCCCGAGAAATCGGTCACGTAATCCTTGAATCGCGAGGCCGGCACACGCGTCGGGGCCTCGACATCGGTTCCACGCTGGCGGGCGGCGCGCTCGGCGAGCAGACGCGCGAGCTCGAGTGTCGGCTCGGCCGCGCCGTCGCGGATCGCATCGTCGACGGCTGCGGCTGCTGCGGTGACGGCGCGCCTCCGAGCGCCCAGAGGATCGAGGGGCCAGCGGAGGGTGGAGCCGGGCCCGTCGTAGGGGTTGTCATCCGGATCCACGGGCGCGATCGGCTCGAGTCCGCGCACCTCGATCGCCTCCACGAGGAACGGGCTCGGCGTCCGTGGGGCCTTCTGCCCGGCCCAGTGCGCACCGCTGAGGAGCAGATCCGTCCGCGCCCGGGTGACCGCGACATATGCGAGACGCCGCTCCTCCTGCTGCTGGTACCCGCGGTACGCATCCTTGAATCTCTTGAGCGCGCCTCCGTGCGGATTCGCTTTCGTCGCTCCCCCGGAGAGCGACGCCTGTGCGAGCTTCATCCTCTTGCCGGGATCGGCCTCGTCACCCATGGCCTCGACGGGGTCCCACTCGAAGCACGGCAGCGCGTCCCGGTCCCCGCGCAGCGCGAATGGCACGACGCCGAACCCGAACCATCCGGACGTGTCGGAGACCCTGCTCGGGAGTTCGTCGGCCACCAGCCGGACCACGGCGACCGCATCCCACTCCAGACCCTTCGACCCATGGATGGTCAGCAGCTGTACGACGCCGGCCTCCGGTGGCTCCGGCCGAGGCATCAGTTCATCCGTACTCTCGGCCTTGTCGAGCCAGGCGAGGAGGCTGCCGATGCTCCCCCGCTCGTCGGCCGCCAGGAACGCGCGGACCTCGTCGGCGAAGGCCCGCAACTGCGTGGCAGCGATGCGTGCAGGGCCCCGGGTCTCGTTCGCGGCGAGCTCGATGTCCAGACGGAGTTCGAGCTCGATGAGCCGGATCAGCTCGGGGATCGGCTGCGAAGAGGCGCGTCGGAGCCGTTCCAGCATCTCCCCCGCTGCCCTGACCCGCGCGCGCCCGTCAGGGGTGATCGATTCGAGCAACCGGTAGTCGTCGCGCACCGCCCGCACCACGTCGACCGCGTCGATGATCGACACCGCCTCGTCAGCACCACGGGAGGAACGCAGCCTCACGCGCACCTCCTCGGGCAACGGTGCCATCGCCGTATCGCGCTCCGACAGAGTGCGTCCGAGGTCGTAGAGGGCGGCCATGTCGGCTACCCCGACGCCGAATCGCGGCCCGGTGAGGAGGCGGATCAGCGCCGACCCCGCAGTGGGATCGTGCACGACACGAAGAGTCGAGACGACGTCGACCACCTCCGGTGTCGCGAGGAGTCCGCCAAGCCCCAGGATGCGGTGCGGGATACCGCGGGCGGCGAGCGCAGCCGCGAAGGTCTGCATGTGCCGCTTGGATCGGAACAGGATCGCACCCGTGTGGGGGGACGCCGCCTGAGCCGCGCCGGCCTCGCGCGCATCGTGCTCCGCCCGCCGCTCGACGAACCAGTCCGCGACCGCCGCCGCCTCTTCGTCGACGGTGAACGGGAACTGCACGCTCACGGTGCCGTCGCCCGCTCCAGGGCGGGGCTCCAGAGGCGGGACGTCGAGCCCCGGCCGCTGCAGCGGTTGGAGCACCCTGTTCGCGATGTCGAGGATGCCACGGTCGTTCCGCCAGCTCGTCATGAGGCTGTACGTCGTCGCGGCACCGGTAGCCGAGAACGTCCGCGAGAAGGCGTACAGGTTGTCGGCGCTCGCGCCTCGCCAGCCGTAGATGGACTGGTGCGGGTCGCCGACCGCCATCACCGCGGAATCGCGGAAGAGCTCGGCGAGGAAGCGCGTCTGGATCACCGAGGTGTCCTGATACTCGTCGAGGAGCACGACGCGATGCTGCTCACGGAGTTCTGCACGCACATCGGGGGCGGACTCGACGATGTCGTAGGCGCCGCTGACCTGATCCGCGAAGTCCAGCACCCCACGACGTTCCTTCTCGTCGATGTAGTCGTGCACGAGACGTGCGAGCGTCGGGAGGCTGAG
>JAQZBG010000088.1 GCA_029239165.1 Microbacterium sp. | reverse complement strand
TGGTACTCGTACAGATCCACTGTGGTTCCTTCACTGGGCTGCTGTCTGGTAATTCTCTCGATGTCGAGACATCGACCAGTCCCCCAGCCTACTACCTCGGCCTGGACGCTCCTGCGGCCCGCCCGCTCGGAGGTCAGCGCAGCGCCGGCACACCGCGGCGGCGCGCCGGAAGGGCGACCAGGCGGAGTTGACGCGAGATCACGAACGGCACGCACACCGCCGCCGTGCCGGCCGCGACGATCACCGGGCGGACGGCGACGACCGGCAGCGAGCCCCACAAGGCGATGAGGATGGAGACGACCATCAGTGCGACGAGCACCACCTCGGTCACGATGAGCTGTCTGCGCACGGACGCCCTGTCCTCGGCCAGGGTCGTCGCGCGACCGCGCACGACGAGATGCTCGGTCCAGCGCGAGCCGTCCCACCAGCGCAGCGTGCCGCGACGGCGCGTCTCGAACCATCCGGCCGCAATCCCCCGCTCACTCACGCTCCCAGTATGACGGGCGCGCCTCGGCGTCTCCGCCCGCCGAGGTCTAGGCTTTCGCCATGCACGAATCCGCAGAACTGCGCACCGGCGTCGTGGCCGCAGCGCTCGAGCTCTTCAACGCCCAGGGGTTCGACCAGACCTCGGTGGAGCAGATCGCCAAGGCCGCCGGTGTCTCGCGCTCGACCTTCTTCCGCCAGTTCGGCGGCAAGGAGGATGTGGTGTTCGCCGACCACGAGGTGCTCCTCGAGCAGCTCAGGGAGTTCCTCGACGAGGGGCACGACGACCCCTGGGGCGCGGTGTGCGCGGCATCCGAGTCGGTCTTCGCGCACTTCGCGCACGACCCGGAGCTCGCCCGACGCCGCTACCACATCGTGCGCGAGGTGCCCGTGCTGCGCGAACGCGAGATCATCACGGTCTTCCGCTACGAGCGGTTGTTCGACGAGTACCTGCGCGGTGCGCTTCCCGGCGTCGATCCGCTGGATGCCGTGGGCTTCGCCGCCCTCGTGACCGCCGTGCACAATCACGTGCTGCGCCAGCTGCTGCGCGGCCGCAAGAAGGTGCCGCTGTCCACGCTGCAGACGGCACTGGCGGACGTCCGCCGTCGTTATGGCGTCGCGGGCGAATCCGCCACCGCCCCGGACGACATGGTCGTCGCGGTGTTCCCGCGCTCGATGCCGATCGCGGAGGTGTCCCGCCGCCTGCAGTCGGAGCTCGACTGAGGGCTCTCGGGTCGTGGAACCGAGTATCGAGGAGTACGATACTCAGGTCCACGAAGGAGTCCCATGAGCACCGAAGCCACCTCTCTCCCCGGCGAGCGCGTCTCGTCGTACGACATCACCGGACGTCAGGACAGCGACTACTACGCCGTCTTCGCCGACATCCCCGCCGCCGACCGTGAGGCGTGGGATCGGGCGAAGTCCTACGTCGACGAAGTCGCCCCGCAGATGGCCGATGCCTGGGACCGCGCGGAGTATCCGCTGGAGGCGGCGCGTCGGATGGGCGAGATGGACCTCGTCGTCGACGGCGTGCAGCACCCCTCGCTCACGAGCCTGTCACCGCTGGCCGCCGGCCTCGTCAACATGGAGATCTCCCGCGGCGACGGTTCGCTGGGCACGATCCTGGCCGTGCAGGGCGGCCTCGCCTTGCGTACCCTCGCCCTGTTCGGCTCCCCCGCTCAGCAGGAGACCTGGCTCACCGCTCTCGCCGACGGCTCGGTCCTCGGCTCCTTCGCCCTGACCGAACCCGACCATGGCTCGGACTCCGTCTCCCTCGAGACCGTCGCCCGCCGCGACGGCGACTCCTGGGTCATCCGCGGCACGAAGAAGTGGATCGGCAACGGCGCATCCGGCGGCATCACGTTCGTGTGGGCACGCGTCGACGACGAGGGTACGGACGAGCACGGTGCCGTGCGGTGCTTCCTCGTCGAGCAGGACACCCCCGGCTACACCGGCAGCGTCATCCGCGGCAAGGCGTCGCTGCGGGCGATCCATCAGGCGCACATCGTCCTGGACGACGTGCGCGTGCCGCTCGGCGCGGTACTGCCGGGGACGAAGACCTTCAAGGACGCCTCGACCGTGCTGTACGCGACGCGCTCCGGCGTCGCCTGGTCGGCGCTCGGGCACGCCACCGCCTGCTACGAGGCCTCGCTCGCGTACGCCACACAGCGCGTGCAGTTCGGCAAGCCGCTCGCGAAGTTCCAGATGGTGCAGGAGCGCCTCACCCACATGCTCGAAGATCTCACCGCCATGCAGCTGTACTGCCGACGGATGGCCGACCTGGAGACCGCGGGCGAGCTGCGGCCGACGCAGGCGTCGCTCGCGAAGTTCCACAACACGCGGGCAGCGCGCCGCATCGCCTCGACCGCCCGCGACCTGCTCGGCGGCAACGGCATCCTGCTCGAGAACGGCGTCATCCAGCACATGGCCGACATCGAGGCGATCCACACCTACGAAGGCACCGAGAGCGTGCAGGCACTGCTCCTCGGGCGCGACATCACCGGGATGAGCGCGTTCGTCTGAGGCGACCTTCGCGAATCGGGTCACCGACGGCCGGCGCGCACGTGGCGCTCCCGGCTCGCCGCCGCCCCGGCCACGGCCTGCACGCCGAGCAGGAGGACCAGGACCGCGACCGGCACGACCCATCCCCCGACGACGGCGTGCAGGATGCCGAGGCCGATCGGACCGAGGCCCGCCAGCAGGTAGCCGATCCCCTGCGCCATGGTCGACAGGTGCGCCGTGTGCTTCGCATCGGGCGCGCGGAGCACGATGTAGGTCAGCGACAGCGCGATGGCCGCGCCCTGTCCGAGACCGAGCAGCGTCATCCACAGCCAGGGCGCGGCTCCTCCCGGTGCGACGAGGAGGCCGCCCAGCCCCGCTGCGACGAGGAATGCGGAGAGCACGACGGGAAGCCAGGTCGGTCGGATGCGGCGCAGCATGGTCGGCACCAGGAGCGCCGCGGCGATCCCCGGAAGGCTCGAGTACGACAGCAGCAGTCCGGCGTCCGACACCGGGACCCCGGCATCCTGCAGGATCGACGGAATCCAGGTCAGGGCCGCGTAGTAGCTCAGGCTCTGCAGTCCCATGAAGCCCGTGACCGCCCACGCGACCGGATCGCGCAGCAGGGCCGACATCCGCGGCTCGTCCCGAGGCTCCACGATCGCGTCGGCGGGCGCGCCGGCAACGGCCGGTGAGCCGGTGACCGCGCGCATCGCCCGCGGCAGCCAGACGAGCAGCGCCAGCACGGCGGGAATCGCCCAGATCGCCAGGGCACCCCGCCACGAGCCATCGAGCGCGGACATGAACGGCACGGTCAGGGCCGCGGCCGCCGCGGCGCCGAGGAACAGCGCCGTGGAGTAGAGCCCCATCATCAGGCCGACGCGGTGGGCGAAGTCCTGCTTGATGACGGCGGGCATGCAGACGTTCGCGACCGCGATCCCGGCACCGATCAGCACCGTGCCGCCGAAGAGCGCCACCGGCGAGGGCAGGAGTCGGATGCCGATGCCGATCGCGACGACGACCATCGTCAGCGCGAGCAGCCGATGCAGTCCGATCCAGCGCGTCAGCGTCGGGGTGAGGAACGCGAACGCGCCGAAGGCGAACACGGGGATCGTCGTCAGCAGTCCTGCCGCCGCTGCGGGGATGCCGAGGTCGCGCTCGATCGCGGGGAGCACCGGCCCGACCGATGCGACGCCCATGCGGAGGTTCAGGGCGATCATCAGCAACCCGACGCCCACGTAGATCCCGGCGAGGACGCCGCCGCGTCGCACCGACGGCGTGGACAGCGGGGTCGGGGCGGTGTCGAACGGCTCCTGCATCGTGGTCATGCCTCGAGTCCAGCATCCCTCACTGATGTCAGGAAACACGTACACTGCATGTCGATGTCGAATACTCGCCAACCCACCCGCCTGGTCGACCTGGACCTGGTCGACTTCGACTCCCTCGCCGATCTGCCGATGGAGGGCGCCTACCGCTTCGCGCACGCCGAGACGTCGCCACGCCACGCCCATCCGCTCGGACACCTGGTGCATGCGGCATCGGGAGTGCTGTCCCTGCTCACCGACGATGGCGCCTGGATCGCGCCGTCGACGCGCATGGCGTGGGTGCCGGCCGGCGCCGAGCATCGTCATCGCGCGCACGGCCGCACCGACATGCGCATCGTCCACCTCACGGACGAACTCGCCGCATCGCTGCCGGCGGCCCCGGCCGTGCTCGTCGCCACGCCGCTCGCCCGCGAGGCCGTGCTGGCGATGACATCCGACCACTCACGCAGCCCGAGCGCGCTGGACCATCTGCGTCGCGTCATCGTCGATGAAGCCGTCACCGCGCCCGAGCAGCCGCTGCACCTGCCCGAACCGCACGATCCGCGTCTGCGCCGGGCGGTTCGCATCGTGCAGGACGACCTCGCACTGCCCGTGGCGCTGAGCGAGCTCGGCAGGCGCACCGGCACCGCCGAGCGGACGCTGAGCCGCCTGTTCCAGCAGGAGACCGGCATGGGATATCGACAGTGGCGTCTCCAACTGCGCGTGCATCGTGCGCTCGTCCTGCTCGCCGACGGCACGTCGGTGACCGACACGGCCGCCGCGTGCGGGTGGGCGACGACCAGCCAGTTCATCGAGCAGTTCACGCCCCTCGTCGGGATGACCCCCGGCCGTTACCGCCTGTCCCAGCCCTCGTCGTGACACGGCCGCGAGGTCCTGCCATGCCGGCTCGGTTGCGAGCGGATCGAGCGCGTCGCCTCAGACCGGGCGCACCATGCACACCAGTCGCTCCCGGTCGTCCCAGGAGGGCACCCGCTCGAAGCCGCGGGATTCGTACAGCCGCACGGCGCCCGCACGCCAGTCCCAGACCGACAGCCGGACCTCCGTCGCCCCCAGAGCCTCCGCCTCGAGCACGGCGCCGTCGAGCAACGCCGACCCCACGCCGAGACCGCGCGCTTCCGGTGCCGCCCAGAGGCGTTTGATCTCCGCGAGTCCGTCCCGTCGCGAGAGCACGACCACGCCGACGGAGCGGTCGGCGAGCTGTGCGATCAGCACCCGATGTCCGGCGTAAGCGGCCGCCGGGTCTTCGACCTCGCGGCGATAGCGTTCCGGCAGCGGCGCAGCGGGGTCTGGAACGGCCCCTGTCTGCTGCCGCTTCTCGAGTTCGGTCTGCTGCAGGTACGCACCCACGGCAGCCCCGACGACGATCGCATCCGGCCCGGTGAGATCGGCGGCGCGGATCACCGGCCGCTCGAACCGTCCGTACGCGTCGGCGCCCACGGTCAGTCGCAGCCGCAGCCGCCGGACGGGGTCTTCACCATGAAGCACACGTCGCACACACCGTAGTCCCGCTCTTCGACGGGCTTCGGCGCCTTCTCGGCCCGGGGCGCGGAGACGCGAGGCGTCGTGGTGCGCTTGGCCGCGCGCGGCGGGGTCAGCGGGATGAACTCGCTCGGGTGGCTGACGTAGAAATACGGCGCCCGCCCCTCGCTCGGCTGCAGGCGCAGGGGAACTGCGCCGACGACGAGCCGCTCGTCCTCGGTGAAGCCGTTCGTGTAGGTGCGCCCGATGTGCAGCGCGGCGCCCTCACCACGACGGATGGCCTCGATGTAGCGACCACGGTCGATGAACGAGCTGATCCCGATCGCCTGGACGATCTCCGCGATGAACGCGTGGTTCGACGGGTCGATGCGGTGCGCGCGCAGCGCTTCCTGGAGCGAACGGTATGGACGGGAGGTGCCTGCGGGGGTCGGCCCCTGTGCTTCTTTCATCAGTTCCAGGATCGCACGCCGCAACCCCCTCTTTCGACCACTCTGCCCGTGCGAGACTGGCCGCATGGCACGCGCGACGATCATCGGATCCGGACCCAACGGCCTCGCCGCAGGGGTGGCGCTCGCACGCACCGGCTATGAGGTGCGCGTTCTCGAGGCCGCCGACGCGATCGGCGGTGGACTGCGCACCCGGGAAGGGTCTCTGCCCGGCTTCCGCCACGACGTGTGCTCCGCCGTGCATCCGGCGGCGGTCTCCTCGCCGTTCTTCCGCGCATTCCGGCTCGACGAACGCATCGAGTGGATCCATCCGGACATCTCCTTCGCCCACCCCCTCGACGGCGGCCGCGCGGCCGTCGCGTGGCGGGACATCGAGCGCACCGCCACAGCCCTCGGAGCCGACCGCGACGCCTGGTTGGCCCGCCTGCGCCCGCTCAGCACTCACATCGAGGGGGTCACGGACTTCACGGGGAACCAGCTCCTCCGGCTCCCTGCAGACCCGGTCACCGCCGTGCGCTACGCGATCCGCATGCTCGACCAGGGAACTCCCCTCGCTCGCGCCTCGTTCCGGACCGAGGAAGCCGCCGCGCTGATGTCGGGAGTCGTGGCTCATGCGAACTCCCCGCAGCCGACCCTCGCCGGTGCGGCAGCAGGTCTCCTCCTCGCCGCCCTCGCACACGCAGGAGGCTGGCCCTACCCGCGGGGCGGCTCGCAGACCATCGCCGATGCACTGGTGGCCGACCTCGAGGCGCACGGCGGAACCGTCGAGACCGGTGCGCGCGTGAACGACCTGCGCGCCCTCGACGCAGGCGACCCCGCCCGCGGGGACGTGCTCCTGTTGAACACCTCGCCCCGACTCGCGCTCACCCACCCCGACGTGCCGACCGGCTACGCCCGAGCGCTGCGCGGCTACCGCTACGGCGCCGCGGCCGCCAAGGTCGACTTCGAGCTGGACGGGCCGATCCCGTGGTCGAACCCGGAGGTGCGCAACGCCGTGACCGTGCACCTCGGCGGCACCCGCGAGGAAGTGTGGGCGAGCGAGAACGCGGTGGCCGCCGGACGGGTGAGCGACCGGCCATACGTGCTCGCCGTGCAGCCATCCGTCTTCGACGCGACGCGCGCTCCCGAGGGCAAGGCCGTCCTGTGGGCGTACATCCACGTCCCGCCCGGGTCCGACCTCGACCCCACCGAGCTCATCACGGCGCAGGTGGAGCGCTTCGCGCCCGGATTCCGGGATCTGATCCTGGCGCATCGTGCGGTGCCTGCGTCGTCTCGCGAGGCGATCAACCCCGCGGAGATCGGCGGAGACATCTCCGGCGGCGTGTTCGACATCCGCCAGGCGCTGCGGCGCCCCGTGCTGTCCCCGGCGCCCTGGCGCACCCCGATGCGAGGCGTGTACCTGGCGTCTGCGTCGACTCCGCCGGGTCCCGCGGTGAACGGAATGGCCGGTTGGCACGCGGCCCGCACCGTGCTGCGCGACGCGGGGATGCCGGCCGGGCTCGCCGACGTGTTCGGCTGACCCGCGGTCGTGGCGGTGTGCACAGTGACACCGGGGTTCCGGAATCGAGGAGCCGCGGCCAGGATGGGACCATGCGCTACGAGATCCCCGCGCCGATGCTCGCCAAGGCCGTGCCCGCGGTTCCGGACCCCGCGAAGACCCCGGGCGGACTCCTGTTCGAACCCAAGTGGGACGGCTTCCGCGGCCTGATCGCCTGGGACGGCACGACCGTCGAGATCGGCTCCCGGGGCGCGAAGCCGCTCACGCGGTACTTCCCCGAGCTGGTCGAAGCGATCCCCGAGCTGCTGCCCGGTCCGTGCCTGCTCGACGGCGAGATCGTCGTCGCCACCGGACCGCACGGCTCGCAGCGCCTGGACTGGGAGGCGTTGAGCCAACGAATCCACCCGGCTGCGTCGCGCGTCGCCAAGCTCGCCGCGGAGACGCCGGCGATGTTCGTCGCGTTCGACCTGCTCGCGTACGGGGAGGACGACCTGCGGACGCAGTCCTTCGAGACCCGACGCGCCCGGCTCGAGACCCTCATGGAAGCCGTCGAACACCCGCTGCACATCACCCGCACGACCCGCGACCGCGATGCCGCCGTCCGCTGGCTCGCCGAGTTCGAAGGCGCAGGGCTCGACGGCGTCGTCGCCAAGCCCCTCGACCAGCCCTATGCGCCGGGGAAGCGGACGCTGTTCAAGATCAAGCACGCCCGCACGGCCGACGTCGTGGCGCTCGGCTACCGCATCCACAAGTCCGGGTCCGGCGTCGGGTCGCTTCTGGTGGGACTGTACGGAGAGGACGGCGTGCTGCGGCAGGTGGGCGGGGTTGCCGCCTGGAGCGATGCCCGACGCCAGGAGCTCGTCGACGAGCTCGCTCCCCTCGTCGAGCGCGACGACAACGGCGAAGCGGTGACCGCAGAAGGCGAGCGCTCACGGTTCAGCGGCAGCAAGGACGTCTCGTTCGTGCGGCTGCGCCCGGAGCGGGTGCTCGAGGTGCGCTACGACCAGCTCGAAGGCGCTCGCTTCCGCCACACCGTGCAGTTCGAGCGGTGGCGGCCGGACCGCGATGCCCGCTCCTGCACCTACGACCAGCTCGACACGGTCGCGGGCTACGACCTCGCAGACGTCCTCCGCTGACCGACCCCTCGCGCCGTCTCAGTCCTTGTCGACGGGGGTACCGTCTTCGCCCCAGTTGGCGGCGACCTTCTTGCTCGGCTGCACGCGGGGCGGCTCCCCCGGCATCTTCGGGAACTCCGGCGGGAACGGCAGCTCGCCCAGTCCGTTCTCCTCGTCGCGCTCCCACCACTCCAACAGGGTGTCGATGCGGCCGGGAGAATCCTGCATCGTCGCCCAGGGATCGCCGATCTCCTCGAGACGCTGCGGGATGCTGCGTACCGTGAAAGTCCTCGGGTCCAGGCCGTCGAGCTCGTCCCACTGCACCGGGGTCGACACGGTCGCCCCCGGCAACGCGCGCGGGCTGTAGGCGCCGGCCATCGTACGGTCGCGGTTGGCCTGGTTGAAGTCGACGAAGATCCGCTCCCCGCGCTCCTCCTTCCACCAATTCGTGGTGACCTGCTCCGGCATCCGTCGCTCCAGCTCCCGCCCGGCCGCGATCACACCGTGCCGCACATCCAGGAACTCGTGGGTCGGCTCGATGGGCGCGAAGACGTGCAGACCCCGGTTGCCACTCGTCTTGGCGAATGCCTCCAGCCCCGCCTCACGCAGCACCTCGCGCAGGGTGTGCGCGGCGGTCACGGCATCCGCGAAGTCTGTCCCCGGCTGCGGGTCGAGGTCGATACGCAACTCGACAGGGCTATCCGCATCGGTGGCCAGAGACGCCCACGGGTGGAACACGATCGTGTTCATCTGCACGGCCCAGACGATCGCGCTCGCCCGGTTGAGCACGATCTGCG
>JAQZBG010000489.1 GCA_029239165.1 Microbacterium sp. | reverse complement strand
TCCATCAAGCAACGTAGGTTGACAGCATGGAATCCCTCGACGTCGCACAGATCGCTGCGGATACGACCGACCCCCGTGCCGGGCTGCGCGCCGTCGCCTCGCTGCGCACCCTCGCCGACGTGCTCGAACTGCGCCAGGTCGAGGCCGGCCTCCGGGCGGGGATGAGCTGGCAGGCCATCGCCGACGCGCTGGGCGTGACGAGACAGGCCGTGCACAAGAAGCACTCGAAGCGGATCGACCCCGCCATCGTCGTGCCGCGGAGGAACTCGTGAGCCGGTTCATGCAGGCGGCTGCCACGATGCACACCCTGTCGCTGGCGGCCATGGAGGAGGCGTCCCGCTTCGGCGTCCGTGATGCCGACATCGACCACCTCCTGCTCGCTCTGACGATCGACCCCGATACGGGCGGGCAGATCCTGCGCAGCATGGGTGCCGGGCTGGATGCGGCGCGCGCGGCCGTCGCTGCTCAGCACTCGGCCCAGCTCGACCTGGTGGGCATCTCCTCCGACCCGGACGACCCCGGACGCATCGTGTTCCACGAGACCTCGGGATACGAGTGGACCGAACGAGCGATCGCCGTATGGAAGGAGGCGTCGAGTGGGGGTCGTCAGGGCGATTCCGCAGCGGTGCTGCGTGCACTCGTGGACGAACCGAGCGGTCTGATCGAGGCGATCTTGCGACGACTCGAGCTCGACCCCGATGCGCTGCGTTCCCGCCTCGACGACGCGCGGCGATTCGGCCTTTCGCAACCCCCGACCTTCACCGAGAACACCTTCTCCGGCACGCGTGCGGTCTTCGTCCCCGCGCCGCTCGACGACGTGTGGGAACTGCTGTCGTCAGTCACTCGTATCCCCGAGTGGGACCAGGTGGTCGACGAGGTGGACGCGTCCGCATCGCCCACGGGGCCCTGGGAGGCGAGGACGAGGACCGAGGCTCGTGACGGCAAGCCGATTCCCGTCAAGGATGCCGTCCGGCGGCAACTCATCCACCTCGATCGGTTCGAGGACCGGGCGTACGTCACCTGGCGCTTCACGTATCCGGACTCGGACAACGGGGCTCCCCGAGTCGTCGCGTTCGCACTCGAACATGCCGCGGGCGGAATGCAACTTCGGGTGACCCTCACCTGGGAGACCGCCCCGCGTCGCCGTCGGGTCCTCCGTCGTCTCGTCCGCGTCCTGCTGGGACCGATCCTCCGGCTCCTCGTCTACATCCAGCTCACCCAGATCGAGAGCGGCATCACCCGCGTCTTCCGCTGAGGGACGGGCCCGGCGGATGCATCACCGCCCACACGAGGATGCATCCGCCGGGATAGAGGCCGATCAGCCCTTGGCGCCCTTGCGCGGCTTGATGAACTCGGCTGGTGCGTTCTTCTCCCGCTTCGCAGCTCGCTTCTCCTTGAGTGACAGCTGCGGCGCCTTCTTGCTGTCGCGACCCTGGATGGACTTTCCGGACATGGTTACTCGCTTCCCCTTCGGTGGCTGGCGTAACCACCGACCATAGCCAGTACCCCAGGGAAGTCAAATTTCCCCCTGATCGGGAAATTTTTGCTAGGATTGCGGAGTTGGAAAGTGCGTTGACACAACGCTGCGACCGGGACGACCCGGTCGTGGTCATCAGTCGGGGACGGCCCCACCTCGAAGGAGTCCGGCGATGTCACGCACGGAGTGGAAACAGCTGATCGGCCCGATGGACATCGTCCGCATCGCTCTCGGGTGGGGGGCTTTCGTCGCAGTCCTCCTCCTCCATCCGGTTCTGGTCGCACCGGTGCCGGGTCCGGTCCTCGTGATCGCTCTCGTCGCGATCGTCGCCGTGATCCTCGTGTGCGCGTTCGGCGTGGTGAAGCAGGCCGAGGCCCTTGCGCATCGACTCGGCGATCCCTACGGCTCCCTCGTCCTGACCCTGTCGATCGTCCTGATCGAAGTGATCCTGATCTCGGCGGTCATGCTCGGGCCGGGCGAGCACGACCTCGGCGTACCTGTCGATGCTGGTGGTGCTCGTCGCGCTGGCGTTCGGGCTCCCCGCCCTCATCGGGACGGACGGCTCGTACACGACGGGGCAGGAGATCCCCATCGTCGTGCTGACCCTCGTCCTCTACGCGTTCTTCCTCTACCGGCAGATGGGCGCACAGGCGAGCGACTTCACCGAGGTCGACCCGCGGCTGTTGCGGAGCGCCGAAGGTCGGAAGAAGGCGGAGGCGACGGGCGGGATCCGGCAGGTGCTCGTGGAGCATCGCACGGAGGTGCTCGTGCGACTCGCGCTCCTGGTCGTGACCGTCATCCCCATCGTGCTCCTGTCGCACGACATGGCGGCGCTGCTCGACGACGGACTCGGCCGACTCGGCGCTCCGGTCGCACTCGCCGGCGTTCTCATCGCGGGCATCGTGTTCCTGCCCGAGTCGATCACGGCGGTGCGGGCGGCACTGGGCGGTGAGGCCCAGCGCGTCAACAACCTGTGCCACGGGGCACTGGTGTCCACGGTGGGCCTGACCATCCCCGCTGTGCTCATCATCGGGATGCTCACCGGCCAGACGGTCGTCCTGGCGGAGTCGCCCGCGAACCTGCTCATGCTCGGCGTCACGCTGCTGCTCTCCGTCACCACCTTCGCGGCGAAACGGGTGACGGCGATGCACGGCGCCGCGCACCTGGTGACGTTCGCGGTCTACGTGATCGTCCTGTTCAGCTGAGCGGATGCGCGTGCCGCGCACTCACGCGATGTCCCGCCGCAGGGGCACGGCCAGGGCGCCCAGCGCACCCACAGCGGCGATACCAGCGGGGCAGCGGCGAGGGGAGTCTGCTCGGATATCGCATCGGTCAGGAACGTGAAGCGCGTGAGCGACGCGGTCGCACCGCCGGGGAGGTACGGGTAGAGGGCATTGACCCCGGGAACGAGCATGATCACGTTCTCGAGGAAGTAGAAGTACCCGAGCACGACGCCGATCGCGACGATCTGGTTGCGGGCGAGGGCTCCGATCGCCACACCCAGCAGCACGTACACCGCCGACGCGACTGCCAGCTTGCAGAGGGCCAGGATCAGCTCATCCGCCCCGATTCCGAGCGGGACACCGCGCACCGCGGCGGCGGCTGACAGGACGAGCCCGGTCGTGAGCGAGGACAGCACCCCGTAGACGACGCCGACCAGCGCGAACACCGCGAGCTTCGCCCCCAGCACCCGCCCGCGCCGCGGCACCGCCAGAAAGGTCGTCCCGATGGTTCGATGCCGGTACTCGCCGGTCACGGCCACCGTGCCGATCAGCGCCGGGATGAAGAGGGTGATGGTGGAGAGGCCGAGGATCATTCCCGCGCCCTCGGCGGTGTCGATGCCGGGCATGGGCGGGTTGGCATTTTCCGGGCCGACGAGCGCGAGCACGCCGGAGAGGAAGGCGGCGACCGCGACGGCCGTGACCGCGGTCCACAGCAGCAGTCGTGTCGAGGCGATGCGGATCAGTTCTCCGCGCAGCACGCTCATGCCGCCACCTCCTGGGTGATCTGCAGGAAGGCCGCCTCGAGCGATTCGCGCCCGGAGATCGTCTCGGCGAGTGTTCCGGACCAGCGGACGCGGCCCCGGTCGAGCACCACGACGTCGTCGACCGTGTGCTCGAGTTCGTTCAGCACGTGCGAGGACAGCAGGACCGGTCCTCCGGCATCGGCGAAGTCGCGCAGGAAGGAGCGGAGCCAGGCGATGCCTGCGGGGTCGAGCCCGTTGAGCGGCTCATCGAGCACGAGGATCTCCGGCTCCCCGAGGAGGGCGGTCGCCAACCCGAGGCGCTGACGCATGCCGGTCGAGAAGGTCCCGATCCTTCGGTCGGCGTACTCGAGGGCGCCGACGTCGGCGAGAGCCTGTTCGACGCGCGCCTTC
>JAQZBG010000488.1 GCA_029239165.1 Microbacterium sp. | reverse complement strand
CGCTCGGGGACACGCAGCCCGACACCGTGGACGGCGGCATCCGCCTGATGCTGGCCGTGATCCCGCTCGGGTTCACCGCGCTCGCGTGGCTGTGCTTCTGGCTCTACCCCATCCGCACCCGCGACGTGTGATCTAGACGGCCGCAGCCCGTCGCGCCTCCCACCCCGTGCGCACCATCTCGTCGACCGAGTACCGCATGGTCCAGTCGAGGTCGCGGGCCGCGAGCTCGCCGGTCGCGACGATGCGGTCGGGGTCACCGGGGCGACGGGGACCGATCTCGGGGGTGAAGTCGATGCCGGTCACGCGGGCGACGGCATCCATGATCTGCTTCACGCTGAGTCCGTCGCCGGACCCGAGGTTGTAGGCGGCCTCGATCGGGCGGCCGTCGGCGAGGCGCTGCGCTGCGGCGACGTGTGCGGCGGCGATGTCGCCCACATGCACGTAGTCGCGCACGTTCGTGCCGTCTTCCGTGGCGTAGTCGTCGCCGAAGATCTTCGGGGTCTTCTCCGCCAGCAGCGCCTCGAACACGATCGGGAAGAGGTTGTGCGGGCTGACGTCGTAGACCGTCGGGTCGGCGGAGCCCACCACGTTGAAGTACCGCAGCGAGGTGTGCCGCAGCGGGCGCTCCGACCCCGCCGTCGCGATGGCCTGGTCGCGGAGCAGCCATTCGCCGATGAGCTTCGATTCGCCGTAGGGGCTGGCCGGCTTCTTGGCGGTGTCCTCGACGACGAGTGCGACGTCGGGGGTGCCGAACACGGCGGCGGAAGAAGAGAACACGATGTTCGAGACCCCGGCGGCCTCCATCGCCTCGAGGATGATCCGCGTGCCCTCGACGTTCTGCGCGTAGGTGTGCAGCGGACGCTGCACCGAGACGCCGGCGTACTTGTACCCGGCGACGTGGATCACGCCCTGCGCGTCATGATCGCGCACGCACGACGTGGGCTCCGATGTAGCCGGCGCCGCCGGTGACGATCCAGGACATTGCGTTCCTCTCCTGCCGCGGAGTGGGCGCGGCTCGATCGATTCTCTCAGGCGTCGCGGAGCGGACCTGCGGAGGGGGTGACCGTGAACAGGTGCGGCGCATCGAAACCCGAGGCCGCGAACGCGGCGGTCACCGCGTCCGACACGGCCTCGACGGCATCCCGCTCGACCAGCGCGATCGCCGCGCCCCCGAAACCGCCGCCGGTCATGCGGGCGCCGAGAGCCCCCGCAGCCAAGGCGGTGTCGACGGCCGTGTCGAGCTCGACGGTCGAGATCTCGAAGTCGTCGCGCATCGACACGTGCGAGGCCACGAGGAGCTCGCCGATGCCCCTGGCACCCCGCTCGCGCAGGACCTGCACGGTGTCGAGCACCCGCTGGTTCTCCGTGACGATGTGGCGCACGCGGCGGAAGGTCACGTCGTCCATCAGCTGCCGTGCGCGCGGCAGATCGGCGACCGATACGTCGCGCAGCGCCGGGACGTCCAGGAGCGAGGCCCCGAGTTCGCACGACGCCCGGCGCTCGCGGTAGCCGCCCGTGGAGTGGGTGTGCGTGACGCGGGTGTCGATCACGAGGATCGCGAGCCCGGCTTCGGCGATCCCGAGCGGCACAGGCTGGGCCTCGAGTGAGCGGCAGTCGAGGAAGATGGCGGTGGCCGGCTCGCCGAGCATGGACGCCATCTGGTCCATGATCCCGGTGGGTGCCCCGACGGCCTCGTTCTCGGCACGCCGTCCGACCCGGGCCAGAGCCGTGGCGTCGAGCCCGGTGCCCCAGAGCTCGTTCAGGGCGGATGCCGTCGCCCCCTCGATCGCGGCGGAGGACGAGAGCCCGGCGCCCACCGGGACGTCGGAAGCGATCGCGATGTCGAGGCCGCGGAACGGGCCGGCTTGGGCGGCCGCGTGCCGCAGCGCCCAGGCGACCCCGAGCGGGTAGGCGGCCCACTCCGGGACGGCGGGGTGCGCGCCCTGCGCGGTCGGGAAGAGTCCGTCGAGCTCGTCGAGTGCGACCTCCACCGGCTCCTCCGCGAAGGTCGACCCGACCAGGACCCGGCCGCGGTCGTCGTCACGCAGCCCGACCGCGGCGACCGTGCGCTGCGGGATGGCGAAGGGCAGCACGAAGCCGTCGTTGTAGTCGGTGTGCTCGCCGATCAGGTTGACGCGGCCCGGTGCCGACCAGAGGCCGTCGGGCTCGCGCCCCGTGAGCTCGGCGAACAGCGCGCGGGCGGCGTCGTGGGCGGCGGTCATGCCGATGCTCCTTCGGAGGTCGGGTTCTGCGAGGAGCGCTCGATCGCCTCACGGAGTCGGGCCGCGCCCACCTCCGGCGGGACCTCGGCGGCCCACGCCCACATCGCGGCCTCGGACCCGGCGAGGAACTTCAGCTTGTCGGCGGCCCGCCGCGGGCTCGTCAGCTGCAGGTGCAGGCGCACGGTGTCCCGACCGATGTGCACGGGCGCTTGGTGCCAGGCGGCGATGTAGGGAGTCGGTGTCTCGTACAGGGCATCGACGCCGCGGAGGAGGCGCAGGTACAGCGGCGCCAGCTCGTCGCGCTCGGCCTCGGTCGTCTCGGCGAAGTCGGGCACGTGGCGGTGCGGCATCAGGTGCACCTCGAGCGGCCAACGGGCGGCGAACGGGACGAAGGCCGTCCAGTGCTCGCCCCGGAACACCACGCGCTCGGAGGCCTGCTCGGACTCGAGGATGTGCTGGAACAGATCGGATGCGGTGCGGTCGATCGATTCGAGCAGCCGCGTGGTGCGAGGCGTCACGTACGGGTAGGCGTAGATCTGGCCGTGGGGATGCGGCAGGGTGACCCCGATCGCCTCGCCGCGGTTCTCGAACGGGAAGATCTGCTGGATGCCGGGCAGCTTCGAGATCGCGGCCGTGCGGTCGGCCCAGGCTTCGATGACGGTGCGGGCGCGGGTGACGGACTGCGTGCCGAACGAGCCGGAGTGGTCGGGGCTGAAGCAGACCACCTCGCAACGGCCGACCGAGGTGCGGGTGCGACCGAGGCCCAGGGC
>JAQZBG010000487.1 GCA_029239165.1 Microbacterium sp. | reverse complement strand
GGGGCGGTCCTCGGCGACAACGCGGCCTACCAGCTGGGTCGGATGCTGGGGACGGATCGGTTCCGGTGGATGCGCGCGAAGCGTGTGGCCGCGGCCGTCGTCTGGGCTCGCCGCGGTCTCGACAGCCGCGGAGCCCTCCTGATCTTCTCCGCCCGCTACATCCCGGTCGGCCGGATCGCCGTCAACATGACCGCGGGAGCGACCGGCTATCCGATCCGACGATTCCTGCCCCTGTCCATCGCCGCCGGTGTGACGTGGGCGACGTACTCGGCACTCTTCGGCATCGTGGCCGGGCAGTGGCTGCACGATCAGCCGCTGCTGGCCATCGTCATCGCGATCGTCTTCGCCACCGCGGTCGGGGCGCTCGTCGACCTCGTCATCCGGCGGTTCCTCGCCCGCACCCCCGCAGCGCCTCCCCTGCCGGTGCAGCCGATCGACGAGCGCGACGACAGCGGGATCAGGCGCTGACGAGTCGGCCGCTCAGGTCGATCAGCATCCGCTGAGGCAGGAAGCGGGTCATCGCGGCGGTCATCGCGTTCGCACGGCCGGAGACGACACCGGGCGGAGTGCGGCGCGCATCGAGGGCGCGCAGCGCGGTCGCGACCACATCCTCGGGTGTCTGGAACCGGCCGACGGCGGCCGAGGGCGTGCCGACCACGTCGAAGAACTCGGTGCGAGTCGCCCCCGGCGAGACGGAGAGCACCTTCACGCCGTGCGGTCGCGCCTCATGCCAGACGGCTTCGGTGAAGCTGCGGACGAACGCCTTCGCGGCGCCGTAGACCGCCATCCCGGGGATCGGCTGGAAGGACGCGGTGCTGGCGATGTTCACGACCGCACCGTGCCCGGCGGCGAGCTGGTCGGGCAGGTAGGCGCCCGTCAAGGAGACCAGAGCCCGGACGTCGACGTGGATCTCGTCTTCCAGCTTCGCGAGGTCGCTGTCGGCGAGCAGCCCGTGCGTCGCGAATCCGGCGTTGTTGATGAGCGTGTCGACGGGGCCGGTGCGCTCGCGCAGCTCCGGGCCGATGCCGGACCGGGACAGATCGGCGGGCGCGACCTCGGCCGTGACGCCGTACTGGGAATGAAGCTCCGCCGCCAGGGCGTGCAGCCGGTCCTCACGGCGGGCGACGAGGACGAGATCCGATCCGCGGGCGGCGAGCGCTCGGGCGAATGCGGCGCCGATGCCGGAGCTGGCTCCGGTGACGAGACTGCGGGTGGGGGTGAAGGACATGGCGACTCCTGATGCTGTTATCGGTTTACACCCGTAAACCTTGCTTGGTTTACAGGTGTACACTGATCCACGTGACAACGCAACCCCGCACCCCGAACCCCCGCGGCTCCGGCGAGCTCCTGCGGTCGGAGCTGGTGAACGCCGCCCGCGAACTCCTGCTCACACCCCGAGAGGGTCTGCCCTTCTCGCTGCGCGCTCTCGCGCGGGCGGTCGGCGTCACTCCGACCGCTGTCTATCGGCACTTCGACTCCGCGGAAGATCTCGTGTCCGCCGTGATCGACGACCAGAGCAGCCTCCTGAGCGCGGCGGTCGGCACACTCGACGGGGAGTTGAGCGTCGAAGCCCTCGCCGGATTCGGAGTCCGCTACGTCGAGTGGGGGCTGGCGAATCCCGGCGCCTATCAGCTGCTGTTCGAGAGCGCCGAGCGCTATGACATCCCGGTCGGCCCCGGGACGCCGGGCTACGTCATCCTCGAAGACGTCGCGACGTGGCTGCAGTCGGGCGGGCGCGAGCCTGCCGTGGAACTCGCCACCCGGGCGTGGGCCGCGCTGCACGGCCTCACCTCACTGCGCCTGCACAAGCCCACACTCCCGTGGCCCACGTCGATCGCGCACGAGGTCGACGCACTCGCACGGGGAATCCTGGGCGCGAGGACCTAGGGCGACCCTTCAGCCGGCGGCGAAGAGCCGATCGAGGTGCAGGCGGATCGCCGCGCGAGCGGCATCCGGGGTGATCACGCCGAGATCGAGCAGCGGCGCGAGGCCGCTCAGCGCGAGCAGCAGATCGGTCTCGACGGCCGCGTCGCGTTCACCCGTGATCGAACCGTCTTCGATGGCACCCCGGATGCGAGGACGAAGGCGGCGTGCAGACGACTCGTCGCGCGGGAGTCGGGGTGCAGGGGAAGCAGCTCGGTCAGGGCGATCTCCAGCACCTCACGAGGGTGCGACTCGTGAGCAAGCGCGGCGATGGCACGGGCGACGCGATCCCCGGCGTTCTCGGCCGCGAGCTGCCGCGCGAAGGTGAGCATCTCGCGGCGTGATGCGAAGTAGTGCTGCAACTGCCCCAGCGAGACGCCGGCCTCCTGCGCCACCACCCGCATGGTCGACTGCGCCCAGCCCTGCTCGTCGACGACGCGCCACAGCGCCTGAGCGATCTCCTGCCGACGCTCCTCGTGGTCCACCCGCTTCGGCACCCGGCACTTCCTTTCCCCGCAGGGATATAATACAACTGACCTATAAAAAGGTGAGGAGGGCGCGATGACGACCCCCGAGCAGCCCGCCGCCTTCTTCAATCCGTATGCGATGCCGATCGACACCGAGGTCGCGATCGCGCTGCTCGCGGACCTGCAGAT
>JAQZBG010000087.1 GCA_029239165.1 Microbacterium sp. | reverse complement strand
TGCGTCGCGTACTCTTCGATGATCGCCTTCTTGACGTCTGCTTCCAGTGCCATAGATTCGATCCCCTCTCTGCTTGTTGCGCGGCGCCCGACGCCTGATGCGAGGGCTCTCTTTATCCGCGGCCGATCGAACGGCAACCTGAAGAGTCTATCAGTCGAGGACTCCCTCGCGTGACAGCGCCGAAGAGGCCCGTCGATCGGGGTCAACTAGGCTCGAACGGTGCAGAAGATGATCGACGAGTGAGCGGCCGACGCGGTCTCCTGATCGACCTCACCCCGCTCAAGACCAGTCCGGCTTTCGCACGGATGTGGATCGGATCGACCCTCTCCGGCATCGGCGGCCAGCTCACGATCGTCACGGTCATGCTGCACGTCTTCGTGCTGACCGAGAGTACATTCGCCGTCTCCATGATCGCCGTGGCGGGACTCGTCCCGATGATCCTCGCGGGCCTGTACGGCGGAATGCTCGCGGACGCCTTCGACCGGCGTCGCGTGGCTCTGATCGCGGCCTCCATCACGTTCGCCTCCACCGCCATGCTCGCCACGCTCACCTGGACGGGTACAGAGACCATCTGGTGGCTGTACGCACTGAGCATCGTCAACTCTGCAGCGAACTCCGTGGGCATGGCCACCCGCACGGCCATCGTGCCGCGACTCATCCCCCGCGAACAGCTGGCCGCGGCATCCGCCCTCAACGGCGTCGCCTTCGGTCTCACGGTCATGGCGGGCCCGGCGCTGGCCGGCCTCCTCGTGGCCCTCACGGGCTACGGCTGGACCTACACGATCGACGTCGTGCTCATGCTGTCGATGTTCCTCGGCCTGTGGACACTTCCGACCTTGCGACCGGAAGGCGAGATCGTCCGTCCAGGCCTGGAGTCGCTCGTCGACGGCTGGAGGTTCCTGCGCAGAGCCGGCAACATCCGGATGCAGTACATCATCGACATCATCGCGATGACGTTCGGTCAGCCCCTCGTGCTGTTCCCCGCCCTCGGCACCGTCCTCCTCGGCGGCGGCGCCGTCACGACCGGCATCCTGACGGCCGCAGTGGCGGTGGGGACTTTCACATCGAGCCTGTTCTCGGGACGCGTGGTTCAGTACCGATGGCACGGCCGCGGCATCGCACGGGCCGTCGAGGCCTATGGCGCGTCGATCCTGCTGTTCGGCCTCGTACTTCTCGCCGGCGCGTTCTCGTCCCCGGCGACGGACACGGCACCGCAGCTCGGCCTGATCATCGCCGCATGCGTGGCGCTCGCCCTCTCCGGCGCATCCGACAACGTCAGCTCGATCTACCGCAACACGATGATGCAGGCAGCAGTGCCCGATGCGATGCGCGGTCGACTGCAGGGGCTGTTCGTGGTAGTCGTCGCCGGCGGCCCGCGCGTCGGAGCCCTGTACGCCGGGACTCTCGCCACGCTGACCACCCTGTGGTTTCCGCCACTGCTCGGCGGGCTCCTCGTGATCGCCCTCGTCGCGGTGCTTTCGCGCCGCAACCGTCGTTTCCACGACTATGACGCAGAGAACCCCGAGCCCTGACGGGCTCGGGGTCCGAGAACTGCGGATCGAGATCAGTCCTGCTGCAGAGCGCCCTGCAGGTCGAGGTTGATCGTGATGTCCTTGCCCACGAGCACGCCACCGGTCTCGAGCGCGGCGTTCCAGGTGAGGCCGAAGTCCTCGCGGTTGATCACGGTCTTGGCAGAAGCGCCGGCCTTGTAGTTGCCGTACGGGTCGGTGCCGAAGCCGCCGAAGTCGAGCTCGAAGCTGACCGGCTTGGTGATGCCGCGGATGGTGAGGTCGCCGTCGACGAACAGCTCATCGCCCTTGACGCGCGCGCCGGTGGAGATGAACTCCATCGTCGGGAAGTTCTCGGTGTCGAAGAAGTCGGCGGAGCGCAGGTGGGCGTCGCGACCCTCGTCGTTCGTGTCGACCGAGGTGACGTCGACAGAAGCCTCGACCTTGGCCTCGAGCGGGTTCTCGGGTGCGATCAGCGTCGCGTTCTTCACGCCGAAGGTGCCACGCACCTTGGAGATCATCATGTGGCGGACGCTGAACGTCACCTCACTGTGCGAGGGGTCGAGCACCCAGGTGCCGGGACGGTAGCCGGGAATGTCGATGCTGGTCATGGTTTCTCCTTCGGAGACTTCGGCCGCGGATGCGGCTTCGGACAGGGGCCGCGTTCGCCGCGACCTCTGAGACAACTTACATTCATTCGCATATATTCCCGGGAATGAAGATGTTCTTCCGATATACAGCAGAGACGCCCCTCCCCCAAAGAGGAAGAGCGTCTCCGTGTACGTGGTGGAACTCAGCCGACCGCGACGAGATCGATGATGAAGATCAGCGTCTTGCCGGAGAGGAAATGGCCACCGCCGACCGGGCCGTAGGCCAGGTGCGGCGGAATGATCAGCTCGCGGCGTCCGCCGACCTTCATCCCGGGGATGCCGTCCTGCCAGCCCTGGATCAGGCCGCGCAGCGGGAACTGGATGGTCTCGCCACGTCCCCAGGAAGAGTCGAATTCCTCGCCGGAATCGAACTCGACACCCGCGTAGTGAACGGTCACCGTGTCGCCGGGCTTCGCCTCGGCGCCGTCACCCTCGATGATGTCGCGGATGACGAGCTCCGCGGGAGCGGGGCCACTGGGGGCATCGAACTCAGGCTTTGTGCGATCAGTCATGCTCCCATCAAACCCGAGCCCGCAGGACCGGGTCAACGTGATCACACCTGCTCACAGCGAACACTTCGACACACGGACCGACATCAGCCTCTTGACACCCCCCGTGGTCGGGTGCACCCTGATTACAGATCAACTCAGCGCCCGGGAGACTCGCAGGCATCGCCGCAGCACCGGGCGCTGAGTCTTGCCACGGCCAGGGTTCACCCGCATTGATCCGTGTACTCGACGAGCAACCCCGCAAGCTCAGTACGCCAGCAGTGCGGCCCTGGCCGCGCGCGTCCGGATCAGCAGCGCGCGCTCGTCCTCGACGGCGAGCGGATCGCGCCCCGTGATCGCACGCTGACGGACTGCGGCCAGCGCGGTCGCGTCCTTGATGAACTCGCGCATGATCGGACGACGGTCACCGCGAAGAGCCCGCGCCCAGGTGAGACCCGCCTTGCGTCCACTCGGCGTGGCGAGCATCGTGACCTCTTCGGGCGTGAACCACCCGGCACTCGCGTATTCGGCGAGGCGCGCGCGTGTGAGGCGCGCCTCCTCGCGACGGAGAGCGACGATCCCGAGGATGAAACCGGCGAAGAGCGGCACCTGCAGGGTGAAATACAGCCCGAAGAAGTCGGCGAAGGTCGCCGAACCGTTCCAGAGCGCGTGCAGGAGAACCGCTCCGAGCATTCCCAGCAGCCCGGCAGCGACCGCCGAGCTCGCCGAGCCGTGTCGTCGCGCGACCAGACCGATCGCGAAGCCGGTCACCGCCGTGAACATCGCGTGTGCGAACGGGGACAGGATCGCGCGCACGGCGAATGTGACGGTGAGCTGCTCGCCACCGCCCTCGATCAAGCTGAGCGCGAAGTACTGGATGTTCTCTGTGAAGGCGAACCCCGCACCGACGAGCGCGCCATACACGACACCGTCCACCGAACCGTCGAATGCGCGACGCGCGAGCAGGAAGACCAGGAAGACCCCGAGCCCCTTCCAGAACTCCTCGACGATCGGCGCCTGCACGACCGCGGTGAACGCATCGGAGGTGACGCCGAGCAGGATCTTCAGGCCCACGTCGACGAGCAGCGTGAGACCGGCCGCTGCCACAGCACCCCAGGCGACCGCGAAGAACACGAGACGCTTGGGCTCCGGCTCCCAGCGGTCGATCATCCGGACCCCGAGGAACACGACCGTCAGCGGGATGAGAGCGAGCACCAGGCCGACGACGGAGGCGAAGATGCCGAGTGCCCACCCGAAGTAGCCGACCAGGGCGAGCAGCAGAAAGCCCAGGAATCCGAAGAGCCAGAGCGAAATCGTGCGTCCCTTGCGCGTGGGCACCGGCAGCGCCGGCAACGACTCGGCCGGCGACGGCGCGACCGGCGCGGGTGGCGTGTACGGCGTCGGCTGTGCCAGAGGCGAGGCGTAGGTCGGGTAGGTCGTCTGCCGCGGGGGCGGCGGCGCATACGGCGAGGGCTGCTGCGGCGGCGGGGGTCCTCCGAAACTCATAGCCAAAGCTTATGGGGAACAAGAGAGGCGACCCGGGTATGGCTGAGTCCTCCACCCGATCGCGGGCCGCCAGCCGGTAGCGTAGAACCATGCGGTTCGCTCACCTGCGCCGTCCTGACTCCCCGCGCACGGTTCTCGCCGTGGTGCAGGACTCGGACGCCATACTCGTCTCTGATCTCCTGAACGATGCCCCTGCCACGCTGCAGCAGCTGATCGAGGGAGGGGACTCCCTGCTCGAGCGACTGCGCGCGGCGCTGGCCGAGAGTGACGCGGTGCGTCACCCGCTCGGCGACTGGGCGTTCTCCTCTGCCGTGATCGCTCCACCGGCCGTGCTCGCCGTCGGTCTCAACTATGCGGCGCACTCGAGTGAGCTGGGCCTGAAGACCGATGCCGCTCCGACCGTGTTCACGCTGTGGCCGAACTCCCTCACGGGGCACGAGCAGACCACGTCCTGGCCGCGGTCGCTGAGCGAGGCCGTCGACTACGAGGCCGAGCTGGGCGTACTCATCGGCACCCCCGCCAAGGATGTCAGCGAGGCGGATGCGCTCTCGTACGTCTGGGGGTACACCGTGGTGAACGACATCACTGCCAGGAACATCCAGTTCTCCGAGGCGCAGTGGTCGCGGTGCAAATCGTTCGACGGCTTCACTCCGACCGGACCGTTCGCGGTGACTGCCGATGAGGTCTCAGACCCGCAGGACCTGCACATCTGGGCGGTCGTCGACGGCCACACCGTTCAGGACGCCAGCACCGACCAGATGGTGCGTTCCGTCGCCAAGCTCATCGCGCACCTCTCGCAGTCGCTCACCCTGCTGCCCGGCACCCTGATCTCGACAGGCAGCCCCGGCGGCGCCGGCTATTCGCGGGATCCGCAGATCTTCCTTCGCGATCACTCCACCGTCACCGTCGGCATCGACGGCATCGGCGAGCTCACGACGCACTGCCGCATCACCGGCTGAGCACTCCGGCACGCGAAGAGGGGGATGGATGCCACGGCATCCATCCCCCTCTTCGTCGCCGACGCTCAGATCTCGCTGAGGTCCTCCGGCGAGATCACCGGGATCGCGGCGGTGATCGTCTCGAGTCCAGACAGACGTGCGGGCGAGAGCTGCTTGACGACCTCCTCGCGCGACATCAGACCGGCCTCGACGACCAGGTCCGCGACGCTCCGATTCGTCAGGAGAGCGGTCTTCGCGAGAGCCGCGGCAGCGGCGTATCCGATGAACGGCGTGAGCGCGGTGATGACACCGACGGACGCGCCGACCATCGCGCCGAGACGATCGCGGTTGGCCGTGATGCCGTCGACGCAGTTGACACGCAGCGTCCACATCGCCTGGCGCATCCACGTGATCGACTGGAAGATCGAGTGCGCGATGACCGGCTCGAACGCGTTGAGCTGCAGCTGACCTGCCTCGGCAGCCATCGTCACCGTCATATCGGCACCCGCGACAGCGAACGCGACCTGGTTCACGACCTCGGGGATGACCGGGTTCACCTTGCCGGGCATGATGCTGGAACCCGCCTGCATGGCGGGGAGGTTGATCTCGCCGAAGCCCGCCTGCGGACCGGACGAGAGCAGACGCAGGTCGTTGCAGATCTTCGACAGCTTCATCGCGTTGCGCTTGAGGGTCGAGGAGAACGACATGAACGAGCCGGTGTCACTGGTGGCCTCGACCAGGTCGCCCGCGGTGCGCAGATCGAGCTGGGTGATCTCCCGCAGGTGCTTGAGCACAGCCGGCGCGTAGTCGGGGTGCGTGGTGATGCCGGTACCGATGGCGGTGGCACCCATGTTGATCTCGAACATGAGCGAGGCGTTCTCGGTCAGCCGCGTATGGTCGTAGCCCAGTGTCGTGGCGAAACCGTTGAACTCCTGGCCCAGCGTCATCGGCACGGCATCCTGGAGCTGGGTGCGTCCGACCTTCAGCACGTCGTGGAACTCGCGCGACTTGCCGAGGAACGACAGGCGCAGCAGGTCGAGCTCCTCGAGCAGCGAGCGCAGGGTGAGCGAGAGGCCGATCTTCACGGCGGTCGGGTAGACGTCGTTGGTGGACTGGCTGCGGTTGGTGTGGTCGATCGGCGAGAGGAACGCGTAGTCGCCCTTCTCGCGGCCGGCGAGCTCGAGCGCGATGTTGGTGATGACCTCGTTCGCGTTCATGTTGGTCGAGGTTCCGGCGCCGCCCTGGATCACACCCACGGTGAACTGCTCGTGGAATTCGCCGTCGATCACCCGCTGTGATGCCCGGTCGATCAGGTCGGCGCGCTCGTGGTCCAGCACGCCGATCTCGCGGTTCGCACGGGCACTCGCCTGTTTGACCATCGCCAGGCCGACGACGAGATCCGGATAGACCGAGATCGGCCTCTTCGAGATCGGGAAGTTCGCGTCGGCACGGGAAGTATGGATCCCCCAGTACGCGTCGGCGGGAATCTCCATGCTCCCGAGCGAATCGGTCTCGGTGCGGGTCGGGGTAGGCGCGGCAGAAGCCATGTCACATCCTCGTGGGTCGTGGCGGGTGAGAAGGGTGGGGGATGCTCTCAGTCTACGGGGCTCACCGGGTGGGCTTGCGGGAGAACGCCTCGAGTCGCTCCTCGGGTGTGAGCGCCGCCATCCGCTCCAGCCACGCCTCGGAGAAGTAATCCCCGGTCACCGCCTCGGTCACCGGGACGACCGTGTGCGTGATCGTATCCCGGTACACGTGCACGAGCTGGAAGGCCTGTGCCGCGTCCATGCCGTTCACATCGGCCGACGGGCGCGCCACGTTCATCGTGTAGCAGGTGGCTGAAGCGACACTCACCGGGACGCCGGCGAACGTGCCCTGCGAGGAGTAGTGCAGATGCCCGGCGAGGATTCCGCGCACATCGGTGCCGCGGATGATCTCTGCGAGCTCGTCCTGATGCCGCAGCTCCAGGATGTCGAAGAGGGGAAGATGACTCGGGATCGGCGGATGATGCATCGCGAGCAGTGTGCCGTGCGGGGCGGGCTCCGAGAGCACATGGGCGAGCCAGGACAGCTGATCCCGCTCGACGTCGCCGTGGTGCCAGCCGGGAACGCTCGTGTCGAGGGCGATGAGGCGGAGCCCGTCCAGGTCCCAGACCCCCGTCACGGGGTCTTCGGTCGGCTCCGCGTCGAGCAGGCCCGCCCGCAGGGCCGGACGTTCGTCGTGGTTGCCCGCGACCCAGATGACCGGAGCGTCGAGCTCCTCCGCCACAGGCTCGACGGCGGTTCTCAGTCGGCGATAGGCGTCCGCCTCGCCCAGATCGGTGAGGTCGCCGGTGACGACGATCGCCGAGGGATTCGGATGCACGGATCTGATGGCATCGAGTGTTCGGGCGAAGTTCGCCTCGACGTCGTAGCGGCCGCCGAGCCGGGCTCCCTCTGCGAGGAAGTGCGGATCACTGACGTGGATCAGCACATGGCTCGCCGGCTCATGTCGGCCGAAGGCGTACGACTTTCCCGTTCCTGCGGACATGCCAACAGCCTAGGCCTCGCCCCACGACACCCGACGGAGCCGGCGCCTCGTCGGGATCAGTGTCCGATGACGAGGAGCAGGATGCCGGCGACCACGGCCCCGGCGCAGAGAGCGAAGCAGCCGTACGCGCCGACGAGCGCCAGGGTCTTCTGACCCTCGGTGAGCGGGCTCTTCCGCGCAGCCTTCGCCGCCTGCTTCTCCGCGCGCTTGAGCTCCTTCTCCGTGATCACCGTGATCGCGTCCGTGAACTCGGCGGGGCTGACCACCGGGGCGCGACCGCTGCGCACCAGCAGACGAAGACCGAGGGCGTAGAAGGTGACGATGGCTGCCGCGCCGATGAGTGCTGCGAGGAACACCTGGAGGAACGCGATCCAGTCGATGACGACGTTCATTCCGAGTCCTCGTTCCGATTCACGTCCGAGCTCTTCGACGAGGAAGTGGACTTGGCACCCTTGGCGCTCGCCTTGGCCTGGGCCTTCTTCTTCGCCTTGGCCTCCGCGTCCTTCTTCGCCTGAGCTTTCACCTGCTCACGGGCTTCGGCACGGGCCTTCGCCTCGGCCTTGGCCTGCTGGATGCGCTGCTGACGACGCGTCGGCGGCGGGGTGTCGGGAAGCTCGATGGCCATGCCGGATTCCGCGACGTCGCTCATCGCGTTCGCCGAGGTGACCGCGTTGAGGCGCGACCGCATGAACAGCC
This sequence comes from Microbacterium sp., assembly GCA_029239165.1. Classification (GTDB taxonomy): domain Bacteria; phylum Actinomycetota; class Actinomycetes; order Actinomycetales; family Microbacteriaceae; genus Microbacterium. The sequence goes on along the minus strand of JAQZBG010000087.1, from coordinate 1,113 downwards.
CGAGAATGATCGCGACAGCGATGATCGCATCGATCACCACTCCCCAGTTGCCGAGCCACACCACGAGAAGTGCGGCCAGAGCGCCGACGGCGCCCGCTGCGGGGAGGGTGAGCAGCCATCCCACGCCGATGCGACCTGCCGTCCGCCAGCGGACCGTGGAGCCTCGGCGACCGAGACCCGAGCCGATCACGGAGCCCGATGCCACCTGCGTGGTCGAGAGGGCGAAGCCGAGGGCGCTGGAGGCCAGGATGGTCGCCGCCGTCGAGCTCTCCGCCGCGAAGCCCTGCGCGGGCTTCACGTCGGTGAGACCCTTGCCCAGGGTGCGGATGATGCGCCAGCCGCCGAGGTATGTGCCGAGTGCGATCGTGAAGGCACAGGCCACGATCACCCAGAGCTGCGGTTCGTGGTGTACTCCGGACTGCCAGCCGATAGTGATCAGCGCGAGGGTGATGACACCCATCGTCTTCTGCGCGTCGTTCGTGCCGTGCGCGAGTGCGACCAGGGAGGACGTGAAGATCTGACCCCAGCGGAAACCGTCGCGGCCGTCGGGCTTGCCGTCATAGCGTCGCGTGATCGAGTAGGCGATCTTCGTGGCTGCGAACGCGATGAGGCCGGCTGTGACGGGGGCGATGAGCGCCGGCAGCACGATCTTCGAGAGCACCATCCCGAAATCGATCGCGCCCAGCCCTGCCCCCACGAGCGTGGCGCCGATGAGGCCGCCGAACAGTGCGTGCGAGGAACTCGACGGGAGGCCCAGGAGCCAGGTCAGCATGTTCCAGGTGATGGCGCCGATCAGTCCCGCGAAGATCAGCGAGAGGAACAGGTCCGCCCCCGCAGAGATGATCGCATCCTCTCGGATGATCCCGCCGGAGATCGTCTTGGACACCTCAGTCGACAGGAATGCGCCCACGAGGTTCAGGACGGCGGCGAGGAGGACGGCGGTCTTGGGCTTGAGCGCACCGGTGGCGATCGGAGTCGCCATGGCGTTCGCGGTGTCGTGAAAGCCGTTGGTGAAGTCGAAGAAGAGTGCCAGCGCGATGACAAGCACGACGATGAGGGCTGCGGTTTCCACCGTTCGCTTTCGGTCGTTTGAGGAAGAAGGAGATGTCGACG
>JAQZBG010000086.1 GCA_029239165.1 Microbacterium sp. | reverse complement strand
GCCTGGATCGCCGAGAACGCGGGGGCGCCGGCGGCGCTGCGCCGGCTCATCGTCGAGCAGCGCGATCACCTGGAGCGCGACCTCAGGGTACGAGCCGCGCAAAGCGCCACTCCGAGCGACTAAGCGCGCGAGACCTGCATCCCCATGACGGTGCGCACGATCCACGGGTGCGCACGGTCATCGTCGATGTGGGTCATCCCGAGGTTCTCGGCGACGCCGCGCGACGCATCGTTGGCGGGATGGATGATCGCGGTGAGCAGCGTCGGCGCGAACTCCCGTGCGACCAGCTCCACACACGCACGCGCCGCCTCCGTGGCGTACCCGCGGCGCTGCATCGGCCGACGCACGTGATAGCCGACCTCCAGCACCGGAGTGTCGTTCACCGACTGCCAGGTCAGGCCGCAGTCGCCCACGAACTCGCCGCCGTGCGTCTCGATGATCCACAGACCGTGGCCGTGTTCCCGATACCGCTCTTGCATGCGTGCGATCCACTCGGCGCTCTCGGCGCGGCTCTTGGGCGCCGGATAGAACGCCATCACCTCCGGGTCGCCCAGCATGTCAGCCATCAGATCAAGGTCGTCCTCCGTCATCTCACGGAAGACGAGTCGCTCGGTGGGCGGAGGGAGCAGGCGTCGTGGCGTGCCGCTCACAGATCGAGCGATTCGCCGGGCTCCAGGACGAAGAACTCGCCTCCGCCCTGTTCGGTCGCCCACTGGAGCCGCTGGCGGTGCATGTTCTTCCCGATCAGCGAGAGAGTCATGTCATGGGTGCCGAAGGCGCGACGTGGAGCGACGGCGAGCACGTAGTCCATCGCCTCGCCGATCTTCAGCCAGGGAGCCCCGAGCGGCGCGGCGAGGGTGCCGACCTCGATCCCCTCCGGAACAGCATAGGAATCGCCCGGGTAATACAGCTCGTCGTTCACCAGTACGCCGACGTTCTCGACGACGGGTAACGAGGAGTGGATGACCTCGTGAGTGCCTCCGAAGAACCGGAGCGAGAAGCTGCCGATCTCGATGGTGTCGCCGGGGGAGACCACCGTGATCTCATATCCCTCCGCCGCGCCGGCCACGCCGGAGGGCGCGAGGATCGGCGTGCCCGGTGCCGCGCGCAGGAGGCGATCGAAGTGATCGGAGGTCCAGTGGTCGGGGTGCTCGTGGGTGATCACGATCCCGACCAGGCTGTCGAGGTCGTCCAGCGGGGCGGTGAAGGATCCCGGATCGATCAGCAGGGTCTTCCCGCCGGCATCGAGACGGAGGGCGGCATGTTCGAACTTGGTGACGCGCATGAGTCGAGTCAACTCCTTCATCCGGCGCACGGCAAACGGATTCTGCGCGCCACGCCCGGGAGTCAGGTCGGGGTGGCGTCGATTTGGCGGACCGAGAAATGCCATGGCATACTTGAACGGTTGTCGCGCGACGGAAACGTCCGCCAGACGGCCCCATCGTATAGCGGCCTAGTACGCTGCCCTCTCACGGCGGTAACGCGGGTTCGAATCCCGCTGGGGTCACACAACATGAGAAAGCCTCCGGTTCGCCGGAGGCTTTCTTGCTTTTCCGGCGCAAGTCCGGGCGTGAACGCCTTCGTGAACCACAACGCCGCGATCGTCGCCGGCGAGTTCCTGACCGAGGCCCCGGTGAACGGCGGCTCTGGTCATGGCAACGACTCTCACCGCGGGCAGATCGGCGCTCGCGCAGGCAGCGGCAGTCAGGCCTGGTCGGAGCCCGCTTCCTCTGCCGCCGAGGAGGGTGCGGCCCGGCGGCTCCGGCGTGCCCGACGGATCAGCCACACGATCAGCACGACGATGCCGGCGACCGCGAGCCAGGGGAGGACGAAGCCCACCGCGATCACGAGGGCGTTCAGCGACACGACGAGGCCGTTCCATCCGGCGAGCAGGCCATCCGCGAACCCCGCGGGATCGGCGGTGGTGGCCGTCGTCTCGCGGGTGAGCTGGATCTGAAGCGAGGACATCGCCACCTGATCCTGCAGGGCCTCGAGTTGCTGCTCGTACGACTCGAGCTGCGCCTGCCGATCGGTCAGCGCGACCTCCGCCTCGATGAGCTCGGAGACGCTGCCGGACTGGGACATCAGCTCGGTGAGACGCTCGACGGACGCGCGTGTCGAGTCCACGCGCGCCTGAAGATCGATCGATGCCGAGGTGACGTCCTGCTTCGAGGTGGAAGACGAGAGGACGTCACCGGTGTCACCGAGGGCGGCGATCACGTCCGGCAGATCGGCCGACGGAACCCGGATGCTGATCCATCCGTACGCCGAGTCCGCCGGAGCGGGGGCAGGCTCCGAGACGTCGTCGACCATGGCGGACTTCCCGATCTCGGTGCTCTCGACGTAACCGTCGTGCTCCTCGGCCAGTGTCGCGATGGCTGCGGCGGCATCCGGGATGCTCTTCACCTGCACGGTCGCCTGCGCGGTCGCGACGATCTCCCGGTCGGCTTCGGTGTTCTCGGCGCCCGCGATGGTGGGGTCGGAGATGGTGCCGGGGAGCGATTCGGGTGCGGACTCGGACATCTGGTCGGGAGACGAGGAGTCCATCGAGACACCGCCCGTCATGCTCGAGCCATCCGCCGTCGACCACGCGGACCCACCGACCGCGCCGAGGATCGGGGGCGTCACGAGGACGCCCACGACGAACGCTGCGGCGATTCCACCGCCGGTGAGCCAGCGCCGGCGACGCTTCCTGGCACGCTCGGCCTTCGGGTGGGCGGGGGAGCGTTCCGCGGCGATCTCCGTGAACACAGCGGTCTCGATACGGGCGACGGTGGCGTCCGACAACGGCGGTAGCTCGATGGAGGGATTCTGATCGTTCATGCGTCTCTCACTTCCTTCACGGCGCCGCGCAAGCGGGTGCGTACTCGGGAGAGACGATTGCGTACGACCGCGTGCGTGATGCCCAGTTCCTCGGCCGCGGCCTGATAGGCGTAGCCCTCGGCCGCGCACAGGCGGAAGATCTCGCGATCCAGGTCGTTCAACGTGCCGACCTCGGCGGCGATCCGAGCGGCGAGTTCGGCCGTGATGACCTGTTCCTCCACGCTGATCGTGGCGGGCAACAGGGTCTCATCGACCGCCTCGGCGGTGTGAGCTTGATCGCGGCGCCGCTGGCGGAGCCTGTTCGCGGCCTGGAAGCGGCAGATGGTGGCCAACCACGGCAGGAGCGAGTCACTCTGGAGCTCGAGGGCGGGGAGCTTGCGCCAGGCGACGACGAACGTCTCCTGCGTGACGTCCTCCGCGTCGGCGGGCGACCCGAGGATGCCCTGGGCGATCCAATAGACCGGCCGCACGTGCGCGCGGTACAGCTCGCGGAAGGCGCTCGCGTCGCCGGCCGCGGCCTGCGCCGCCCATTCCTGATCACTCGTCTGCACGGGCATCCTGATTCCGTTCGGTGTCTCTCACCAGGGAAGTGTCGATCGCTGCCTCATCGTCTCAGATTCGGCCGCGGCATTCGTGTCGCTTGTTGTTCCCCGCGATGCCGCCGCTCCGGTAGCATTGCCCGGGCGAGAGGGAGTATCCCGAATCCGCGCGTAACGTCATCACGAGCACCGTCATCGCTGCTCCGGGCGCGCGACGCACACCTGTGCGGGGGAGAGACTTTCGACTCATTTCCGACCCCTCCGCGAAAGGTGCAGTGCGCCCTTGGAAATCCCTGTCTGGTTCGAGATCACCTCGATGGTCGTCCTCACGATCATCCTGATCGCCGACCTGCTCCTCATCCGGCTGCGGCCGCACATCCCCTCGACGAAGGAATCCACACTGTGGGTGGTCTTCTACGTGGCTCTCGCACTGCTTTTCGCGGTGCTCCTGGGCAATGTCGGCGGTTGGCAGAATGCCGGTGACTTCATCACCGGCTGGGCTCTGGAATACAGTCTGTCGATCGACAACCTGTTCGTCTTCGTCCTGATCATGGCGCAGTTCGCCGTTCCGCGGCGTCTGCAGCAGCAGGTGCTGATGGTCGGCATCATCATCGCGCTCGTCCTGCGGGGCCTCTTCATCCTCGCGGGAGTCGCGATCGTCGAGAACTTCTCGCCGATCTTCTACATCTTCGGCGCGTTCCTCATCTGGACCGCCATCCGTCAAGCCATGCCGGACGGCGATCACGAAGGCGAGGTGAAGCGAGAGAACTTCGTCGTGCGGATGCTCCGCCGACGGGTCGACATCAGCGAGGAGTACGACGGCTCGAAGATCCGCACGACCGTCGACGGCAAGCGCATGTGGACGCCCATGGTGATCGTCTTCATCACGATCGGTGTCACCGACCTGATCTTCGCGATCGACTCGATCCCCGCGATCTTCGAGATCACCACGAACGGCTTCCTCGTCTTCGCGGCCAACATCTTCGCGCTCATGGGTCTGCGCCAGCTCTACTTCCTGCTGGGTGACCTGCTCGATCGCCTTCGCTACCTGCACTACGGCATCGCGGTGATCCTCGGCTTCATCGGCATCAAGCTGATCCTGCACGCGCTGCACGTCAACGAGCTGCCGTTCATCAACGGCGGTCACCACGTGGAGTGGGTGCCGGACATCAGCAACATGGTCTCGCTCGGCGTGATCCTGGCCTCGATGACCATCGCCACGGTCGCGAGCCTCATCGCCTCGTCGCGCGACAAGCGCGTGGAGAAGAAGGCGGCGCTCAGCGAGTAGTACCGCGGCGGACCTGCGCGCCTCAGAAGGCGCGCAGGTTCGCCTGCAAGCCACCGTCCGCGTACTCGCGACGGAGGATGCCGCGTCGGCGAAGGACGGGCACGAGCTCATCGAGCGTGCGATGCAGCGTGACCGGATGGAAGTCGCCCCAGAGCAGGATGCCGTCGTTGCCCCAGTCGCCGAGCTCTTCGACCAGGTCGGCGAATTCCTCGGCGGTTCCCACGAAGCCGGAGCGGTCCGAGATCCGCCCTGTGCGTGCAAGCGCCGTCAGATGGGCTCGCAGCGGGGCACCCTCGCCGCGGTCCCCGATCAGACGCTGGATGCTCCCGCGCGAGACATGGGCACCGAAGATCGAGAGGTCGAGCGCGCTGTCGAGGTCGAGCGACGTGAGGTCGGTCTCGAGGTCGCTGGACTGCTTGCGGGCGATCTGCGCGAGCACGGCGTCGTCGGGATGGGCTGAAGCGGCGACGATGCGGTCCGCCTCCTCGCTCGACGAGGTGATCACGGGCTGAACGGCGAAGAGGATCTTGACGTCGTCGGGGCGCCGCCCGCGCTCGATCGCCGCCTCGTGCACCTTGGCGCGGTAGTCGCGCACGGACTTCTCGTCCAGCGGAGCCAATGCGAGTTGGACGTCTGAGTTCGCCCCGGCGAACCCGAGTCCACGCCCGGAACCCCCGGGGGAGATGATCGAGGGATCCCCCTCGGTGAAGGGGAGAGCGTTGAGCGGGCCGTCGAAGGCGAAGTGCTCGCCGCGGTGCCCGACCGGCCGCAGTTTCGTGCCGTCGGCGTAGATGCCGGTCTCCCGGTCCGCGAGGAGGGCGCCGTCGTCCCAGCTGTGCCACAGCGCGCGGATGCCGGCGAGCCATTCCTCCGCCCGATCGTAAGCCTCGTCGTGTCCGAGCTGCGGCGCATCCGAGAAGTGCCGCGCGCTCCCGGTATCGGTGACCACGTTGAGACCCAGCCGATTCCCGCTCAGATGCTGGAGCGTCGCGAACTGGCGGGCCGCCGTGTAGGGGAGATACGCGGCGGGATTGACGGTCGGCACGACGCCCAGGTGATTCGTCGCCTGGAACAGGTACGGGGCGAGCAGGAGCGGATCGTGCTTGGGGCCGCCGAATGCGTGGCGGACCCGCAGATCGATCGTGGACGGCGATCCCAACGAGGGTGCGTCCTCGATGATTACCAGGTCGAATCCGGCCTGCTCGAGTGTGCGCGCGGCGCCCTGATACACCTCGGGACGCGTCCAGTCGTAGTCCCAGTCGAGCGACGGATAGCCCCATCCCTGCGGTCCGAAACCGCGTGCGAGGAACCAGCCGAAGTGCTGGGGGCGACTCATGCGACCGTCTCCCGGACGGCGTTTAGCACCTGGGAGAGGTCGGCGATGAGGTCATCGACGTCTTCGATGCCGATCGATACCCGGAGGGTGCCGGGGCGCACACCGAGGATCTCGCGCTCGTCTTCCGTGCGCTGCGCGTGGCTCGTCGTCCCGGGATGCAGCACCAGGGAGCGGACATCGCCGATGTGGGTCATGTGGGTGAAGACCTGCACGCCCTCCACGAACCGCCGCGCAGCAGGCAACCCGCCGCGCAGCGTGAAGGTGAAGATCGAGCCTGATCCGCCGTCGAGGTAGCGCTGCCCGATCGCGTGGTCCGGATGCGAGGGGAGACCGACGTAGTCCACGCTCTCGACGGACTCGTGCTGCTCCAGCCACTGGGCGATCTGGAGCGCGTTGCGGGACTGACGCTCGACGCGGAGGCCCAGTGTCTCCACGCCCTGGCCGATCAGGAAGGCATTGAGAGGGGAAGGGGAGGCGCCGAACCGTGGTGCCACAGACTCCCGCGCGTACCCGATGCGGGCGCGCCCTCCGTGCCGTGCGAAGACGCTCGGCGCGCCGCCTCGGCCGGGGAGCACGAGGTGCGGTGCGTTATGGCCTGCGTGTTCCGCGTCGAAGCGGCCGTCGTCGACGATCACGCCGCCGAGGACGGAGCCGTGGCCGGCCAGGAACTTCGATGCCGAATGCACGACGATCGCGGCGCCGTGCTCGAGCGGCCTCAGCAGAGCGGGTGTCGCCAGGGTGTTGTCGACGATCAGCGGGATCGCGAACTCGTCGGCGATGTCGCTGATGGCACGGATGTCGAGCACGTCGTTCCGCGCGTTCGCGAGAGACTCGGCGAACACCGCGCGGGTGTTCGGGCGGATCGCTGCCCGCCAGGCGTCCGGATCGGCGATGTCTTCGACGAAGGTCGTCGCGATGTCGAGACGTGCCAGGTTGTCGAGGAACAGCCCCCGGGTGCCCTCATAGATGTGGGTGGAGGAGACGATGTGATCGCCGGCGCCCACGACAGCGAGCAGGGCGGTCACGACCGCTGCCTGTCCGCTCGCCACAAGGACGGCATCCGCGCCGGACTCGAGCGCGGCGAGCTGACGCTCCACTGCCCGGACGGTCGGGTTGCCGGTGCGTGTGTATCCGAAGCCGGCGCCCGTGCTGAAGTGGTCGGCCGCGTGGTCGAAGTCGTCGAACTCGAAGCCCGCCGTCAGGTAGATGGGCGTTGCGCGCGAGGAAGCCGTCTCACGGCTTCTCGCCGCATGGACCGCGCGGGTGGCGAAGCGGGCGGTTTCGACGGTCATGCGGAGCCTCTCGGTCGTTCGGTGCTCAACAGAGTGTCATGACGGGTCGGAGCGTGTCCGAGCGGTGGTAATCTGACGTCATGCGGACCGTCCTCCTTCTTCTTAGGCGCCGCGACGAGGCCTCGATCTAGAGCCCCTCCTCGTCGCGGAGTCCATCGTGGGCCGAACCGCCAGCCACAGGAGACACGCAATGACCACCCCCGCAAACGGTGCCGATTCCGCACGCCGCAGGACGCTCGCCGAGAAGGTCTGGGATGACCACCTCGTCGTGAAGGGCGAGAACGGTGAACCCGACCTCATCTACATCGACCTGCACCTCGTGCACGAGGTCACCAGCCCCCAGGCCTTCGACGGCCTCCGCAGCGAGGCTCGCCCGCTGCGTCGCCTCGATCTGACGATCGCGACCGAGGATCACAACACGCCGACGTGGGAGATCGACAAGCCCATCGCCGATCTGACCAGCCGCACGCAGATCGAGACGCTGCGCCGCAATGCCGCCGAATTCGGGGTGCGTCTGCACTCGCTCGGAGACGCCGAGCAGGGCATCGTGCACGTCGTCGGCCCGCAGCTCGGTCTCACGATGCCGGGCATCACGGTGGTCTGCGGCGACTCGCACACCTCGACCCACGGCGCGTTCGGCGCCATGGCGTTCGGCATCGGCACGAGCGAGGTGGAGCACGTCATGGCCACCCAGACGCTGCCACTGAAGCCGTTCAAGACCATGGCCATCAATGTCGAGGGCACGCTGCGGGAAGGCGTCACCGCGAAGGACATCATCCTCGCGGTGATCGCGAAGATCGGCACGGGCGGTGGACAGGGCTACGTGCTGGAGTACCGTGGCAGCGCCATCCGCGCCCTCTCGATGGAGGGCCGCATGACGATCTGCAACATGTCGATCGAGGCGGGAGCGCGCGCCGGGATGGTCGCTCCCGACGAGACCACGTTCGCCTACCTCGAGGGCCGCCCGCACGCGCCCAAGGGGCAGGACTGGGACGATGCCGTGGCGTACTGGCGCACGCTGCCGACCGATGAAGGCGCGGCGTTCGATGCCGAGGTGTTCATCGACGCCGACGAGCTCGAGCCGTTCGTGACCTGGGGGACCAACCCCGGCCAGGGCAGTTCGCTGTCGTCATCCGTGCCGAACCCCGCAGAGATCGTCGATCCGAACGAGCGGGCCGCCGCAGAACGCGCGCTGGAGTACATGGACCTCACCCCGGGAACGCCTCTCAAGGAGGTGCCGGTGGACGCCGTGTTCATGGGCTCGTGCACGAACAGCCGCATCGAGGACCTGCGCGCCTTCGCGTCGATCATCCAGGGCAAGAAGAAGGCGGACGGCGTGCGTGTCATGGTAGTCCCCGGGTCCGCGCGTGTGCGGCTGGAGGCCGAGGCTGAGGGTCTGGACAAGGTCATCAAGGACTTCGGAGCGGAGTGGCGCTTCGCCGGATGCTCGATGTGTCTCGGTATGAACCCCGATCAGCTCGCCCCGGGGGAGCGTTGTGCCTCCACCTCGAACCGGAACTTCGAAGGACGACAGGGCAAGGGAGGACGCACGCACCTGGTGTCCCCACTCGTCGCTGCCGCGACCGCGATCCGCGGCACGCTGTCCAGCCCGAGCGACCTGACGGAAGGGATCTGACCCATGGAGAAGTTCATCACTCATACGGGCATCGCGGCGCCGCTCAAGCGGTCGAACGTCGACACCGACCAGATCATCCCCGCTGTGTTCCTGAAGCGCGTCACGAAGACGGGTTTCGAAGACGCGCTGTTCCACGGCTGGCGGCAGGACCCGGAATTCGTGCTCAATCAGGCGCCGTTCCAGGGGGCCTCCGTGCTGCTCGCCGGATCCGACTTCGGCACCGGTTCCAGTCGTGAACACGCCGTGTGGGCGCTGCGGGACTTCGGCTTCAAGGTCGTGCTCAGCCCGCGCTTCGCCGACATCTTCCGGGGGAACTCCGGCAAGCAGGGTCTGCTCGCAGCGACGATCTCGGAAGAGGATCTCGAGCGTTTCTGGGCCGAGATCGACCGGAATCCCGGCGTTCAGATGACGGTCGACCTCGAGGCGCGCAGCGCGTCGATCGGTGACGTCCAGGCCGACATCGGGATCGACGATTACACTAGATGGCGGCTCCTCGAAGGGCTCGATGACATCGGGCTCACGCTGCGCAACGAAGACAAGAT
>JAQZBG010000085.1 GCA_029239165.1 Microbacterium sp. | reverse complement strand
GTCGGAAGCGACACCGTGCGGCAGCCCGCGCATGGCGTCGTCGAGCCGCGCGAGGTAGTCGTCGCGCAGGGCGTCTGCGGTGGTCTCTGTCATGGTCGTTCCTCTCCGACGATGCCCGTGACGACACGAGCGAACGGTGTCCACTGGGCGCGGAAGCGCTCGAGCTGTTCGACGCCCTCGGGCGTGAGTCGGTAGTACTTGCGCACCGGACCGCTCTCGGACGGCAGGTCGAACGTGCTGACCCAGTCGTTGTCGCGCAGCCGACCCAGCAGCGGATACAGCGTGCCGATGCTGGCGATCAGCCCGGCGCTGCTGAGCGCATCGGCCAGCTGCCAGCCGTACATCGGCTCGCGCGAGAGCAAGCCGAGCACGCAGTACTCGACGACCCCCTTGCGCATCTGGGCGCCGACGTCAGCTGTCATGCATCACAAGCTACCATGCGATGCACGCTACCGTCATGGGCGAGACGGAATTCCTCGAGTGGCGCCCGAGGATCAGCCCTTGGTGGCACCCGCGGTGAGACCGCCGACGATGTACTTCTGCAGGAACAGGAACAGGATCATCACCGGGATGGCGGCCATCACCGCGCCGGCGGAGAATGCCGACCAGTCGGCATAGCGCGGGTTCGCGACCAGCTTGGTGAGTCCGACGACCAGCGTCTGCTGCTCCACGTCGACGAGCATGACGCTCGCGATCACGTATTCGTTGACCGTGCCGATGAAGGAGAGGAGTCCGACGACCGCGAGGATCGGTGCGACCAGGCGGAGGATGATCGTGAAGAAGATCCGCGCGTGGCCGGCCCCGTCGATGCGGGCCGCCTCATCGATCTCCTTCGGGATCGTGTTGAAGAAGCCGTACATCAGGTACGTGTTCACGCCGAGCGCTCCGCCGAGGTACACGAGGATCAGGCCGGTGTGGGTGTTCAACCCGATGGCCGGGAACCAGTCCCCCAGCGTCGACATCAGCAGGAAGATCGCGACGACCGCGAGCAGCTGCGGGAACATCTGAACGACCACGATCGTGACGAGGCCGACGCGGCGCCCCGCGAACCGCATGCGCGAGAAGGCATACGCGGCGCAGGCGCCGATGAAGACCGTCACCGCTCCGGTGACGACGGCGATGAGCAGCGTATTGAGGAACCAGGTGCCGTACGGATTCTGCGGGTCGCTCAGGATGCGCACGTAGCTGTCGATCCCGATCGCGGAGAACAGCTGGTTCGATCCGGTCAGCGTGCCTTTCGGGTTGAGCGATGCCGAGACGACGTACAGCAGCGGGAAGAGGGCGAACGCGCTGACGACGATCGCGACGAGGTGTCGCCATCCGGTGTCCGCGAACCAGGCGCCGAAGCTGCGGCGGCGCGGAGCCATGCTCGGCGCCGCGGTGGCGGAGCGGGCGGTGGAGCGAGTGGTGGTGGAGCGCGTGGTGCTCATGTCAGTTCAGCTCCTCGAGGGCCTTGGTCTTGCGGAAGCTGATGATCGAGATGGTCGCGACCACGATGAAGATCAGGATCGTGAACGCCGACGCGAGACCGTAGTCACGGGTCTGCCCGGTGAAGGCCACCTTGTAGACCATCGAGATCAGGATGTCGGTGTGCCCGACGGGGATCGACACGTCACTGAACCGTGGCCCGCCCTTGGTGAGCATGTAGATCAGGTTGAAGTTGTTGAAGTTGAAGGCGAACGACGAGATCAGCAGCGGTGCCACCGTGACGAGCAGCAGGGGAAGCTTGATGCGTCGGAACACCTGCCAGGGATTCGCGCCGTCCATGACCGCGGCCTCGTTCACATCGTCCGGGATGCCCTGGAGAGCGCCCATGCAGACCAGGAACATGTACGGGAAGCCGAGCCACAGGTTCACCAGCAGCACCGACACCTTGGCCAGCGTCGGATCGGTCAGCCAGGGGATTTCCGCTCCGCCGAAGATGACCTGGTTGATGAACCCGAAGCTCTCGTTCATCATGCCGGCCCAGACCAGGGCCGAGAGGAACGCCGGGAACGCGTACGGGAGGATCAGGATGATCCGGTACCCGTTGCGAAACCGCATGCGCGTGTTGTTGAACACCAGCGCGAGCAGGAGCCCGAGGAAGAACGTGGTGGCGACGGAGATCAACGCGAACGCGAATGTCCACAGCGTCACCGAGATGAGCGGTCCTCGGATCGAGGAGTCCGTGACCGCGCGAACGAAGTTGTCGAACCCGACCGTGGTCTGCCATCCGGGCAGCAGCTGCTCGCCGTCCTCGGCGGTGAAGGCGCCTTCGCCGGTATCGGAGTAAACCGTGCCCGTGGTCGTGTCGGTGATGCTGTCGTCGGCCGAGTCGTACTCGAGCGTCGAGACGTACAGGTACCCCTTCTGGCCGTCGGGTGCGCGCAGGGCGCCATCGTTGGGGTCGTCGCTGAACGGGACCGACAGCTGCTCCAGCTCTTCGGAGAGCGTGAAGACCGTGGCCAGCGGGAGCGTGGTCCACCCGTCGACGGCGACCGCCTGACCGCCCTCGAACTCGGCGTCGACTTCTTCCAGCGGCTGCTCCTGCGTGCCGAGAAGCGCGTCGCCGGAGTCCGGGTCGGTGACGAGCAGGCCGTAGGTGCCGAACTGTTCGACGACCGTCACGGGATACGTGGGCGAGTCCTCGACCCGCTCCTGCGCCGAAGCGAGGAGGGAGGAGATGGCCTGGTCCTTCGAGCCGTTGTGCCCGGTGCCGTAGTTCGTGAACCCGATGTAGCCGGTGTAGAGCAGTGTGAACACCTGGAACAGGATCAGGAAGATGATGCCCGGCGTCAGGTACTTCGCCGCTATGCGCTTGCGAGAGAAGTAGATGTAGTTGACGAGGACGGCGACCGCGATCACGACGCCGAGGATCAGCCATTCCTTGTTGGCGAAGAGCACGAACGCCGCGTACAGCGCGATCGCGTCGACCACGGCCAGCAGCAGGATCTTCAGCAGCATCCAGCCGATCGGGCCGGACGCCGCCTCGGCGATCTTGGCCGCCTGGCGCTGGCGTCGGGTCGGAGGAGCGGTGCGCTCGTCGATGTCTGTCATGTCGTCCTCGTCATGATCCTGCCGGGGTGGACGGAAGGGTCCACCCCGGCAGGGCCAGTGGGTGCTGTTACTTGATGGCGGCGGTCACGTCGTCGACGAGCTTCTGCCACGTCGTCTTCGGGTCCTCACCGTTGATGATCGCTGCCTCGGCAACGCCCCAGAACTCCCAGACCGCACCCATGGCGGGGATGGCGGGCATCGGGACGGCGTCGGCGCCGACGGCCTGGAAGCCGGCGATGATCGGGTCGGACGCCGCGGTGTCGGCAGCGGCGGTGAGCGCCGGCAGGACGTTGCCGGCCTTGAAGAGCTCGAGCTGCACGTCTTCGGTGCCGATGTAGTTGACGAGGAAGTCGTTCGCGGCGACCTTGTTCTTCGACTCGGAGCTGACGAAGAAGCCCTTGACGCCGGCGAACGGCGAAGCGGTCTCGCCCGTCGGGCTCGGGATCGGGTCGATCGCGACGTTGATGCCGGCGTCGGTCGCGGCGCCGACGTTCCACGGCCCGGTCAGCCAGAAGGCGGCAGTTCCGTCGAGGAACTGCTGCTTGGCGATCTCGCCGTCGACGTCGGTGTTCAGCACGCCTGCGGCGCCCTGCGCACCCAGCCAGTCGGCGAAGGCGAAGCCGCCCTCGCTGCCGAGCTGCAGATCGGCGGGGTCGTAGCTGCCGGAGTCGTCGGTGCCGAATACCGGCGCACCGAAGGCGGTCTGGAACGGGTACAGGTGGTACGGGTTGCCCTCGGCGCCCTGCTCGACCACGAACGTGCCCTTCGAGACCATGTCGTCGAAGCTGGTGGCCGCCGCGGGGACGAGGTCCGCATTGCGCAGCACCGCGATGTTCTCGACCGCGTACGGCAGCATGTAGACGGTGCCCTCGTACGTTGCGGCCTGCAGCGCGACGTCGAGGTAGTCCTCGGAGCTGTCGCCGAGCTCGATCGGCGCGACGACGCCGTTGGTGGACAGCTCGCCCAGCCAGTCGTGCGCGCCCATGACGACGTCGGGGCCCTTGCCGGTCGGGACCTGCTGGATGAAGTCGTCCTTCATGTCGTCGACCGACTTGCCCACGAGCTCGACCTTGACACCGGTCTTGTCCTCGTACGAGTCCGCTGCGTCCTGCAGGGCATCGACGCGCTCGGCGTCGACCCAGACGACCAGCTTGCCGCTGCCCTGGGAGTCGGAGGTGTCGTCGCCGCTGGTCCCGGTGGAGCAGCCGGCAAGCGTCAGAGTCGAAACGATGGCGATCGCGCCCGCGGCGGCGATGCCCCTCTTGTTCACCTTCATTGGTGTGTGCCTCTCTCGGTGCTGGTGGCCTGCACAGACTGCAAGCGCTTACAGTATGCATCGAATGCGGCGTGTTTCGCAACGGCCGACGGCGTCGATATCAACCCGTGACCGGGCGAATCGGCGGGCCTGCCTATGAAAACGCTTCCATAAGCCGCGGGGCGCGCGCCCAAGCCGCGAAGCGCGGAATCGCAAGCTGTCGGGCACGACGGGTCGGATCCTGCGTTACGCCCTGAGCCCCTGGGTAGGATGAATCCATGGCTGACAGCTCATTTGACATCGTCTCGAAGGTGGATCACCAGGAGGCGGAGAACGCCCTGAACCAGGCCCGCAAGGAGATCGAGCAGCGCTACGACTTCAAGGGCACCGGTGCGTCGATCGCCTGGAGCGGTGAGAGCATCCTGATCATCGCGAACACCGAGGAGCGGGCGAAGGCCGTGCTCGACGTGTTCCAGTCCAAGCTCATCAAGCGCGGCATCTCGCTGAAGAGCCTCGAGTCGGGCGACCCGTTCGCCAGCGGCAAGGAGTTCCGCATCGTCTCGACGCTCAAGGACGGCATCTCCTCGGAGAACGCGAAGAAGATCAACAAGATCATCCGCGACGAAGGCCCCAAGGGCGTGAAGAGCCAGATCCAGGGCGACGAGCTGCGCGTGCAGTCCAAGAGCCGCGACGACCTGCAGTCGGTCATCGCGCTGCTGAAGGGCGCCGACCTCGATCTCGACTTGCAGTTCATCAACTACCGCTGAGCGGACCGCACACCCCGTACGACGAAAGGCCCCACTCGGCGCGAGACCGAGTGGGGTCTTTCGTCTGCCCACGGGCATCACTTCGGTCTTCCCGCGTCGCGCAGTAGGATCGCATACCGGAATATGGGCGCAAGTGCCCAAGACTGGAAACGTCGCCAACGACCGTGTGCCCCCACACTCGGCGACAGGCGTTGATCGTGTTGGAACCGACGCGGCTTCATGATGCAGTGCCCCTCCGGGCGGATCATGTGGGCGCTCGGAAATGAAGGGCAACTGGGGGCAGGTCCATGAGCATGACCGGATCGACAAGCGTCGGCGAGAGCAAGCAGCTTCTGGCCGAAGAGGTGTTCCACCATCTCGGCAGACAGATCATCGACGGCGCGCTGGAAGCCGGCGAACGCATCCGTGATGTCGACGTGGCCGAAGAGCTGCACGTGTCACGAACGCCCGTTCGCGAGGCGCTTCAACGTCTGGAGCGGCTGGGGATGGTGACGATGTATCCGAGCCGGTACACCGAGGTCACCGAGGTGACCTCGGAGACGATCGCGCAGTCGCTCGAGTTCGCCGGGTACCAGGCGGGGATCGCCGCACGACTGGCGGTGCCGCGGATCGGCGAGGCACAGCGCGATCATGTCGTGCGCCTCGTGGCCGCGATGCACGCATCGCTGGAAGATGCGGCGACGACCTCGGACGCGCGGTGGGCGGTGTTCTCGTATCTCGGGGATCGCAGCGGCAACGCGCAGCATCGCACACTGATGGAAGACGCGAGCATGGTCCTGTTCCGCAACCTCCGCGACTGGGAGGTGCCCGTCCGGGATCGCGCACGGATGCGGGACGTGTACATCGCCTTCGCTGCCGCCGTCCGCAGCGGCGACGGCGACGAGGCGGAGCGCCTCATCCGGACGATGTACTACCTGTGACGCGGGCTCAGGTGGCCGCGCGCCAGCCGGTGACCCACGCCTCGAGGCGTCGATAGGCGTCTTCGCGCGCGTCGTGGCGCGAGAGGAAGACATCGTGGAGCGCACCGTCGATGCGCTCCACCGTCACGCTCGGCCCGAGCCGAAGGGCTGCGCGTGCGATGTCGTCGACGACGAGCACGGAATCTGCGGCGGTCAGATCCTCCGACCATCGGGTCGGGGGAACGAACCGCGCCGAGAGCAATACGCACACGGGAGCCGTGATCGACAGTCCTGCGGCCACGGTTCTGTGCCCGGAGAGGATCGCGTGCAACCAACCCGCGTACACGGCCATGGTCTGCGCCGGGCGCCACAGCGCGTTCACCTCCATCGGATCGTCCGGGTCGGCGACCTCGAGCTGAGCGCGCGTGTAGAAGCCGAGGTCGACCTGCGGGGCGGCCTCCATCGGTCGGATCCGCGCCTGCAACTCCACCATCGGTGCGATGGCCGCCCGCGCCGGCGCGAACTGGAACTCCAGCCAAGGGCTGTTCAAGATGACCGCATCCGCCGCGCCCGGGTGACGTGATGCCCACAGGCTCAGCGTGAGCCCGCCCGTCGAGTGGCCGAACAGCACCAGGCGCCGTGACGACTCGGCGCCGCCTTCACCGTGCCCCATGGCAGCCAACGCCGCCTCGATGTCCTCGTCGTAGGTGGCGAGGTCGGCGACGTAGCCCGGGGTCTGCCCGTCACGAAGGCTGCGGCCGTACTTGCGGAGATCGAGAGCGAAGAAGCGGGCGCCGCGTGACGTCCAGAACCGCGCGAGCCGCTTCTGGAAGAAGTAGTCGGACCAGCCGTGGACATAGAGGACGTCGACGCCGTCGAGCAGCGGCCAGCGACCACGGATGCGCTCCCAGAGGGCCGGTTCGGACGGAAGAGCGCGGACCAGGGTCGCCACCACCGGGCCCTGCTCATCCGTACCGAGGTCGAGGGTCAGCTGCTGGAACTCATCGCCGAGCACATCCCGGATCCATTCGGTCATGCATTCCTCCCCCGTCCTCGCCAGGCTAGCCGACGAGACCGGGGACAGCGGAGCCGGACCCCTCCTACTCGCCGCGGGAGACGCGAACCATCTCGTCGCGTGGGACGACCTTGACGCGGGCGCGCTCCTCCGGTGCACCGAGGGAGATCTCGTGCTCGTCGAGACGGTGCCACCCCTCCAGGTCGGTCCACCGCACACCGCGCTCCTGCAGCAGTTCGACGATGGACTCCTCCGACGGGTCCTCCGGGTGCCACCAGGATCCCTGATCGTTGATGATGTGCCGCACGGTCTCCATCGCGTCGGACTTGGTGTGCCCGATCAGCCCCACGGGGCCGCGCTTGATCCAGCCGGTTGCGTAGATGCCGGACACCCGCTCGTTGGAATCCTTCGCGAGCACCTGCCCCTCACGGTTCGGGATCACACCGTGCTTCTTGTCGAAGGGCACACCGGGAAGGGGCGAGCCGAAGTAACCGATCGCCCGGTACAGCGCCTGGATCGGCACCTCACGCAGCTCACCGGTTCCGACCGCACCACCCTGGCCATCGGGCTGCGTGCGCTCGTAGACGAGTGCCGCGACGCGACCGTTCTCGTCCTTGCGCACCTCGACGGGCTTCGCCCAGAAGTGCAGGTGCAGTCGCCGTGACGCGGTGCCCCCTGCGTTGTTCACCGAGTCGCGCTTGCGCCATGACTGCAGGATTCGGTCGATGACCATGACCTGCTTGTTGCTGGCGACGGCATCCTTGGAGGCCTCGTCGTAATCGAAGTCCTCGTCGTAGACGACCATGTCGACATCACGCAGCTCGCCGAGCTCACGAAGTTCCAGCGGCGTGAACTTCACCTGCGCAGGACCGCGCCGGCCGAAGACGTGCACGTCGGTGATCTCGCTGGCCTTGAGACCCTCGTAGACATTGGCCGGCACCTCGGTGACGAGCAGATCCTCGGCGTGCTTGGCGAGCATGCGGGCGACATCGAGTGCCACATTGCCGTTGCCGAGCACGCCGACGGAGGCGGCATCCAGCGGCCATTCACGCGGCACATCCGGGTGTCCGTCGAACCAGCTGACGTAGTCGGCGGCGCCGTAGGAGGCGACGGCATCGATCCCGGGGATGTCCATCGAGGTGTCGCGGATCGCTCCGGTCGCGAAGACGACGGCGTTGTAGTGCTTCTTCAGATCGTCGAGGGTGATGTCCTCGCCGAAGCGCACGTTGCCGAACAGGCGGATGTCGCCGCGGTCGAGCACGTCGCGCAGCGCGTTGACGATGCCCTTGATGCGCGGGTGGTCGGGCGCCACGCCGTATCGGACGAGCCCATACGGAGCGGGGAGCTGCTCGAAGAGGTCGATCGAGACGTCGAACTTGCGCTCGGCCTTCAGCAGGATGTCCGCGGCGTAGATGCCGGCGGGGCCCGCACCGACGATGGCCAGTCTGAGCTTGGTCATGGGAGGTCCTTTCGTATGCCGACGCAACGGCGTGCGACCCGAAGGCCGCGGGCGATCAGCTGGAGCGTTCGGCGAGGGTCTCTGCGAATCGGGTCAGCGCCTCGCGCACGGTGCCGCGCGGCAGCGGTGCGAGGGCGTCGACGGCATCCCGCGTCCACGCGTGCGCGAGCTCGAGGGTCTTCTGCGTCACCCGGTGATCGCGCAGCTCATCGAGCGGGCCATCGAGGATCGCGGGATCCGCGCCATCGGCGATGAGCGCCACCCCGTCATCGATGCGCGCTGCGAGGTCGACGGCTGCGTCATCGGGCTCGGCCTTCAGCAGCAGGTAGGGCATGGTCGGGACGCCGGCACGCAGATCCGTGCCCGGCACCTTGCCGGTCTCCTCTGGCTTGGCCGACAGGTCGATCACGTCGTCCAGCAGCTGGAACGCGACGCCGATCTTCTCGCCGTACACGCGCAGCGGCTCTTCGAACTCGGTCGGCGCGTTGGAGAAGATCACACCGCCCTGAGTGGCGGCGGCGATGAGCGAGCCGGTCTTGTCGGCGAGCACCTGGATGTAGAACGCGATGGGGTCGTCACCGGGCTGTGGACCGAGAGTCTCGTGCATCTGACCGAGGACCAGGCGCTCGAAGGTGTCGGCCTGGAGCCGGATGGCGCGTTCGCCGAGCCTCGACATCAGCTGACTGGCGCGGGAGAAGAGGATGTCGCCCGTGAGGATGGCGATGTTGTTGCCCCACACCGCATGCGCGGCCGGCACACCACGACGGCGGTCGGCGCCGTCCATGACGTCGTCGTGATACAGCGATCCGAGGTGGGTGATCTCCAGCGCCTTGGCGCCGGTCTCGACGAGCTCGAGGCCGTCTTCGATCGCGCGAGCGACCTTGCGGGCGGCAGGGCCGATGAAGACGCGGTCGCTGAACCCGAGACGGCTCGCCAGCCGCGAACCCGGGGCGATGGGGCTCGAAGTCACGGTCCCAGCCTACCTGCGCCGAGGTGCCGGATTTACGTACGCGGCGCTCACGCGGGCTTGCGCGCTCGGTGCAGCGCCACGATGCCGAACGTGAGGTTGCGGTAGGCCACGTCGCCCCAGCCCGCCTCACGGATCCACGCCGACAGCTTCTTCTGGTCGGGCCACTCGCGGATCGACTCGTTGAGGTAGTCGTAGGCGTCTCCGTTGGTGCCCGCCACGCGGGCGACGCGGGGCAGCACCTGGTCGTTGTAGAGGCGGTACGCGCCTCGGAAGAGCTTGCCGGGAGGGGTGGAGAACTCGTTGATCACCAGCCGTCCGCCGGGCTTGGTCACCCGGTACAACTCGCGCAGCGCCTTCTTCGGGTCGTTGACGTTGCGCAGCGCATACGACATCGTGACCGCGTCGAACTCGGCGTCCGCGAACGGCAGCGCCGTGGCATCCGCCTGCACGAACGACAGGTTGCGCATCGCGCCGTGGCGGCGCTCGCCCTCGGCCAGCATCCCCGGCGAGAAGTCGGCCGCGACCACCTCGGCACCGCTGCGGGCGAGAGAGGCCGACGACGACGCGGTGCCGGCGCCCAGATCG
This sequence comes from Microbacterium sp., assembly GCA_029239165.1. Classification (GTDB taxonomy): domain Bacteria; phylum Actinomycetota; class Actinomycetes; order Actinomycetales; family Microbacteriaceae; genus Microbacterium. Next base: position 2,287 of record JAQZBG010000085.1, on the reverse strand, counting down.
AGGATCCGCTCCCCCGGTTTCGGGGCCACGGCGCGGGTGGTCGCCGCCCGCCAGAGCACGTCGTTGCCGAAGGTCATGGCCGTGTTGGTGCGGTCGTAGCCGGCCGCGACCTGGTCGAACATGCCGCTGACGCGGGCGGGGTCCTTGCCGAGATCGGCGCGGTTCTTCTCGTTCGAGGTCACGAATTCAGTCTAGGCGTGAGGCCCAGCGCCTCGAGGCGGTCGAGCCATGGATCGGCCGTCACATCATCGAACGGCGCGACCTGCGCGCGCACTCCCTCCTCGAGGTCGAGAGCGAGCGCCTCCAGGTGCTCCATGACGTCGGCGGGATAGCCGTAGCGGGCGCTGTGCTCGGCCCACTCGTCGCGGTCGTCGACCCACGTGCCGCGGGCCCCCGCCACGCGCACGACATCGAGGTCCATGTCGATCCCGGTCGCGAGGAGCGGGTCTTCCGACCAGCGGATGTCCCACCCCAGGTCGATGTAGATGCGCATGCCACGGCGGTGGCGGCGATTCACCGTGAGGGCGTGGTCGCCGCTCGCCGGGACGAGCGTGACGTTGGGACCACCCGCGTGGAACTCGGCCCCGGGGCGGAAGCTGTGCCACCCCGTGGGCTGCCCGATCCAGTCACCCCATTCGTCGGCGCCGAGATACACGCACTCGTGCCGCCAGTGCGGCGACCCGTCCCACTTACGCCACTGGAAGACCATCTCGGTACCGGGTGCGGGGCGTGCATCGCTCATCCGTTCACCCTACGACGGCGCGGATCCGTGCCGTGCGCGCGGCATAGGCTGGGTGCGTGCACACCACCCCCCTGGTCGTGGAGACCCGAGAGATCGACCCGGTCGAAGACCTCCTCGCCTACGCGGATCCCACCCGCCCACTCGCGTGGTTGCGACGCGGAGACGGCATCGTCGCGATCGGAGAGCCGCTGGCGGAGATGCGCCCTCCCGCCGGCGCCGGCGAGTCCCGCACCGCAGCGCTCGCCACCGCTTGGCGCGGCATGACCGCTCAGGCGCAGGTCTCCGACCCGGTGGGGCTGCCGGGCAGCGGGCTGGTGGCGTTCGGCGCGTTCGCCTTCGACGAGGAGTCGGCGGCGGACAGCGTCCTCATCGTGCCGAGCCGCGTGCTCGGGCGGCACGGTGATCGCTTCTGGGAGACCCGCATCCGGCGCGGCGATGTTCACTCCGCCGACGACGCGTTCGCCACGGAGCCGTACGGCCCGCACTGGGCCGGCACGGTCGGACCCGGAGCGCAGAGTCCGCAGGGGTACCAGGATTCGGTGCGCCAGGCCCTCGCCCGGATCGCCGACGGCGAGCTGAGCAAGGTCGTCTTGGCCCGCGACCTCACCGGCAGCATCCCTGCCGGATCCGACCTCCGCCGCCTTGTGCGCGCCCTGTCCACCGGGTACCCCGACACCTGGGCCTTCGCCGTGGACGGGCTGATCGGCGCGAGCCCCGAGACCCTCGTCACGGTCCACGACGGCACGGTCACCGCTCGCGTGCTCGCCGGCACCATCGGCCGCGGAGCGGATGCGGATGCCGACACCGCGGCTTCCTCCCACCTGGCCTCGAGCACGAAGGACCTCGACGAGCACCAGTACGCCGTGCAGAGCGTGCTCGCCTCGCTGCGACCGCACACCAGGGCGCTGGCCGCGAGCGAGCAGCCGTTCCTGCTGAAGCTCCCGAACCTCTTCCACCTCGCCACGGATGTCGAGGGCGAGCTCGCAGACGGCGAGTCGGCGCTCGACCTGGTGCAGGTGCTGCACCCGACGGCCGCCGTCGCCGGCACCCCCACTCCTGCCGCCATCTCCGCGATCCGCGATCTCGAGCCCTTCGACCGCGGACGCTACGCCGGCCCGGTCGGCTGGGTGGACGCCGCAGGCAACGGCGAATGGGCGATCGCCCTGCGCTGCGCGCAGTTCACTGCGGGCTCGGGCGAGATCGGCGTCACCGCCTACGCCGGGGCCGGGATCGTCGCCGGCTCCGACCCCGAGAGCGAACTGCTCGAGACTCGGGTGAAGTTCCGGCCGCTGGTCGACGCGCTGGCCTGAGACGTCAGCTCGCGGCGAGGCGCTTCTTCTCGGCCTCGACGTCGAAGTCGGCGACCGGCCACTGCGGGTCGATGTCTTCCAGTGCTGCCAGCAGCAGTTCCTGCACCGCGAGGCGGGCGTACCACTTGGCGTTCGCCGGGATCACGTACCACGGGGCCGCCTCGGTCGATGTGCGGTCGAACACCGTCTGATACGCCTGCATGTACTGCGGCCACAGCATCCGCTCGTCCACATC
>JAQZBG010000084.1 GCA_029239165.1 Microbacterium sp. | reverse complement strand
GCATCCGAGTTCTCGCCGGGTCTGCGTGAAATCGGTTTCATCACCATAACTCCGCATTCACAGCGGTGTCAAGAATGAAATGGTTACGCAACCTTATCGCGCCTTCCCGCCCCGCGAGAACGCCGTGGCATCCCCCGGATACGACGGATGCCGCGGGGTTCACCCCCGCGGCATCCGTGTCACTGCTCTCCGGTCAGGCGAGCCAGGCCGGTGCTCGACCGCGCAAGAAAGCGCCGTCGACCGAGAAGCGTCCGGCGCCGGTGAACGCGAGGGCCAGCGCCGCGGCACCGAGGACGGCGACGAACTCGTATCCCCCCTCGCCGACCCACAGACCGGCAGGCAGGTGCACGGCGACGAGCGCGACGATCATGTCGACCGCGAGGAGGATGCCGACCGGGCGCGTGAAGAGCCCGAGCATCAGCAGCAGTCCGCCGACGAGTTCGACGAAGGCGACGACGGGCGCCGCGATCTCGGGGAGGGGGATGCCCATGCCCGCGAAGCTGCCGATCGTTCCGGGGAGGGTGAACTCGAAGATCTTCTGTGCGCCGTGCGCGGCGAAGATCGCACCGACGACCACACGCAGGACGAGGAGTCCCAGCGACGGTGCGGCGGAGGAGGCTTTGGTGTTCGTCATGAGGAGTTCTTCCTTCGTGGCAGGACACCCGCGCGCCAGGCGCGGAGCAGGGTCGTTCCCTGCTTCCACGCTAGGAAGGGCACTTTTCCATCTCCTGTGATCGCCGATATGGCATCGATCCCACATTTCGGACAGACTGGGAGCCATGACTGCTTTTCCCGCCGACTTCCTCTGGGGAGCGGCCACGAGCGCCTACCAGGTCGAGGGCTCGCTCGACACCGAGGGCCGCGGACGATCGATCTGGGAGACGTTCGCCGAACGGCCCGGAGCGATCGAGGGCGGTGGTGATGCGCGCATCGCCTGCGACTCGTACCGCCGATGGGAGGAGGACGTGGACATCCTCTCCGATCTCGGGTTGAAGGCCTACCGGTTCTCGCTCGGCTGGTCGCGCATCATGCCCGACGGGCGGGGACGGGCGAACTCCCACGGGCTCGACCACTACGAGCGCATGATCGACGAACTGCGCCGCCGCGACATCGAGCCGATCGTCACCCTCAACCACTGGGACATGCCGGAAGCGCTCATGGCGGACGGCGGATGGAGGGGCCGCTCGACCGTCGACGCCTTCACCGAGTACGCGGTGGCCGCCTCCGAGCGGCTCGGCGACCGCGTGGACTGGTGGATCACCCAGAACGAGCCCTGGATCATCCAGCTGCTCGGCTACCAGCTCGGCCTGCACGCGCCCGGTCTCCGCGATCTGCGCGGCGCCGTGACCGCCGGTCATCATCTCCTGCTCGCGCACGGTGCGGCAGCGGATGCGATGCGCGCGTCGACGGACGGGCGCATCGGCGTGGCTCTCAACCTGCTCCCCTGCGTGCCCGCGACCGACAGCCCGGAAGACGCCGAGGCCGCCTGGGGATCCGACGGCTACGTGAACCGGTGGTTCCTGGACCCGCTGCTGCGCGAGGGCTACCCCGACGACATGCGGACGCACTGGGAGCGCGCGATCGGCGGCTCGCTCGACGAGGTGATCCGGCCGGGCGACGAGGCGGCCATCTCGGGACGCAGCGACTTCCTCGGCATCAACTTCTACACGCACCGGGTGATGGCCGCGGCCGAAGCGGGGCCGGAGCGGCCGTTCCCCTGGCAGGTCGTCGGCTCGACGGGCGAGGTCGAGCGCACCGACGAGGGCACCGAGGTCGTTCCCGACGCCTTCCGCGACCTGCTCATCCGGGTGCATCACGACTATCCGGGCGTGCCGCTCATCGTGACCGAGAACGGGGCGATCTCCGGCGACTCCCCCACGCACGACGGGCAGGTGCACGACGTGCGGCGGACGCGCTATCTGCGTGCCCACGTCGCGGCGATGGCCGAAGCGCTGGAGGCCGGCGTGCCGCTCGTCGGCTACACGCACTGGTCGCTGCTCGACAACTTCGAATGGGCGCTGGGCTACCGGCCGCGGTTCGGCCTGGTCTACGTCGACTTCCGCACCGGCGAGCGCATCGTCAAGGACAGCGCCCTCGACTACGCGCAGATCGTGCGCGACCGCGGGCTGGTGCCGGTCAGCGCGACCCGAGTTCCGCAGGTCGACAGCCTCGGCGCGTTCGGCTGAGCGTCACACGCGGCGAGGTTCACGAACCCGTCCCGAGGGCTTGAGCCCCCTCGATCACCAGGTCGGCGACGTCGAGCGCGGCGACCTCGATCGTCCGCGGTTCGGACTCCCCGGCGACCCGAACCGTCGCGGTGACGTCGCGGTCGGAGATGTTCCGCACCCGCACGCGGACGTCGACGCCGAGCGGCCGGAGCTCGACCAGGAGCGCCGCCGCCGGCTCGACCGTGAGCGGTGGGGTCGGCAGCGGGTTCGGGGCCGACGGCAGGTGCCGGGCCTGCAGCGGCTCGAGCAGGTCCCGTCCGAAGCGCCGGACCGCTGCGGCATCCAGCTCCGCGACAGGGCGGAACCGGTAGCGGAAGCGACGCGTGATCTCCTGGCGGGCCTGGAAGTTCGTGAAGTGCAGGTTGTTCATCAGCCAGCTGCTCACCTGCCCCGACCCGATGTCGAGCGACCGCGCCCACTTGCCGGTGTGGATGCCGCCCACCTGCACCAGCGGCGCATCGAACGATCCCCACAGCACGCCTCCGCCCGTGCCGGCGACACCGACCGCATGCTGGATCGAATACCAGTCCTTGCTCGTGTCCGGCAGCTGCTCGCTCTCGGCCGCGAACACCGCGCCGGCCGTTTCGAGCAGGAACTCGGGGTCGCCGACCGCGAACGGGAAGGCGACGAACACGCTCTCCGGCTCGAACCGCTCCGGCTTGCTGAGCCACACATCCAGCCCGATGTCGGCCGAATCCTCGGCCAGCACGAGCGTGGTGCGGACGGCGGGAACGCCCGGCGCGGACGCCTCCCAGCTGATCTCGGTCGCCGCACCCGTCCGCCGCACCCGCACCGGGCCGTCGCCGACGGCGACCTCGTGTCGGAAGTCCGGGCCGGGGTGGTCGGGATGGAAGAGCTTCGGCGACTCCGTGATCATCGGATGCGAAGAGCCCTCGATCACCCGCTCGTCGACGAGTGCACCGAGCGGCGTCGCCGCACCGCTGTCGACGAGTTCCCGCCCGCTTGCCGTGTCGACCAGGGAGACGATGCCACCCCGCTCGGGGTCGACGAGCACGCGATAGCGTCCGACGGTGATCGGCCCGGTCACGGTCTCCTCGACCCCGGCATCCGGCGTCGGCAGGATCGTGGCGCCGAACGGGGGCACCTCGGCGAGCAGCCGGACGCGATGCGTGCCCGTCACCTCGACGTCGACGACCTCACGCCGCGGCGATTCCGTGGGGTTCAGGATCACGACGGCGTCGGCAGCCGGCGTCTCGTCTTCGACCTCGGCGACCGACCCCACATAGCGGAACCACCCTTCGATGGCGAGGTCTCGAGCGTGATCGAACGCGTCGTACGCGAAGCCCGACTTGGCGTTGTGATGCGAATGACTGAACGTCGAGTGCGCCTTCGAGTAGGTCTCCCAGCTTCCCCAGGTGTGCTCGCCGTAGAGCAGCAGCTGCTCGTCGACGTGGTCGAGGATCTGCGACACCTCCTCCGCCGACCGATGCCGCACGGGGCCGCGGCGGTAGCCCAGCACGTCGAAGCCGGGAACACCGCCGTCTCCGGCGAGTCGGGCGAGTGACAAGGACGACTGCGCCGCGCGCGCGAAGGACCGGGCCTCGCGGTACACCGCGACCTCGCGCGCCGTCGACCCGTGCCCGTGCGACCACCAGTCCGCCCACTCACCCCGCACCGTGGGGATCTCGGCATCGAGCGCATCCCCGGCGAGTTCATCGAGCGCCTCGTCGATCGTGGCCGTGCGCATCGGCAACTCGGGGTGCCGCGCATTCCACGCCCGCACGACATCGAGGAAGAGCGCGGTCGGCCAGCGATTGTCGTTGCCGGCGTGCACGATCGCGGTCGTCCACGGGTAGTCGTCGCGTTCTTCGAGTTCGCGGACGAAGGCCTGGATGTGCTGCTCCGCACGGTCGACATCGCCGTCGACGATCCCCCACTCCTCGCCGTAGCCGTAGTGGGTGGAGAGCCAGACGAAGACCCGTCGACCGCTCGGCCCCTCCCACCAGAAGCCGCGGGGTTGGCGGAACGGCGCGCGCCCGTGATCGGGGTTGAGCGCCATGACGAGCCGATCGATGCCCGCCGCCGTCATCTGATCGACCGCTCCCCACGAGATCCCGTTCACGTCGCCGTGCTGCTGGGTGCGCACGTCGATCCCGAGGGCGCGGATGCGAGCGAGCTGCTCGTATGCGGCGTCGAACTCGAACGCACTCGGCAGCTGGGTCATGTTCAGGTACCCGCCGGTGACCGAGACGACCCCGTCACGGACGAGCGCGGCCAGCTGCTCCCGCTGCTCCGGGCCGGCCGTGCGCAGGAAGTTCAGCACCGGCCGGGCCACCTCGAAGGTCCAGCGGAACCGGTCGGGGCCGTCGCCCGCGTGTGCGCTCGCGAGCTCCAGGACGCGGTCGACGATCTGCGCGTGCTGCCGGTCGATGAGGCGCGGGCTGTTGGTGTAGCCGACGTCGTGGTGGGTGTGGCCGAGGAGGAGGATCTGTCGGATCGTCATCGTGTGCGCGTCTTTCGCGGTCGTATGCGGTCAGGACACCGAGGGGCGGGCATGAGAGGGGCGGGCATGAGGGGGGCGGGCATGAGAGGGGCGGGCCGACCGAAGTCGACCCGCCCCGGGGTGCGGGTGATCAGCCCGCAGTGGCGTTCTCGTACGCGCGCATCGCGGCATCCTGCGCGTCGGCCAGAGCCTCTTCCGGCGTCTTGTCGCCGAGCAGTGCGGCGGTGATCGCGTTGTTCAGCTCGTTCTGGATCTCCTGACCAGCCGGCGAGGATCCGAACGACTGTCCGTAGTCGACGACGTCGTAGAACGTCGAGATGACCTGGTCGAAGCCGGCGTTGCCTGTCTCGACGACGAACTTGTCGCGGATCGCCTGGTCGGCGGCCGGGGACCCGGTGAACAGGCCGGTGTTCAGACCGCCCTCGTCCTTGAGCGTCTGCGCCCGGGCGTCGCCCGCCGCCATCCACGCGTCATCGGAGGTGAGGTTGATCATCCAGGCGCATGCTGCCGCGGGGTTCTCCGCACCGACCGGCACGACGAACGCGGTGCCGGAGGCGACCGAGAACGGCTCGCCGTCGGCGTCGCGGAACGGCACGGCCTCGATGTCGATCTGGTCGGCGTACGGTCCGAGCACGTTGGGGTACCACTGGGCGTTGACCTGCGCACCCACCTGGTTGGTGACGTACTGGTTGTTGTCGCCGAAGGTGTCGAACGAATCGGTGAAGCTCTTCACTCCGGCGAATCCGCCCTGGGCGTCGGTGATCTGCTTGAGCAGTTCGATGCCGGCGATGTTGCTCTCGTCATCGAGTGTCGGCGCTCCCTCGTCGTCGGTGAGCTGTCCGCCCATGCCGAGGATCCACAGCGGGCCCTGACCGGTGGCGACGGGGTCGAGTCCGAGCCGCGTCGGGTTGCCGCCCGATTCCTGGTACATCTTGCCGATGGCCTCGAGCAGCACGTCGGGCTTCGACGTGTCGATCTGGTCCGCCGTGACTCCCGCCTCTGCGAGCACCTTCTTGTTCACGAGGATGGCCGGCGGCTGGTAGAACTGCGGCACCGCCCAGACCTGGTCGTCGTAGGTCACGTCGTCGACGACGGACGGGTACCAGTGCTCGTCGGGAGTGACGTCCTGCGCGGCGAAGCACTCGTCGAGCGACATGATGAGTCCCTGTGCGGCATACGTGGTGACGTAGCGGCGATCCATCTGCACCACGTCGGGGACATCGCCGCTGGCGATGCGGGTGGTGAACTTCTGCGCGTCGAACGCCGTCGCGTCGAGGTCGATCTCGACGTCGCTCAGCTGTTCGGCGGCGTAGTCCATTCGCGAGGTGCCGACGTCGTCGGCGTTCTCGAACCCCCATGCCGAGAGCGTGCCTGTCGGTTCGGCGTCGAAGTCGGCGTCACCGCCGCCCTCCCCCGCTCCGCCGCCGCTGCAGCCCGCGAGCACGAGTGCGGATGCCGCGGCCACCGCGGCGAATCCCGTCATGCGCTTGCGCATCTCATTACCTTTCGTTGGGGCGGCGCTCTCGCCTCCGCCTGATTGTGTGTACTGCTCTGTGGTGCTGGTCCGTAGGGTGTGGTTCAGGTGGTGCCGGTCATCCCTTGCGTCCCTGCGTCGCGACACCCTCGATGAAGTAGCGCTGACCGAAGGCGAACAGGATGAGCATCGGCAGGGTCACGATCAACGACGCCACCATCACGTACTGATAGTCGCCGTGCCCGCCCGCCGTCGGGCTGTACTTCGTCATCGCGTAGGCGATGCCGAGGGGCGCGGTGAACTCGTCGACCGAGCCGGCGTTCAGATAGATGAGCGCGGCCTGCAGGTTGTTCCAACTCGCCTGGAACTCGAACAGGAAGACGATCACGAACGAGGGGATCGACAGCGGCATCGCGATGCGCCAGAACAGACCCCAATAGCTGGCCCCGTCGAGGCGCGCGGCCTCGAACAGCTCTTTCGGGAGCCCCAGGAAGAACTGCCTTTGCAAGAAGATGTAGAACGCCGACCCGAACAGGTTCATGCCCCACAGCGGCACCCAGGTGCCGAGCATCCCGGTCTCCTTCCAGATGAGGTAGATCGGGATCATCGTGACGGCGCCGGGAAGCATCATCGTGCCCAGCACCAGGCCGAACAGCAGCCCGCGTCCGGGGAACTTGAAGTACGCGAAGCCGAAGGCGACGATCGAGCTCGACACCGCGACGGCGCCGGCGGCGAGCACCGCGATGGCGATGCTGTTCCACATCCAGCTCAACAGCGGCAGCTGATTCCAGACCTCGACGTAGTTCTCCGGGGTGAAGGTCTTCGGGATCAGGAGGTTGTCGAACACCTCGCCGCGCGGCTTGAGGCTCGCAGCGAGCAGCCATACGAACGGGTAGAGGAACAGCAGTCCGAACGCCACCAGCACGATCGCCAGGACGATTCGGCCGGCGAGGGTCTTGGGGCGGGAGAAAGCGCGGCGCCACCTCGACTTGCGAGGCACCGTGATCGCCCGGGTCTCGGACTCGAGGGCGGGCTCGATCGCCGGGGGCAGCTGGCGCAGTGAAGACGACATCAACGGTCTCCCTCGTAGTAGACGAATCGGTTGCCGAACTTCACCTGGACGATCGTGATCAGCATGATGATCACGAACAGAAGCCAGGCCATGGCGGCGGCGAACCCGAAGTTGAACTGGCGGAAGGCCTGTTGGAACAGGTAGATCGCATAGAACAGCGAGGCCTCCGGCGAAGCATTGCTCTGATCTCGCCAGAACAGGAGATAGGCCTGGTCGAAGATCTGGAACGCCGCGATCGAGAGGACGATGACGTTGAAGAACATGGCCCCCGAGATCATCGGGAGGGTGATCGAGAAGAACTTGCGGATCGGGCCCGCGCCGTCCAGGGAGGCCACCTCGTAGAGCTCGATCGGCACGTTCTTGAGCGCCGCGAGGAAGATGACCATCGTTCCCGCCACACCCCACAGCGTCATGATCACGATGCTGGGCTTCACCCACGCCGGGTCGACCAGCCACTGCGGGCCCTGGATACCGAAGAATCCCAAGAACTCGTTGATCGCGCCCGAGTTGCCGTTGAGCAGCAGGAAGAAGACGGCGGCGGTCGCCACTGCCGGAGTCATCTTGGGGAGGTAGTACAGGGTGCGGAAGAAGCCCGCTCCGCGGCCGACGCGGTTGAGCAGCATCGCGAGCACGAGGGCGAAGATGATCTCCAGCGGCACCGCCATCACGACGTAGAACAGCGTATTGGCCAGCGAGACGCCCACGCGGGGGTCTTCGAACAGGCGCGCGTAGTTGTCGATGCCGACCGGCCGCGCGGTGTTGGTCGCGAGGTTGTAGTTGCTGAACGAGATGTACAGGCTGTAGATCATCGCGCCCGCGGTGAAGACCAGGAAGCCGACGAGCCACGGCGCGATGAACATGTACCCGGCCAGCGCCTCGCGCTTGTTGTAGTGCTGCTTGACGCGGGGGCCATGCTCCTTCGAGCGGCGCTTCCGCCCGGCTCGCCCGTCCTTCGCCACGCTCAGCGTCTGCGTCTTCGATTCGGATCCGAGACTCATCTCGTCCTCCCGCATCCGGAGGCCTCCACGCGGTGGATGTCTCTCATGTCGCTTCTCCCGTCGACCTGTGGCATCGTTACCACATGGCTGTGACTATACGGGTCGATCTCCCCTCCCCGCAACCGACCCTCTTCCTGTATTCGGCGATGGTAGAGCGGCCGAGGCACTCGCCAACGGGTCTTGCGCAAGGCGGCATGGGTGTGCTTCAGAGCGGGGGAGAGCGGTGATCGACGCCGACGTCGCGGTGTGCACGGCCACGGCCGCCGGACTCGGCTACACCGATGTCGTGCGTGAGTTGCAGAACCGCCTGCGTGACGCGGGCGCCGCGTTGGCGGTGTGAGGGAACTCGACGGCGACCGGGGTGTCAGGCCCAGGCCGTCGCCGGGTCGAGCGTCCGCGCCTCGCGACCGTGCAGGGCCAGCGTGAGCTCGGCCGCGGCTTCGAGTTCTTCGCACAGGTCGACCGCCCGCTCGGGATCCGCGGCGCACACCACACTGCCGTGGTTCGCGAGCAGCAGGCAGTGGCTCATCGACGCCGCAGCCTCGACACCGGCGGCGAGGGCGTCGGAACCGGGGGCCGCGTAGGGCACGAGTGCCACGCGGCGCAGCATCCGCAGCCGGTACGGCGTGTAGGCCGGCAGCGGGTCGTCGTGGACGGCGAGCGCGAGGCAGGAGACCGCGGTTGCCGCGCGGGCGTGCAGATGCACGACGCAGCCGGCGTCGGCTCGCACCCGATAGGCGGCGACGTGCATCGCGGCCTCTTTCGTGGGGGCAGGGCCGCCGAGGTGGACGCCGTCGAGGTCGAGGATGGCGAGGTCGTGGACGGTGACGCGGCGGAGCGCCGTGCCGGTGGGGGTGATCAGGATGCGATCCCCCTCCCGCACGCTCGCGTTGCCCGAGCTTCCCGGCGACAGCCCGGCCTCCGCGAGGGCGCGGCACGCGGCGATCAGTCGTTCCGCGGTCATGACCCCTCCTCCTGCTGACGTTCCTGCCATGCCTCGACGAAGAGGCGCTCACCGCCGAAGTTGCCCGACTTGAAGCAGAGATCGAGTTCGCGCCCCTCGGAGTCGGACGCCGTCGTCCAGGCCACGCCCGGCGCGAGGACCCTGCGCACCCGGAGCGCCTGCACGCCGAGCGCGGCGGCCACGGCACCGGAGGTCTCGCCGCCGGCGACGAGGACGCGTCGGACACCCTGCCGCTCGACGGCGAGCGCGGCGATCCGGGCGAGCGCGTCCTCGATGAGCGCGGCAGCACGGTCGGCTCCCCAGCGCTCCTGGGTTCGGCGCACCTGCGCCGGGTCGGCGGTGGCCGAGACCAGCGGTACTCCCTCGTCGTGCGTGAAGGC
>JAQZBG010000486.1 GCA_029239165.1 Microbacterium sp. | reverse complement strand
ACGATGGAGATCGCCAAGAGCGCGCTGCATTCGCGGATGGCGCCCGGGAGCGACTGGCCTCAGTTCCGCGAGCACTGAGTGGCCTTGCGGGGGGACTCATCCCCCCGCAAGGCGCTTCACACCGGCCGGTGCGAGACGGCCGCCGTCTTGCGCGTGTCGAGCATGGGCAGGGCGACGTGCACGAGCGGCCCGATCAGCACCGCGAAGAGCACCGTTCCGATGCCGACCGTGCCGCCGAGCAACCAGCCCACGAGCAGCACGGACAGCTCGACGAGCGCCCGGCAGAGCCAGATCGGCCAGCCCAGCCGGGCGTTCAGACCGGTCATCAGTCCGTCACGAGGGCCAGGACCGAAGCGCGCCCCGATATAGAGACCTGAGGCGAGCGCGACGAGCAGGATGCCGCCCAGCAGCGTCGCGAACTGTGCGACGAACCCCGTCACGGTCGGGACGACGCCGAGCACGATCTGCATGCTCGTGCCGACGAGGAGGATGTTCGCGATCGTGCCGACGCCGGGCTTCTGGCGAAGGGGGATCCACAGCAGCAGCACGAAGAAGCCGACGATGTTCGTGATCCAGCCGATGCCGATGCCGGTTCGCACCGAGAGGCCCTGGGCGAAGACCGTCCACGGGTCGACGCCGAGACCCGCTTCGACCGTCAGGGCGCAGCCGGCCCCATAGAGGAAGAGACCGACGAGCAGTTGAACGATTCGGCGTGGCATGCATACATCCAATCTCATGATTGGCACGTCGGTTGCAGTCCAATATGACTATCATGGCTCCCATGGATTCGCGGATGTCGGCCCGCGCGCTGGCCCAGTCGCTGGGCGGATGGCGCACGAGAGAGCCTGCGTACGAGGCCCTGGCCGACGGCATCCGTCTGCTGTGTCTGGACAATCGACTGGCGCCGCGGACCACGCTGCCCGCCGAGAGAGAGCTGGCCGGCGCCCTGCAGGTGAGTCGCAGTACCGTGGCTGCGGCGTACCGCAGCCTCCGCGAGACCGCCCACATCGCAAGCCTTCGCGGATCGGGCAGCGTCACGCTTCCGCTCAGGCGCCGCGACCCCGGTCGGGTCGAGGCGGCGGACGGGATGATCGATCTTCAGCAGGCGAGTCCGCCCGCGTGGCCCGGCCTCGCCGGGATCATGTCCCAGACGGCCGCGAACGCATCGGCGCTGGTCTCACGCGTGGGCTACGACGTGCTCGGGCGCATCGAGCTCCGGGAGGCCATCGCGCGCCGGTACACCGAACGAGGTGTCCCGACGCATCCCGATGAGGTGCTCGTGACGACGGGCGCCCAGAGTGCGATCCATCTCGTGTCATCGGTGCTGATCGGGCGCGGGGACCGCGTCCTCGTCGAGACGCCCACCTACCCGCACGCTGCGGACGCACTGCGCCGCGCGGGGGCGCGCCTCGTCGGTGTCCCGGTGACGACGCAGGACGGGTGGGACCTCGACCGGGCCGAGCAGGCCTTCGCGCGGACATTGCCGGTGATGGCGTACCTCATGCCCGACTTCCAGAATCCGACCGGACGCAGCATGACGGCGCGCGAGCGGCACTCGCTGCTCGCCGCCGGGGAGCGCTCGGGCTCGGTGCTGGTGCTGGACGAGACGACAGCGGATCTCGACATCGACCGCGGGAGCCTGGCGCCCGGCTTCGAGTCATCGGAACCCGGGACCGTGGTGCGGATCGGCTCGCTGGGCAAGACGGTGTGGGGTGGGCTGCGCCTCGGCTGGGTGCGCGCCGACGGTGAGCTGATCGGCCGGCTGGTGGCGGCGAGGCCCGCACACGACCTCGGAACACCGGAGTTCGAGCAGGCGATCGCCACCCGCCTTCTCGCCCACTTCGACGACATCCTGCTGCAGCGCTCGGAACTGCTGCGTGCGGGGCGCGATGCACTGGTGGAAACGCTGCGGTCGGTGATCCCGTCGTGGGACGTGCCCGTCGTGCACGGGGGAGTGTCGCTCTGGATCGAGCTGGGCTCGCCCCTCAGCTCCGCGCGAACGCCATCTGCGTGTGCCGTTCACCGCGCCGCCGGAAGAGATGGTGCGCGCCGCGAGCGTGCTCGGCGAGGTCTGGGCGTCGGTGCAGGCGGGTGCCCCGTCTTCGATCGTGGAACGGGTCGGCTCCGTCATCTGATCCACCCGGTCGGGCGGCACGGCTCATCGCGCGAATCTCAGGCACTCGACCGCCTCGTCAGCGCTCCAGAACTCGCCGATATCGCGGAACGTCTGCGATGGCCTGTGGAAGCGGCGTGCACGGAAGCGGATGCCGCCGGCATGCGTCACCTGCTGCAGGTGCCCGATGACGATGCCGGTGGAGTCCAGCACGCGCCACAGGAACGGCGCTGCGGGCGTGAGGCGCACGCGCGAGTGCGAGGCGAGTGTCGGCGTGTCGGACGATCGAGCTTCGATGACGGTGGTCATGGTTCCTCCTTCTGCTCGAACATACCTACGACCTCCGACATCGCGCGCGTGCGGGGGTTCCGGCGATTCCTCCCCAGGCGCCGGTCCGCCCGAGCTGTCCCCAGATCGCCGTGTGCGCGGATCGGGCGTCGCCCTGTCGCGCCAGGCTGGACCCACTGCCGGCGCCCTCGGGCACGGGGCGCCGGCGGTACCACCGGGGATGGTCCCCGGGACGACAGATGGGACAACGACATGAGTGACAGAGCCGACACGATCACGATCACGGGCAACGTCGCCACACCTCCGGAGTTGAAGCGGACGCCGAGCGGCGTGGCGATCGCCACGTTCCGCGTCGC
>JAQZBG010000485.1 GCA_029239165.1 Microbacterium sp. | reverse complement strand
CAGCGGATGCAACGGGAAGGCTGTACTTCGTCGACGCCGGTGATCAGCGTGTGCGTCGACTGGACCCGGGGTCCGAGCCCGTCGTGCTGACCCCCGTGGGCCCCTCATACGGCGGCCTCCGCGTGCAGGCCGGTCGTCTGTTCGCCGTGCGCGAGGACCTGACGACCACCCCGCATACCCGCGCGATCGTCGAGGTCCCGATCGACGGTTCCGCCGCGGAGGATGCGTCGGCAGTTCAGGTCGTCGTCGAGGGGGACGGCTTCTTCGCCCACCCCTCGCTCTCGCCTGACGGAAGTCGGATCGCCTGGGTCGCCTGGAACCGCGGACTGATGCCGTGGGAGGCCGCGCACCTGCACGTCGCGCAGACCGACGGCAGCGACCGGCAGGTGATCCCCACACGGGCGGCGCTGCAGCCTGAGTGGCTCAGCGACTCGGAGCTGGTGTTCGCCGATGATCCGGACGGCCGCTGGGGTCTGCAGCGCATCACGCTCGACGGGACCACCCCGATCGACGCACCGCACCCGCTCACTCCGGCCGATGCCGACACCGGCTACGGCCTGTGGGTGCTCGGCAACCGCTGGTATCGGCCGCTGGAGGACGGACGCATCATCGCGGTCCGCACGAACGGGCGCGACGACGTCGTCCTGATCTCTGCGGACGGCGTCGTCCGCCCGATCGATGTCCCGGCCGACGGGCACATCAGCATCGACGACGCAGACGGGTCGCGCGTGCTGCTCTCCGGCAACGGATCCGGGGTCACGGCCGGCCTCTGGTGCGTCGATGTGGACTCCGGCGACACCATCGCCGTCCGTGGTGGTGAGCCCGTCGACCGCGAATGGATGCCGCCCGCCGTGCCGATCGAGGTCGACGGTCTGCACGGCATCGTGCACGCCTTCGCCTATCCTCCGGCCAACCCCGGCGCGACGGCACCCGCCGCTGAGCTCCCCCCGTACGTGGTGCAGGTGCACGGCGGGCCGACCGCGCACGTCACCGGCGCGGCGTCAGCGGCGAACGCCTTCTACACCAGCCGCGGCATCGGTGTGCTCGACGTCAACTACGGCGGCTCCACCGGGTACGGACGCACCTACCGGGAACGTCTCGACGGTCAATGGGGCGTCGTGGACGTCGACGACGTGATCGCCGCAGCACGGGGTCTCGCGGATGCCGGGCTCGCGGACCCTGTGCGTATCGCCATCCGCGGTGGATCGGCGGGCGGGTGGACGGTACTGTCCGCCTTGGTGCGCGGTGGAGCCTTCGCCGCGGGCATCAGCCGCTACGGCGTAGCCGACCTACGGATGCTGGTGGCCGAGACGCACGACTTCGAGGCGTCTTACGTCGATGGTCTCGTGGGGCCGCTGCCGGAGTACGACGACGTCTACGTCGAGCGTTCGCCGCTCACCCACGCGGATCGCATCGGAGTCCCGGTTCTGCTGCTGCAGGGCGGGGAAGACCGCGTGGTCCCGCCCTCGCAGTCCGAGGCGATCAGAGACGCGTTGGCCACCCGTGGCGTGGATCACGAGTACGTGCTGTACCCGGCGGAGGGCCACGGCTTCCGCAGCGCGGAGACGATCATCGACGCGCTCGAGCGCGAACTGACCTTCCTCGGCCGCGTGTTCGGTTTCGAACCGACGCTGTGACGACCGGTCGCTACTCGCCCACGCGGTTGCGCAGACGCATGGCACGATCTGCCTCGCGGGTGTCCTGACGCTCGCGCAGGGTCTGCCGCTTGTCGTACTCGCGCTTGCCCTTGGCGAGCGCGATCTCGACTTTGGCCCGACCGTCGGAGAAGTACAGCTTCAGCGGGATCAGGGTGTACCCGCCCGCCGAGACGGCGTGCGCGATCTTGGCGATCTCCTCGCGATGCAGCAACAGCTTGCGGATGCGCTTCGCGGAGTGGTTGGTCCAGTGGCCCTGCGAGTACTCCGGGATGTGCACCGAGTCGAGGAAGACCTCGTTGCCCTTCACGAACGCGTAGCCGTCGCTGAGGTTCGCACGCCCCTGACGCAGTCTCGATCGTGTAGTCGTGACGTGCGCGACGATTGGTCGCGACGACCTTCTCTCCGCGTTCCCTGGGCATGATGCTCTCCTGTTGCCGTGATGAGCTCGACCGACCATCCGGCCGAGCAGCCTTTCAGGCTATCAGGTACGGAGCCATCGCCGGATCGCGAAGCCGGCGGACAGAGCGGCCAGCACGATCCCGATCCCGATCAGCACCGGGACGACGAGCATCGCATCCTGCATGCTCACCCAGGTCGTGATGAAGGGCACCCGGCCGCGCAGGTAGCCGTTCACGCCGAAGTGCATGCCGGCCACGACTGCGGCACTGGCCAGCGCCGAACCGAGGAACGCCGCGAACACGCCTTCGAGCACGAACGGTGTCTGGATGAACCGGTTCGACGCACCGACGAGACGCATGATGCCGATCTCCTTGCGCCGCGCGTACGCCGACAATCGGATCGTCGTGCCGATCAGCAGGGTCGCCGCGATCAACATGAGCACCGCGATGCCGACGGCGATGTACGTCGCGACGGTCAGGGCGGAGAACAGCGGTTCGAGATACTGCAGCTGATCCTGAACCTGCTCGACACCGGCCTGACCGCTGAACGCTTCTGCCAGCACCTGCGACTGGCCGGGGTCCTTCATCGTGACGAAGAAGACCTCGAACGCCTGGTCGGGCGTGAGCACGCTCGCCTGGTCCTCGCCGAGCTGATCCACGAGCTTGGCGTACGTGTCCTCTTTGGTGTCGAATGTCAGCGAGCTGATGAGCGGAGCGAGCGCCTCTCCTTCGAGCTGTGCCCGAACCGCGGCGACCTGCTCCTCACTCGCGGCACCGTCGATGCACGTGTCGGATTCGGAGACCGAGGAGCACATGTACACGGCGACCTGGGCGCGCTCTGCCCAATAGCCCCGCATGACGCCGATCTGCGACTGCATCAGGATCGCCGCACCGACGAAGGTGAGGGAGACGAAGGTGACGAGGATGACCGAGATCACCATCGAGATGTTCCGCCGAAGACCGCCCAGCGCTTCGGTGAGGATGAGTCCGATTCTCATGAGGTCGGGCCCACTTCCTCGTCGTCCTCGTCGGAGAGCCCGAGTCGATCCGCGACTCCGAGCTCCGCGACATCGACGGTCGGGAGAGTGATCGGGTGCGTACGGGGGCGGATGACCGCCGGCGCCTCCCCAGCGGCCGGTGGCTCGACGACGGCCGGCTGTTCCACCACGGCGGGCGGCTCGACGACCGCGGCAACCACGTCGGACTCCGACGCAGGCGTCGGTTCCGGCGGCTCGACCGTGCGGGAGGGCTCGACCGTTCGCGGAGATCCCGACGCGATGTCAGATGCGCCGTCGGCTGCGGCGGCCTTCCTCTGCGAGCTGAGCTCCTCGGCGAGGGCGGCGCGGACGGAGGAGAGGTCGGCCGTCTGACGCTGGACCTCCTGCACCGCAGTCAGTGCGGCGGCGGCAGCAGCGCCGCGCACCTTCTCCGGCGCGAGGCGCGGGATGTTGGAGGTGTCGCCGTACCCGCCGTGCACCTCGTCTCGCACCATCTCGCCGTCCCGAAGCTCGATCACCCGGCGCTGCATCTGATCCACGAAGCCGGCCTCGTGCGTCGCCATCAGCACGGTCGTGCCTCCGGCGTTGATGCGCGCGAGAAGCTGCATGATGTCGACGGAGGTCGCCGGATCCAGGTTGCCGGTCGGCTCGTCGGCCAGCAGCACCTGCGGACGGTTGACGAGGGCACGAGCGATCGCGACGCGCTGCTGCTCGCCGCCGGAAAGCTCGTGCGGCATGCGCTTCTGCTTGCCGTCGAGGCCCACGAGCGCGAGCGCCTCCGGCACGGCCTGTTGGATGAATCCGCGCGAGGAACCGGTGACCTGCAGTGTGAAGGCGACGTTCTGATACACGGTCTTCGATGGAAGGAGGCGGAAGTCTTGGAACACCGAGCCGATGTGGCGCCGGAAGTACGGCACTTTGCGGTTGGCGAGCGAGCGGAGGTCCCGACCGAGCACGGCGACTCGCCCCGCCGTCGGCACGTCTTCGCGCAGGATCAGGCGCAGACAGGAGGACTTGCCGGAGCCGGAGGCGCCGACGAGGAAGACGAACTCCCCGCGCTGCACTTCGAAGTCGACACCGGAGAGGGCGGGCTTCGAC